>PARB01000018.1 GCA_002709505.1 Paracoccaceae bacterium | reverse complement strand
CGGGCGAAGCCGGCAGCGGCCGGAGGCGGCGACAAGCCGGGTGTTCCGGGCGTCAAGGCGATTATCGCGGTGGCGTCGGGCAAGGGCGGTGTCGGCAAGTCCACCACCACCTGCAATCTTGCGCTGGCGCTGCAGGCGAACGGTCTCAAGGTGGGCGTCCTGGATGCCGATATCTACGGTCCGTCGATCCCGCGCCTGTTTCGCGTCACCGGACGCCCAGAGCCCGTGTCGGGACGCATTCTCAAGCCGCTCAAGGGCTATGGCATCAAGGTGATGTCGATGGGGTTCCTGGTGGAAGAGGAAACTCCGATGATCTGGCGCGGGCCGATGGTGATCTCCGCGATCACCCAGATGCTGCGCGAGGTTGCCTGGGGGGACCTCGATGTTCTGGTGGTCGACATGCCGCCGGGTACGGGTGACGCGCAGCTGACGATGGCGCAGAACGTGCCGCTCGCGGGGGCCGTCATCGTGTCGACGCCGCAGGACCTCGCGCTGATCGATGCCCGCAAGGGACTGAACATGTTCCGCCGCGTTGATGTTCCCTTGCTCGGGATCGTCGAGAACATGAGCTATTTCCTGTGTCCCGACTGCGGCGGGCGTCACGATGTCTTCGGACATGGCGGCGCGCGCTCGGAAGCCGAGAAACTCGGTGTTCCCTTCCTTGGCGAGGTTCCGCTCGACATGGCGATCCGCGAGAACTCCGACGCCGGCACGCCGCTGGTGGTCACCGACCCGGATGGTCCCCACGCGCGGGTCTATAAGGAGATTGCCGCGAAGGTCTGGGCCGAGGTCGAGCGTCACAAGGAGGGCGGCGAGCGGGCCGCTCCGAAGATCGTCATCGAGAGCTGATGGTCCCTGACGCGGACCATGCAAAGTTCGGGCGCCGCGATTGTCGTGGCGCCCTTTTTCTTGAGGCCTTTTGCATGCGGTCGCCTGCGGCGCGGGGAAGCGAATCGTGGCGGCGATCCGGCCGGTTGGCGGGTCTGATTTAGACCAAAGTCTATGTCATTTGGGCATTATAAGTTTCCGGAAAAACTCAGCTTTTTTCGATTGGTCAAGATTGTTGCCCGGTTTCTCGGTTCAGAGGGAACTGCCGGATCGCGGAAGACCGGCCGATTTGCTGCGATGCAGCATCTCACGGGTCGTCTGGATATGCATTTTGTGACTTCTGGTGCTGTTTATTCCGAAAATCGTGTTCGAGCGACAGGAAAGCGCGGTTCTTACGCTACGCGACGCAAAACTGAATTCATTTGCAACAGTTTGGTTCCACCCGCTATCTTTGCGACCGAGGGAGACTGCCTGAATGATGGCTGATGAATTTGCGGTTCCGGGCGACGATGCTGCCGGCGACCGTTTGACAGAAATGCAGGACGCGCCGACCGGCGGTGCAGATCTTGATGTTGGTCCCGAGGACCGGGATCGGGTCGCATTATATGGTTTGCTGGCGAGCGGCCTGCAGGGTCCGGTCGGTCAGGACTGGCTTGATGTCGTGTCCGGGCTGAGCGGGGGTGCGGGCGATCTGGCGGATGCGATTGCAGCACTTGCCAAGGCGGCGTCCGAAGCCGACCCCAAAAAGCTTGCCCGCGACTACCATGACCTGTTCATCGGCGTCGGGCGCGGCGAGCTCGTTCCCTATGGCTCCTACTATCTGACCGGCTTCCTGAACGAGAAGCCGCTCGCCTTGCTGCGCCAGGACATGCGCCGGCTCGGGATGGAGCGGGATCCCGAGGTCAAGGAGCCGGAGGATCATATCGCGGCCCTGTGCCAGATGATGGCCGGGCTGATCGAGGGCGAGTTCGGCGACGGGTCGGCGACCGCGCCCTCGCGCTTCTTTCGCGCGCATCTGGCCACCTGGGCGCCGTATTTCTTTAAGGATCTTGCGGCTACAGACAGCGGGGCGGTGTATCCCGCGCTCGGCCGGCTCGGGCAGGTGTTCATCGAACTGGAAGATCATGCGGATGCGCTGTTTGCGGAACGGCGCGGCGCGGTGTGACTGACGGATGCGCGGACCCGGGGTCCGCGTGTCCGGAAACGTGGTGCGGACCGAAGTCCGGCTTTTAACCGAGGAGGTTGACATGAAACGGAAAGAGACAGCGGTGGAAGCGGATCGGCGCAGCTTTTTGAAGCTTGCGGGTCTTGGTGCGGTCGCCAGCTCGGCGACGCTGGTCGCAGGCGAAGCTTCGGCCGAGCAGGCGCTTCCCGAGACGGCAGCGGGCTACCGTGAGACGGATCACGTGAAGACCTTCTACAAGTCGGCACGCTTCTAAGACGGGTTTGGACACGCCGCGTCTGTCCTCAAGGGCAGGGATGCGGCGGTTTTCGCAGGCTTCGGATCGGCACAGATGCGAGGCCCACCGCGCAGGCGCAATGGCAATGCTTCGCGCGATTGAGGGAGAAACGAGATGCTGAGGAAAAAGACGAGCGCAGTCGCCCGTCGCACCCGGTTGACGTCCGCCGTGGAGGCCATGGGGGCCAGCGCGATGGACCGTCGGACCTTCTTGCGCCGGTCCGGTCTTGCTGCTGGCGGTCTCGCCGCGGCCGGGGCGCTGACCGGTGGCATGGTTCGCAAGGCGGAGGCCGCGGGGCCGACGACGGCAGCGGCCGAGATCAAGAAGACCGTCTGCACGCACTGTTCGGTGGGCTGCACGGTGCTGGCCGAGGTGCAGGACGGCGTCTGGACGGGGCAGGAGCCCGGTTTCGACAGCCCGTTCAACCTGGGCGCCCATTGCGCCAAGGGCGCGTCGGTGCGTGAACACGCCCATGGCGAGCGTCGGCTGAAGTATCCGACCAAGCTCGTCGACGGCAAGTGGGAGCGGATTTCCTGGGATCAGGCGATCGAGGAAGTCGGCGACCAGATGCAGAAGATCCGCGACGAGAGCGGACCGGACAGCGTCTACTGGCTTGGCTCGGCCAAGCACAACAACGAGCAGGCGTATCTGGTGCGCAAGTTCGCCGCCTTCTGGGGCACGAACAACGTCGATCACCAGGCGCGTATCTGTCACTCCACCACGGTCGCAGGTGTTGCCAACACCTGGGGTTACGGTGCGATGACGAACTCCTACAACGACATCCACAACAGCCGCGCGATCTTCATCATCGGCGGGAACCCGGCCGAGGCGCATCCCGTCTCGCTGCTGCATGTTCTCAAGGCCAAGGAAGAAAACGCCGCGCCGCTGATCGTCTGCGACCCGCGCTTCACGCGCACCGCGGCGCATGCGTCGGAGTATGTCCGCTTCCGCCCGGGTTCGGACGTGGCGCTGGTCTGGGGCATTCTCTGGCACATCTTCGAGAACGGCTGGGAAGACCGCGAGTACATCCGCCAGCGCGTCTGGGGCATGGACGAGATCCGCGCCGAGGTTGCCAAGTGGACGCCGGAAGAGACCGAGCGCGTCACCGGCGTTCCCGGCTCGCAGCTCAAGCGCGTTGCGCGCACGCTCGCCAACAACCGTCCGGGGACGGTGATCTGGTGCATGGGCGGCACGCAGCACACCAACGGCAACAACAACACGCGCGCCTACTGCATTCTCCAGCTTGCCCTCGGCAACATGGGCAAGGAAGGCGGCGGAACCAACATCTTCCGCGGCCATGACAATGTGCAGGGCGCGACCGATCTCGGCGTTCTCGCTGACACGCTGCCGGGGTACTACGGCCTGGCGGAAGGATCGTGGAAGCACTGGGCCCGCGTCTGGGATGTGCCGTTCGAGAACCTCGCCGCGCGCTTTGCCACGATGAAGGCAGCCGACGGCAGCGACAAGCCGATGATGTTCGAGACCGGCATTCCGGTGTCGCGCTGGATCGACGGCGTGCTTGAGGACAAGGCCAACCTTCAGCAGCCGGACAACACCCGTGCGATGGTGTTCTGGGGCCATGCCCCGAACTCGCAGACCCGTCTGCCCGACATGAAGAAGGCGATGGAAAAGCTCGACCTTCTTGTCATCATCGACCCGTTCCCGACCATGTCGGCGGTGATGCATGACCGCAAGGACGGCGTCTATCTGCTGCCGGCGACGACGCAGTTCGAGACCTATGGCTCGGTGACCGCGTCCAACCGCTCGCTGCAGTGGCGCGAAAAGGTCATCGATCCGCTGTTCGAGAGCAAGACCGATCACGAGATCGCCTATCTCTTCGCCAAGAAGTTCGGTTTCGCCGACGACATGTTCAAGAACATCGAAGTCAATGGCAACGAGCCGGTGATCGAGGACGTGACGCGCGAGTTCAACCGCGGCATGTGGACCATCGGCTACACCGGCCAGTCGCCGGAGCGCCTCAAGCTCCACATGGCGAACCAGCACACCTTCGATCGCACGACGTTGCGGGCGAAGGGTGGTCCGGCCGATGGCGACTACTATGGCCTGCCGTGGCCGTGCTGGGGTACGGCGGAAATGAACCATCCCGGTTCGGCCGTTCTCTACAACACGTCGCTGCCGGTCTCCGAGGGCGGCATGGGCTTCCGCGCCCGCTTCGGCGTCGAGAAGGACGGTGACAACCTGCTCGCCGAATCTTCCTGGCCGGCCGGGTCGGAAATCGAGGACGGTTATCCCGAGTTCACCATGGCCATGCTCCAGAAGCTTGGCTGGGACGCGGATCTGACCGACGAGGAGCGGGCCTCCATCGAGGCTGTTGCCGGCGAGAACACCAACTGGAAGACCGACCTGTCCGGCGGCATCCAGCGGGTGGCGATCAAGCATGGCTGCGCTCCCTACGGCAACGCCAAGGCCCGTGCCGTGGTGTGGACCTTCCCGGATCCGGTGCCGCTGCACCGCGAGCCGCTCTACACCAACCGCCGCGACCTGCTCGACAAATATGCGACCTATGAGGACAAGACCTTCTGGCGTGTCCCCACCCGCTACAAGTCGATCCAGGAAAACGACTTCTCCAAGGAC
The DNA here is from genome assembly GCA_002709505.1 of Paracoccaceae bacterium. Classification (GTDB taxonomy): domain Bacteria; phylum Pseudomonadota; class Alphaproteobacteria; order Rhizobiales; family Stappiaceae; genus Stappia. Next base: position 34,269 of record PARB01000018.1, on the reverse strand, counting down.
TTCCCGATCATTCTCACGTCGGGGCGCCTGGTGGAGTACGAGGGCGGCGGCGACGAGACGCGGTCCAACCCCTGGCTGGCCGAGCTGCAGCAGGACATGTTCGTCGAGATCAACACCCGCGATGCCAACGACCTTGGCGTTCGCGACGGCGAGATGGTCTGGGTGCACGGTCCGGAAGGCGGCAAGGTGAAGGTCATGGCAATGGTCACCGAGCGTGTCGGCTCCGGCGTCGCCTTCATGCCCTTCCACTTCGGCGGGCACTTCCAGGGCGAGGACCAGAGGCACAAGTATCCGAAGGGTTCCGACCCGTATGTCCTGGGTGAGGCCACCAACACGGCCCAGACCTATGGCTACGACTCGGTCACCCAGATGCAAGAAACAAAGGCCACGCTGTGCCGCATCGAGCGCGTGGCGTAAGGGGGATAGATCATGGCACGGATGAAATTCCTCTGTGACGCCGAGCGCTGCATCGAGTGCAACGCCTGCGTGACAGCTTGCAAGAACGAGCATGAGGTGCCGTGGGGCATCAATCGTCGCCGCGTGGTGACGATCCAGGACGGCAAGCCGGGCGAACGCTCGATCTCTGTCGCCTGCATGCATTGTTCGGATGCGCCCTGCATGGCGGTCTGCCCGGTCGACTGTTTCTATCAGTCGGACGAGGGCGTGGTCCTGCACTCCAAGGACCTGTGCATCGGCTGCGGCTACTGCTTCTACGCATGCCCCTTCGGCGCGCCGCAGTATCCGCAGGCCGGCAACTTCGGCTCGCGCGGCAAGATGGACAAGTGCACCTTCTGCGCCGGCGGTCCGGAAGCCGACAACTCGTCTGCCGAATACGCCAAATACGGTCGCAACCGTCTGGCCGAAGGCAAGCTTCCGCTCTGCGCGGAAATGTGCTCGACCAAGGCGCTTCTGGCCGGCGACGGCGACGTCGTGTCCGCGATCTACCGCGAGCGTGTCGTCGCCCGCGGTTTCGGCAGCGGCGCCTGGGGCTGGGGCACGGCCTACGAGCAGAAGTCCGGTAGCTTCTAGGTCGAAGCCGCCTGAAACGAACACGGCAAAGGCGGCCATTGGCCGCCTTTGTTTTCTGTGGTGCGTCCCGCAAGGGCGCCCGCGAAGGCCAGGCGGTCGTGGCCGGCTGATTGACGGGGTCTGCCCCATTTGGGCTCTGCTTCGCCCGCGCGCTTTCGCATGGCCCCGGCCGCAACGTTTTCTGAGATTTTGGTGCGTGGGAAAATCCTGCGCAATGGTATCTGCGGACTGGCAAAAGGTCTGGGATGCGCTAAGACATACGGTGTAATACGGATGTCGCCGGGGCGCATCCGGCCGTGCCGGTGACGGGCCCTCGAGAGGCCGGTCCGGTCGGGCAGGAATATCAGCTCGGTCGACGGTGCTGCCGGTTGGGCAGACGGTCGGCGCGGGTGACATGGGCAAGGAGTTTGGACGTGGGATCGGGAAATCGGACGTTGGCGGTTGTCGCTTTGTCGGTGCTTGCGCTCTCTGCGCTGTCCGGCTGTCGGGAAGATGAACAGAACCGGCCGCTGATCGTCGAAAAGGGCGTCTATCAGGGAGCGCCGGATGAGGAACTGACCGAAGCCGACCGCCGCGCCCTGCAGCAGCGCGGCGATCGTCAGCGCTTTTGAGCGAGGCCGCGGCGAGGGGCGGAGTGCGGACCGGGTCCGCACAGCAGACGAATTCGAGGGAGCCCGGCGTCATGTCGGCGGGAGAGTGAACGATGGTCATGATCGCGAATGGACTTTTCATGAGGCTTGGCACCCTGGCGCGTGCCGCGAGGGCCGGCGGCATTGCACTGGCGGTTTTCGCCGCAATCGTCCTTGCGGCTGATACGCCGGCGCTGGCGCAGCAGGGCACCGCGCCCGAGGTTGCAAGCGAATCTCCGGTCGATGGCCTCGTTCCCGGCAATACGCTTGGCGGAACGTCGGACACGGATTTCTGGCGGGCGGTGCGTCAGGGCGAGGCCGGCAATGTGTCGATCCCGGACCAGAAATCCGCCACTCTGGTTCAGTCGGAAGGCGAACTTTGGCGCTCGCTGCGCAATGGTCCCATCGCCCTTTACGCCAGCTGGGCGCTGCTTGCGATCATCGTGGTCTTGTGCCTGTTCTTCGCCATTCGCGGGCGGATCAAGATCGAACACGGGCGCAGCGACAAGACGATCACCCGCTTTGCCGGCGTTGAGCGTTTCGGTCACTGGATGCTGGCGTCTTCCTTCATCATTCTGGCACTGACCGGCCTCAACGTGATGTACGGCCGATACGTGCTGCTGCCGGTCATCGGCGCGGAGGCCTTCGCCTGGCTGACGATGGTCGGAAAGTACCTGCACAATTATCTCGCCTTCGCCTTCATGGCGGGGCTGGCGATGATCTTCGTGATGTGGGTGAAGCACAATCTGCCAGATCGCACCGACATCAAGTGGATCCTGCAGGCCGGCGGCCTGTTCTCCAAGCACCTCCATCCGCCCGCGAAGAAGTTCAACGCCGGCCAGAAAATGATCTTCTGGCTGACGATCCTTGGCGGTCTGTCGGTGTCGGTGTCGGGTTGGTCGCTTCTGTTCCCCTACACGACGCATTTCTTCGGCGGGACTTTCGAGGCGGTCAATTCCATCTTCGGGACCAGCCTGCCCACCGCCTTGTCCGTGCTTCAGGAACAGCAGCTCGCGACGCTGTGGCATTCGATCATGAGTGTCTTCCTGGTCTGTGTGATCATCGCCCATATCTACATCGGCTCGATCGGCATGGAAGGCGCGTTCGATGCGATGGGGTCGGGTGAGGGCGACCTCAACTGGGCCAAGGAGCACCATTCCCTCTGGGTGGAGGAAGTGCTTGCGCGTCAGGGCGAGGCGGGCAAGTCGACCGCCGCTCCGACGCCCCAGCCTGCCGAGTAGGCTCCGTGTTGCGGCATCTCGTGGGATGTGCCGCCCTGATCGTCGCCGCGCTCACCGGTGCGGCGACGGCCTCCGGTTGGCCGGAGCGGATGAGCGGTCACGGCGGACCGGTGAAATCCGTGGTGCTTTCGGCCGACGAGCGCAGGGCCTTGACCACCTCGTTCGATTACTCCGTGATCCTCTGGGACCTGTCCGATGGCGAGGCCCGGCTGGTTAAGCGGCTGATCGGCCATGATGCGGCGGCAAATGACGCAAGATTCCTGGCCGACGGCACCAAGGCCGTATCGGTCGGCGACGACGGAGCGGTGCTGCTGTGGAACCTTGCCGACGGGTCGGTTCTCTCGCGTGTCGATACCGGCGACGACAAGATGCTGTCGCTCGCGGTGTCGGCGTCCGGTCGCCATGTCGCGGTCGCCTCCTGGGACCGAAGCGCACATCTTTTCGAGGTTCGCGATGAGGCACTCGTCCCCGCGGGGCGGCTGACCGGCCATCGCAACAACGTCAATGCGGTGGCGTTTTCCCCCGACGAGGAAACGGTTTTCACCGGATCGTCGGACGGGGTCATTCGATCCTTCGTTCGCCGCGACGGTGCGCTGCTCCGGGAGGTTCATGTTCACGGCTGGGGCATCAACGTCCTCCGTCTTCTGGAGGGTGGCGACAAGATCGCCTTCGGTGCAACGGACGGAACGGTCGCGGTGGTCGATATCGCAAGCGGAGAGGTCGCCAAGCAGCTTGCAAGCCATGACAGGCCGGTGCTGGCCCTCGCGCAGGACCGGGACGGCGGTCTGCTCGCAAGTGGCGGGGGCGACGGACAGATCCGCGTCTATGACGCAAGGGCCTGGGAGCTTCTCGAACGCTACGAGAATCCCTATGGCCCCGTCTGGGGCCTGGCGCTGACAAGCGACAGGGCGATCGCCTTCTACGCAGGGCTCGACGACCATGTGAATGCGTGGCAGATCGCACCGCGCAAGCCGTTCGAACCGGTGGGCAGTTCCTTCCCGCGCCGCTTCCAGGTGGCGGATACGGAAGACCCCGGCGCGCTGCAGTTCGCCCGCAAGTGCTCGGTCTGCCATACGCTGACGCCGGATGACGGCAATCGGGCCGGGCCGACGCTTTACGGCGTCTTCGGGCGCAAGGTGGGGAGCCTGCCGGGATATCCCTACTCGCAGGCGCTTCTGGACGCGGACTTCACCTGGACCGAAAAGACGATCTCCGACCTGTTCGATCACGGCCCGGATGTCGTCACGCCGGGGACGAAAATGCCGATCCAGCGACTGAAGAGCGTCGAGGAACGCAATGCGCTGGTACGGTTTCTGAAACAGGCGACGGCGCCCGGTGCGGCGCCCGCGCAGATCAAGAAGGAAGACGGGAAATGAAGGCGTTCGTAGCAGCGATCATTGCAGTCGCGGTGATTGGAACCGGAGCCTGGGCGTTTCTGACGCATGGTCTCGATTATTCCGCCAGCGCCGTTTATTCGACGAACACGCCCGGCGCGGTGCGCCTGTCGTCCGGCGACGGGGATTGATCACACCCTTGCCCGATCTGATCAGCCGGGCGAGGGCGGTCGGTCTCGGCGTCGTGATTGCCCTCGGCGTGAGCACCTCTCCCGGTCTGGCCGATCAGGCTGCGGCAGTGTCGATCGGGGGTGTCCCGTCATCCGCAGCACTTGAGAGCCTTTCGGCCGCGCGTCGCCAGGTCGTCGCCCTCCTGCCCGACTGGCCGGCCGGCGCGGTGAATACGCAGGAGCCGGAGGGCTCCGCCGTTCGCCTGTCGCCCGATGGCCTGTTGCTGACCGCCGATCACGTGCTTGGCCGCGCCACCGCGGCGCGGATCCGGCTTGAGGACGGACGCATCCTTCCCGTGGAAATCCTCCATCGTGACCCGGAAACCGATCTTGCGGTCCTGCGCGCCGCCGTGCCGGATGCGATGGCGGGAGAGGGACTTGCCCTCGCCCCACGCGATCCCGTTGCCGGAATGCCCGTCTGCGCCATCGGCAATGCCTTCGGCCTCGGTGTCTCGATCAGTTGCGGCGTGGTTTCGGCACAGGGGCGCGGCGGGATCGGCTTCAATGCAATTGAGGACTTTGTGCAAACCGACGCGGCGGTCAATCCCGGCGCCAGCGGCGGGGCGCTTGTCGATATGCAAGGACGCCTTGTCGGCCTGTTGTCGGCGATCTACACGAAAGCGAGTGACGGCGATATCGGCGTGAACTTCGCGGTGTCGGCGCCCCTCGTGCAGCGGGTGGTGGCGGCGGCGCGCGACGGGAACTCAGCGCGCAGGTCGCTTGGCGCGCGCCTGCGTGCTACCCCTTTGGGCCCGGAGCGTCCCGGGCTGGCGATCGTCGATGTGGTCGCTGATGGTCCTGCGGCGCGCGCGGGGCTGCGGGTCGGCGACGTGCTGCTGGCGTTCGACGGTTGGCCGGTGCGCACCGTGGCGGCCTTGCGCGGGCGGATGGAACGCGCCGACGCGCGAGGACAAGTGACGCTGCGCCGTGATGGCGCCGAGCTTGATCTCGAACTCGATTTGGACGACTGATCAAAGACTTGAAGCGAAAAACGGAATCTGACTGACAACGGGTTGAATCATTTTGCGAAGGCGACAGGCTCTCGCGTGAAACCCGTCACACAAGGAAGAGACGAGATGGACAACGACACCTTCAACATGTCCATGCGCAAGTTCCTGAAGCAGGTCGGCGTGACCTCGCAGCAGGCGCTTGAGGCGCATGTCCGCGATGCCGGTCTGACCAGCGGCACCTTGCCTGCGCGTGTGGTCCTGACCATCGACGGACAGTCGTTCGAGCATGTCGTGACCGGCGAGATCGATCTGGGCGACGGCTGAGCGCTTGCGGTTGATTCAGAAGATGAGTGCGTGTCGCCAATCCCTTGGCGGGACTCTCGATCCGGCGCTTTCGGCCTTTCAGGCAGCGCTTGAACGATGTGATTCAATCTGTGAAGGAGAGGGGCCGTGTTGACGCCCGACCCGACGTTTCCGCCCCTGCTGACGGGCCATCCCGTACCTGCGAGCGCAGACGTCTTCGAAACCGCCTGCGCGGAGGCGCGAGCAGGGCGGTTTTCCGCCGGCGATCTCGTCTGGTCCAGACGCACGGACGTCGTTGCGCTGGCGCTGGTTCTCGAACCGGAGGTCGTTCCCGACCGGGCGGTCGAGATGCTCTTCCTCGCCATGGTGGCGGCAAATGACGCGCTTGGCGCCATCACGCCGCCGGAGACGGCGCTGACCTTTCTCTGGCCGGATGTGTTCAAGGTCAATGGCGCGACCGTGGGACATGTGCGCCTGGCGACAAGCGACGAGCTGGATGAGGACGGCGCGCCGCTCTGGCTCGTGGTTGCGCTCGACTTCCGGCTGGCGCCGCTCGACGGTCCGCTGGAGCCCGGTGAAACGCCCGACCGCACCAGCCTGATCGACGAGGGGGCGGTCGATCTCGACCGGACACAGGTGATTGAATCCCTGTCGCGCCACCTCCTGACCTGGATCCACTCCTGGGATGTCGACGGCTTTGCGCCGGTTCTGGAAAACTGGCTCTTCCGCGCCGAGGGCTATCGCGGTCCGCATGCCGTCAAGACGGCCGACGGCCTGATCGAAGGCACCTTTCTCGGACTGGACGAGGGCGGCAACCTGCTCCTCAAACGTAATGCCGCGGACGGCAGCGACACCGTGTCGCTGAAGCTGAACGAGCATCTCACGTCCCACTCTCTCGAGGCCTCGGAGGCCTGATCATGCCAAAATTCCTGAAAGCCATCCGTCTCGATGCATCGGACGCCCATGTGTTTCCCGCAGCGGCGGAACCGGGCGACTGGGTCATTCCGGGCACCTTCGCCTTTCGCGCCTACACGCAGGAAGGTCTGGAAGGAAAGATCCGCCAGGCCTTCGTGTCGGGCTTCCTGTCGCTTGAAACTTTCGGCTGGTCCACGCTGGCGACGCCGGCCGAGATCTCCGAAGACGAGCGCGCCCGGCTTGTGGAGCGTCTTGCCCAGTATTTCGTAGACGAACACGGGGCGCCGAGCGCCGAGGCCGCGCATGGCGTGGCGGAGGCCGAAATCGCCGACACCATGGAACTGGCGGAGGAACTGGAGATCAATTCGCTGTTGGCGATCCAGCGCGAGATCGATGACGAGGGGGCGATCAACGAACGCTTCCATCTGGTGACCCCGCCTGAGAACGCGCCGCACGCGCGGATCTGGGACGTGAGCGGAGACGAGTGATGCCAAGCTTCTGGAAATCCTCCGGCATGCATCTTGTGGAGCGGGAGAAAAACGGCTGGCTCACGGTCACACCGGATTTCCTGCGCGCCTATTACACCCGCCCGGAGATCCATCCCGTCGAGGAGTCCTGCGAAGCGGAACATCGCCTGTTCGAGGCGCTGATGAGCGACCCGTTCCGGGCCGTCGCCGATGAGGAGATCGCGGCGATCAGGGATCTGGATGCAGCCGACAACTATCGCGTCATTCTGGCGTTTCGCGACCATCTGGCGCGCCACGGCACGATAGAGGCCTCCTATGCCGCCTTGTTCGGCGAGGGGGCAACGGTCTCCATCCCGCCGGTGTTCATCGACCAGATGGTCCATCTGATCGCGCATAATATCCTGCGCAAGGTGGCGGATCCGCTTCGGGTGCGGGCTGGAGAAATTCTGTTTCGCGAGCAGTCGGTAACCACCGCCGACGGTCAGCTGATGCTCGCCGATGCCGAGATCGTCGAGACCTATTCGAAGACCGGCGGCCTTGGCGGACTGGGCGCCTTGCTTGCCGAGGCGGGCACGCCGACGCGCGACGTTGCCCTCGATGTGCTCGGGGACGACAACAAGGACATCTACTGGGAGCGCTCCGACCGCTTCGATACGGCGATCGATTTCCGCTTCACCGAACCGGCGCTTGATGCCTTTGCGCGCGTGCTGGAAAGCTGGATCGGTCATTTCCACGGCGTGGGCGTCCGGATCCAGCCGCAGCAGTCGATCCGCGACGAACGCTGGTCCTGGCACATCGGGCTCGATTCAGAGGCGACGCGCCTCCTGAACGCGCTCTATGAGGGAACGCCGGTGGACGAGAGCGAGCTGGGCCGCATCGCAGCGCTGTTCCGGCTCGACTTTGACAACCGCAGCGATAGTATCGAGTCCATGCGCGGCAAGCCCGTCTGGCTCGGGCTGGCTGTGGGGAGCGACGGCATCATTCGCATGAAGCCGCAGAACCTTTTGACAAATCTCCCCGTGCGCCGCCGAAACTGATTTTCCTCCGCACCATTCGGATGCGGCGCAACCTGCAAGGCTTGACATGACCTCCCCGGACAATGGGCGCGCCGTCGCCATCATGATGCTCGCCATGATGGGCTTCATTTTCAACGACAGCTTCGTCAAGCTCGTGTCGGAGAACCTGCCGCTCGGGCAGATCATGTTCCTGCGCGGGGTCTTCGCGCTCGCCTTCCTGCTGGTGATCTGCGTCGCCAACGGCTCGATCCGCCGCTTTCCGCTGCTGTTGAACAAATGGGTCGGTGTGCGCGTCTTCGCCGAGGTTGTCGCGACCATGTTCTATCTGACGGCGCTGTTTCACCTGCCGATCGCCAATGCGACCGCCATCCTGCAGGCCTTGCCGCTGCTGGTAACCGCGGGAGCAGCGATCTTTCTCGGTGCGCCGGTCGGCTGGCGGCGCTGGACGGCGATCATTGTCGGATTTTGCGGGGTCTTGCTGATCGTGCGTCCCGGCATGGCCGGCTTCGACGCCTGGGCGCTGGTCGCGCTTGCCGGGGTGATGTTCATGGTTCTGCGCGACCTTTCGACCAACGTCCTGCCGCCGAATGTGCCAACCCTCGGTGTTTCCTTCGCCACGTTGCTGGGGGTCTCGGCGATGGGGCTTATGCTGTCCACGACCGAGACATGGCCGATGCCGACGACGAAGGAGCTGCTGTTCCTGGCAACCGCCGCCGGCTTCATTCTCGTCGGCTTTACCTGTCTGATCTCCGCGATGCGCATGGGCGACATCTCGATGGTCGCGCCTTTTCGCTACTCCATCATCCTGTGGGCGATCCTGATCGGCTATGTGGTCTGGGGTGATATTCCCGATCTTGCGACACTTGCCGGCATCGCCATCCTGGTCGCGACCGGCCTCTACAGCCTGATGCGCGAGCGCAAGCGTCTGCGCAAGGCCGGCCCTGCGGCCACGACGGGATTACGCGGCAGCTGACGTTTCCGCGATCTCCTGACGCACCCAGTCGCGGAAGGTCGCGGCCGCACGGCGGCGGAAGGTCGCGGGCAGTCCGACCAGGTGGAATCTGGGGCGGATCGGCAGTTTCAGCGCAAATGGCGTGACCAGCCGGCCGATGCGAATGTCGCCGGCCGCAAGGCTTTGCCGCGCGAGCACGACGCCGGCGCCCGCCGCCGCCGCATCGAGCGCGTGTTCGGCGTGGTTGAACCGCAGGCCGCGGGAGGGGTCGACGCTTGAGGCCCCGGCCGCGGCGAGCCAGTCCGCCCAGCCCGGGACATCCGGCAGGTGACGAATGCTGTCGTCATGCAGAAGCGAGACCCCGGCAAGGGCCTCCGGCGAGGTCAAACCTGCTGCAATCTCCGGCGTGCAGGCCGGGGTCGCGGTTTCCTCCAGCAGAGGCTCGGCTTCCAGCCCGTCGTAGTCGCCAAGCCCGAAGCGGATGCCGACGTCGGCATCTCCTGTAACGAAGTCGATGTTCTTCATGTTCGCCGACACCAGGATCTCTATGTCGGGATGGGCATCCACGAAGCGGTGCAGGCGCGGCACGAGCCATTTTGCGGCGAAGGCCGGACCGGTCGATACAACAAGCCGGGTGTCGCTGTGCGGGGCCGCCAGCTCCGCCACTGCATCGTTCAGGAGAAGAAGGCCCTGCTCGACGCCGGGCAGCAGCCGTCGCCCGGCCTGGGTGAGCGCGATCGACCGGTTCATCCGCTTGAACAGCGGCTGGCCGAAATGGTCCTCGAGCGTGCGGATCTGATGGCTGAGGGCCGACGGCGTGAGGTTCAGCTCCGCCGCCGCACGCGAGAAACTCATGTGCCGGGCCACGGCCTCGAACACGCGCAGGCTGTTCACATGGGGGAGGTTGAACCGCATTCGGATGAGCTTTCCTAATCTGAAGCCGGAGAAATACGCGTTTGTCGCGGTGGGTGCAACAAACTACTTCAGGTGACAGGCGATGTTCACCGACGTCGCCGGTCGAAGATAGGAGCTTGCGATGTCCCGCCATGACCCCCAACGGTTTGATCCTTTTCACCTGAGCGATGCTGATCTGCGCTTCCTGACGGAAAAGGGGCGCCGCGAACGCGCGCTTGCCGTCCGCTCGCTGTTTCGGCACGTGTTCCGCCCCGTGACGCGCGATCCGGGCGTTTGATTGCCGCTGCGGAAATTCAAAAAGAGGTGATAGGGGCTTCTCCTGTGCGCCGGCCTTTGTTCTTGCCAATGCCGGCGCACAGACCGTACTTAACCGTATGACAAACAGCCTATCGACGGCCCTGCCGCAACGCCGCCCCTCGCTTCCCCTGCTCGTTGCCGTATCCTCCGTCAGCCCGCTCGCACTCAATATCTATCTTCCCTCGCTGCCGGTGCTGGTCGATGTGTTCGGCACCACGGCAGCGATGGTGCAACTGTCGCTGTCGCTCTATCTCGCGGCGATCGCCATCGCGCAGATCGGCATCGGCCCTCTGTCCGACCGCTATGGCCGGCGGCCGGTGCTGTTGTCGGGGCTTGGCGTTTTTCTTCTCGGCAGTCTGACCTGCGCGGCGGCAACGAGCATCGAGGTTATGCTGGCAGGGCGCATGCTGCAGGCGGCCGGCGGCTGCGCCGGTATCGTCCTCGGACGCGCCATCGTGCGCGATCTCTTCGACCGTCGACAGTCCGCCAGCATGATCGGCTATGTCACCATGGGCATGGCGGTCGCGCCGATGATCGGGCCGGCCATCGGCGGCGTTCTCGACGAGACCTTCGGCTGGCGGTCCAGTTCCTACCTGATGATTGCCCTTGGCGCGCTGGTGCTCGCTTGGGCCTGGGCGGAATTGCATGAGACCCATCACACCCGCGCGTCCGGGGGAGGGGTGCGCGGTCTGGTGCGCAGCTATTCGGCTCTGTCGCGCTCGCGGCTGTTCTGGGCCTACACGCTGACCTCGGCCTTCACGTCGGCGGTCTTCTTCTCGTTCCTCGGCGGCGCTCCGTTTCTCGCAGCCCGCTTGTTCGACATGTCGCCTTCCGCGTATGGCCTTTATTTCATCATGGTCGCGGCCGGCTATATGGTCGGAAACGGCATTTCCGGGCGGTTCTCGGAGCGGTTGGGGATCTCGCGTATGATTCTCGGCGGAAATTGCGTGCTGATTTGTGCGGTTTCCACCATCGCCGCGACATTTGCCCTTGGCTTCGTCCATCCCTTGTCGCTGTTTGCGCCGATGTTCGTGGTCGGTATCGGCAACGGCATGTCCCTGCCCAACGCCATTGCCGGCTCTGTCAGCGTGCGCCCCGACCTGGCCGGCGCGGCCTCCGGCCTGACCGGCAGCCTGCAGATCGGCGCGGGGGCCGTCGCTTCCGCTTTGACTGGCTGGCTGCTGTCGGGGGTACTGTGGCCGGGCACGGTCTGGTCGCTGATTCTGGTGATGGCCCTGGCCTGCGCGGGTGCCGTGACTTTCGGCACGATCGCCCGCCGGCTCGAGCGTCGCGGCGAGGAGGCCTGGACCGGCTGAGACGGCCCGGCGCGCGCGGTTCCGGGCCGACCACTTGCTTTCCGGTTTCACACACCCAGGTTTCGGGCATAGGCTCTTGTCAGCAGGCGAATGCGGGTTTTGAAGAGGGACGTGATGAGAAAGTCGGTTGGGATCACACGCCGTGGCGTGCTTCTGTCGGGGACCGGCGCCGCGATGGGGCTCATGCTCCCGGCTCTGGTCGGTCGTGCGGCGGTCCGGGCGGCGGAGCCGGAACCGCGCGTCCTGAGTGCGCGCAAGGGCCGGGCGGCCCTTTGGGAAACCGACGGGCCGCTGACCGACATCTGGGGCTATGACGGTCGGGTTCCCGGCCCGCTTCTCACGATGCAGCAGGGCGAAACGCTTGAGGTCCGCTTCAAGAACGAACTGGAGCAGCCGTCGACGATCCACTGGCACGGCATCCGCATCGAGAACGCCTATGACGGCGTCGCCGGCCTGACCCAACCGGCAGTGGAGCCGGGCGGGACATTCGACTATCGCATCAAGGCGCCGGACGCGGGCACCTATTGGTATCATCCGCATAACCGCTCCTGGGAGCAGCTCGCGCGCGGGCTTTACGGCGTGCTCGTCGTCGAGGAGCCCGGGCCGAAGGCCTATGACCGCGACGTCGTGCTGGCCTTTGACGACTGGCGTCTCGACGAGGCGCGCCAGATCGATGTCGCAAGCCTCGGAGCCATGCACGACTGGGCGCATGCGGGCCGTCTCGGCAATGTACTGACGGTCAACGGCCAGCCCTATCCGAGGTTTCCGGCGCGTCCCGGCGAGCGCTTGCGGCTGCGGGTGGTCAACACCGCCAATGCGCGCATCCTCACCATTCGCTTTACCGGTCTTGCCCCGCATCTCGTCGCGCTTGATGGCCAGCCGATTGCGCCTGAGCCCCTGGCCGATGAAACCCTGGTCATCTCGCCGTCGCAGCGCGCGGACCTGATGGTCGACCTGCCCGCCGAGGCAAAGACCTTCACCATCGAAGAAGCGTCCGGTCAGCCGTTTGCAGCCTGCGAATTTGTTCTGGACGGGGATCCCGTGGCACGCACGACGCCGCTGCCGGAGGATATTTCACTTCCCGCCAATCCGCTGCCGATGGCGCTCGACATGGAGGGTGCCCTCACGCGGGACCTGCTGATGGAAGGCGGAGCGATGGGCCGTATGAGTGGTGCCCTGCTCAAGGGCGAGCAACGCGGCATGCGCGAGCTTGTGGATGCCGGCAAGGTGTGGTCGTTCAACGGCATTGCCGGCAGTCACGAGGATCCGGCAGCCTTCACGGTTGCCCGGGGGCGAACCGTCCGCATGCCGATCATCAACGACACCCGCTGGCCGCATGCCATTCACGTGCACGGGCATCACTTCAAGGTGGTGTCGCGCAACGGCGCGGCCGTGGCACGCGAGGAATGGCGCGACACGGTTCTCGCCGATCCGGGTGAGCGCGTCGAAATCGCCTTTGTCGCCGACAATCCGGGAAAATGGATGGTCCATTGCCACATGCTGGAACACCAGGTCGCCGGCATGATGTCCTGGTTCGAGGTGACCTGACCGACCGGCCGAAAACCGCCGGGAACAGACCAAACCGAGGGAATATCGCTGATGAGCAATCGCCAGGAACGCCGCGCGGCACGGGCGCAAGGGGAACTCGACACCGCCGGCTTCCTGCAGGTCGCCGCCCGCTTCATTGATGTGGCCAATCGGGAAAACCGCAAGATCCCGGCCACCGATCTGCATCTGGCCTTCCTGTGGGCGGCCTCGCGCTACAACGCCCATGTCGCCAAGGCGGTGTTGCAGGTCGACGACCACGAGGCTTTCGTCGAGCATATGGTCAAGCAGTACACCGAGATGCTGCGGCAGAACCTCGCCGACCCCGAACTCGACCCGCCGGCCGGGTCGGCGTAGATCACACGCAGTCAAACGAAAAGCGCCGCCGGACGATCCCGGCGGCGTTTTGGGTTCGGCGACTGGAAGATCAGTCGTCCTTGAGGAAATCGTCGGCCGAAAGCGGCGTCTTTTCAAGCGCCAGATAATCGTCCGTCGTGGCAATCCGCGGCCGCGCTCCGCCGCGCAGCGGCGTATCCGGCATCTCCCATTGCGCCGAAATGCGGCAGTCGTCGCACATTTCGATCAGGCGGGCCTGGTCTTCGCGCTGGAACATCCAGTGCTTGCCCGAGAGCTTCTCGCGAATGCGGGCAATCGAGGACTTCGTGCCGAAGGGCTTGCCGCAGGAGATGCAGGTCGCCGGCTCTTCCTCATGCAGCACGATCGGGCGGATCGCCTCCGGCGCCGAATTGTAGCGCGGCTCCAACGTGATGACGTTTTCCGGGCATGTGGTGGCGCACAATCCGCATTGCACGCAGGCGGCCTCGGTCAGGCTCACCTGCGGCTTGTCGGGATTGTCGGCCAGCGCATTGGCCGGACAGGACGAGACGCAGGCGAGACACAGCGTACAGCCTTCGGCATCGATTGAAATGCGCCCATAGGGCGCCGTTTCCGGCAGCGCGATAACTTCTCTCGGCGCGGGCGCCGATTGCATCAGCCGGGAGATGACGCTGCGCGCGACGTCCCGCTTGCCGCCGACGGGGGCGACGCTTGCGGCCGTGGTCGGGAGCGGTCCGGACGCAGGCGTGAAATATCCGGCCACGGCATCCGGGTCGGCTTCCAGGGCGAGCGAGAACACGCCGCTGCCCGCATAGCCCATTCCCTCAAGCAGGGCCGTGGCGAGCGCGATCTCGCGCTCAAGCGCTGCGGTCTCGTCGGCCTGCGACGGCGGACAGAGGAAAACCATGCGCCTGGCGCCGGCAAGCACGGCCGCGAGCATCGCGTCATGGCCGAAGACGGTGACGGCATGGACCGCGACCGGCAGCACGTTTCCCGGCAGCCCGTCCGAAAAGCGCGCCATGGCATTGATCAGGTCGAGCCCGTGGCTTTCGTCATGCACCAGCACGACGGGGTCCTTGCCCCCGGCATTGGCGTAGGTGGAGAGCAGGATCTGGAGCCGGCGGATCAGCGTGTCGCGCGCCGGATACTGATATGCCACCGCACCGGTCGGGCAATGTGCGGCGCAGGATCCGCAGCCGCCGCAAATGCCCGGATCGATCGCGATCTGGTTGCCGTTGCTGGTGATCGCACCGGCGGGGCAGGCGTCGAGGCACTTGGAACAGCCGGTCTTGCCGGATCGGCCATGGGCGCAGATCGAGGCGTCATATTCCACGTAGACCGGCTTTTCGAAGGTGCCGACCATGTCGGAAATGTCGAAAAGCGCGCGTGCCACCGCGGCCGGGTCTTTCGGGTCGACGCGCCTGTAGCCATCGCGCTTGTCGGGCGCGGTGACCAGCGGCGTTTCGCCGGACAAATCGAGAATGAGGCTGCAGGTCGACTTTGCACCGTCGCGCGGCATCGCGAATTGCGCCGACCCACGCGACGACGGCAGGATCTGCGCATAATCGTCCACCGTCACGGAGAAGGCCCCGAGGGAGCCGGACACCGTGCGAATGCGTCCGCTGTGGACGGGCACCTCGAGAACCGTCGGCAGCACGAGATCCGAGGCGTCGCTCAGGAGAAGCGAGACGGACAACCGGCCTTCGAGCGCGCGGGCGGCATCAAGGGCCTGCTGGCCCTTGCCGTAGATCAGGCAGACACCGTCGGATTCAATCGAGCGCAGGGACGCCGGCTCGCCGGTGACCATGGCTTCTGCCAGAAGTGCCGAGATCTTCGGGTGCGGATCGGTGCCGCGCGCGCACCAGCCGGCGCGCTCGCGAATGTTCACGTAGTCGATGCGCTGCGTGGCGCCGTGCTCTTCGGCCAGTTCGTCGAAAAGCGGAGCCTCCTGCGTGCAGCCCACGACCAGCGGTTCCGCGGTGGCGAGGGCTTTTTCGAAGGCGGCGAGCTGTGAGCGGCACAATTGGGTATGGAGCGGGGTGTTTGCGTCAAGTCCGTCGATCCGGGCGGGATCGAGGCGCATGGTCTTTTCGCAATCGCACAGGAGAACCCTTGGCTGGGTCGCGGTCATGAATTCCTCCGTCGCGGAAACGTCGGGCCGCCGGGCGGCGCGTTCCCTCAGCTTGTCGTTTTGCCGGGAAGATAGCGCAGGTGATCGGGATTTTCCTAACCGAGATTGCCTTTGCCGCAAATCCGCGTGCGGGAGAGAAGACGCTGCGGTCTTGACACAGGACAGACATTGTCTTTCAGGCTGCAAAGGCCCAAAATCAGAAGATGACCTGAGGTGACTCAGAGGCCCGTGTCGCCGATGCGGGTCAACGGATTTTGGGAGTTTTGCGTGGAACGGGAAGTGTCGGCCATGCTCGGCGTCGTTCTCGAACGGCGACCGGCAACATCGCGGTGGGTGGACTGGGTCTGGGCCGTGCCGGAAGTGGTCGCGGATGCGCCCGAAACCGACGGCTGGCGGGAGATCGCCCGGGACGGGGAGACGGTGCGGTATTTCTCCGCTCCGCATGCGCTGACGCTGCATCACAAGATGGTCGAGGCCTACGACAGCAACATCGAGACCGGGGAGCCCTGTGTCTGGGCGCTTCTGGAGGCAACCGGCAGCGGGTCCGAACCGCCGTGGCGGGTGTTTGGCGTGACCGCCGATCCTTACGAAGCGCAAGGTTTCATGGAGCGTCCCGACAGTCTGGTCGAGCGCGTTCCCATGCCGGCCGCGACGGTTGCCTGGATGGCGCGGTTCCTTGCCGCCATTCCCGAGGCGCCGTCCTTCAAGAAACGGCGCCGCACCAAGGCGGTGGCGGAACGCCAGATCTTCGGAAAGGCCCCGATCTTCAGCCCCGAGGGACGTCCGGAGGAGGATCGCTCATGAGCACGAACGACAAGGACGTGCCGGGCGCGAGCGGATCGGGCAGGGGGGCGGTCGGCGATGAGGAGACCGGTTTCCTGAGCCGCTGGTCGCAGCGCAAGCGGGCGGTCCAGCAGGAACGCGAGCGCGACGACGCCCGCTTGGCGCCGGAGGCGGAAGCGGAAAAGGCGGCCGAAGAGGCGCGGATTCGCGAGGAGAACCAGTCGGCCGCCGAGGCGGTCGACCTGGAGACGCTGGCGTTTGAGTCCGATTATTCGGTCTTTTTGAAAGAAGGTGTTTCAAGGCATCTGAAAAACGCCGCCCTGCAAAAACTTTGGCGATCGAACCCGGTGCTCGCCTGCGTCGATGGTCTCAACGACTACGACCAGGATTTTCGCACGGTCGAAACCCTGACTGAAGGCCTGAAGACCTCCTGGCAGGTCGGCAACGGCTATGGCTGGATGGACGAGCGGGACAAGGCCGAAGCCGCCGCGAAGGCGGCGGCGGAGAGTGAGGCGCCTCCGCTTGAACCGGCCCTTGATGAAGCGACAAACGTCTCACGGGTGGGGCAGGGCGAAGACGGCGAAGAGCGGAAACTGGACAGTGAACCCGGCACGCGGTCGCCGGCGGACGATCAGACGGACCCGACTGTCGGGTCATCGGGCATGGCGCAACGCGATGCGCCGTCCGATTCCGCCGCAGAGGCAATCGATGTCGCGTCCCCGGCCGAGCCTGTTCCGGTTCTGCGGGACGGACCAGCCAGTGACGGTCATCCGGCGCGGGCCGCGGCACCGAGGGCGGAGCCGCCCGCGCGCCCGGCGCGCCGACGCATGCGTTTCAGCTGAGAGTGCCGTGTCGGCCGAGGCCGGACGAAATCGCCTTTGGATTTGTTATTGCGGCGGGAATTGCGCCTGACAGTAGCTCACCGCGCGGGCCTTGAAGGCTCCATACTGGTTGTCGTCGATCACCGCATCCGTGCGCATCTGCTCGACGGCGCCGAACCGCTCCTTCAGGCAAGCGGCAAGCTGCGGGTTGTCGGCAGAGCCCGTGTCGTCAGTCGCAGCGAGATGCTCAAACGGGGTCAGTGCCACGCCGGCGAAGCCGACGCGCCCGATCCAGACGATGGCGAGGACCGCAAGGACCGCGACCGCGAGCGCGGACAAGCGCGTCGCCGGCCGGTCAAGCAGCGCGGGCTTCGGTTCGCTGTCGGTTTTCCGCATGGCCGCGCTCAGCCGCCGGTCACACTCATGTGCCGGGTCACGGCCGGCTGACGGGTCTGCCGGTCGATCACGAAATCATGCCCCTTGGGCTTGCGCCCGATCGCCTCATCGATGGCGTTGTTCAGCAACTCGTCGCTTTCCGAGGCCCGAAGGGCTGCCCGCAGGTCGGCGCTGTCCTCCTGCCCGAGGCACATGTAGAGCATACCGGTGCAGGTGACGCGCACCCGGTTGCAGCTTTCGCAGAAATTGTGGGTCATCGGCGTGATGAAGCCGACGCGGCCTCCGGTCTCTTCGACGCTGACGTAGCGGGCGGGGCCGCCGGTCTTGTAGGGGATATCGGTGAGCGTGAACTCCGAGGCGATGCGCTCGCGCACCGTGGACAGCGGCAGATACTGGTCGGTGCGGTCTTCGTTGATCTCGCCGAGCGGCATGGTCTCGATCAGCGTCAGGTCGTAGCCCTGTTCATGACACCAGCGCATCATCTGAACGATCTCGTGCTCGTTGACGCCCTTGAGCGCGACCATGTTGATCTTCACCTTGAGCCCGGCCGCGGTCGCGGCGCGAAGCCCGTCCATCACCTTGCCGAGGTCGCCCCAGCGCGTGATCGTCTTGAATTTCGCCGTGTCCAGCGTGTCGATCGACACATTGATGCGTCGCACGCCGCAATCGTAGAGCTCCTGGGCGAACCGGGAGAGCTGCGAGCCGTTGGTGGTGATGGTCAGCTCTTCCAGCTTGCCGCTGTCGAGATGGCGCGACAGGCTGCGGATAAGGCTCATGATGTTCTTGCGCACCAGGGGCTCGCCGCCGGTCAGCCGCAGTTTGCGGACGCCCTTCTCGATGAAGGCGGAGCACAGGCGGTCGAGTTCCTCGAGGCTGAGCACTTCGCGCTTGGGCAGGAAGGTCATATCCTCCGCCATGCAGTAGACGCAGCGGAAGTCGCAGCGATCGGTCACCGATACGCGCAGATAGCTGACTTCTCGTCCGAAGGGGTCGATCATCGGCTGGGGCATGTCCATTTCCTCAACTGGGTATTGGCGCGTCCTCGTGGAGCTGCCAATTCCCGATCTCCTGCCTGTCGCCCAGGGCGCGGCATCCGTTTGTTCTTGGCAAGGTAGCGGAATGACGCCCGGCGTCAATTGCCGTAAGGGAGGAGTGCCGGCTTTCCGGCGTCCGGACCGCGAAGCCCCGTGATTCCTGTGGTTGCGGACTTGCCGCCGGCCGTCGAAACGCTATGGTCCGCACCATGTTCATGGCCCCGGATGGGGCTTTTTTCGATTGAGAGGACGCAGCCCGTGACCGACAGCAAGCCCTGGCCCACAGAGATCCGCCTCGCCAAGGACAAGAAGCAGCTGACCGTCGCCTTCGATACCGGGGAAAGCCACACGTTCGACGCCGAGTATCTTCGGGTGTGTTCGCCCTCCGCCGAGGTGCAGGGCCATTCGCCTGCGCAGAAGCAGACGGTGCCGGGCAAGCGCGACGTCGGCATCATGCAGATCGAGCCTGTCGGAAACTACGCGGTTCGCATCCACTTCGACGATCTGCACAACACCGGGATCTTCTCCTGGGACTATTTCCTGAAGCTTGCCCGAGACCGGGACGAGATGTGGGGCGGATACCTGAAAGATCTCGAGGCAAAGGGACTGTCACGGGATCCCAAACCTCGAAAATGAGGGCCGGGCGTCGGGCCGTACGTCGACATGGGCGCGGAATCAGGCCAATAATTCGGGGCTGCTTCCATCGGAGACCTGTGTCGTGCGCCAACGTCTTTCACGTCGTCCTGTCGAACCGGGCCTCCTGAGCCGCCGCGCGCTCATCGCCGGCCTGCCGTTGCTGCTTGCGGCGTGCCAGACAAAGAGCCGATCGATCGAAGCTGCGGGACTGACCCCGCGCGCCGACGGAACGCCGGATTATGCGCTCGCCTATGCGGCGCGCACTGACGGTGGCTTTCGCATTCCGGCCATTCCCTGGCAGGAATTCGACCCGAAATATCTTCGCCAGTCGGTTCGCTACATCACCTCGGAAGAGCCGGGCACGGTCATCGTCGATCCGCAGAACAAGTTCCTGTATCTCGTCCAGCCGGGCGGCCGGGCGCTGCGCTACGGCATCGGCGTCGGACGGGCAGGTTTCGCCTGGTCGGGCGATGCGACCATCCGTTTCAAGCGGGAATGGCCGAAGTGGTTTCCGCCCGACGAGATGATCGAACGCGATCCCAAGCTGGAAAAATACCGCGACGGTCAGGACGGCGGGCCGAGCAACCCGATCGGGGCGCGCGGGCTGTATCTCTGGCAGGGGAACGTCGACACGCTCTATCGCATTCACGGGACGAACCAGCCGCGCAGCATCGGCACCAACGCGTCTTCCGGCTGTATCCGCATGTGGCAGCAGGACGTGATCGACCTGCACTCGCGGGTCAAGGTCGGGGCGAAGGTCGTGGTCCTCGGCTGACGCACCGGTTGGTCCCCGGTCGCGCTTCGCATGGGCCGTCAGTTGGCTTCCAGGCTTTGCGCATAGGCGACGATCGCGTCGATGTCGTCGGCCTGAAGCACCACTTCCTCGATCGTCGCCGGCTGATCGGGCGGTCGCGCGTCGTCCGTGTCGAGCCGGATATGCGCTGGATGCGGTCGACGGGCATAGAATGTCTCGAAGCGGTCGCGCCAGTCCGACAGTGCCTTTACCATGATCATGAAGGACGGCGTTGAGGAAATGCCGCTCATCCTGTCGTCGGGCGAGACCACATGGCAGCGCGCGCAGTGGAGCTGCGACAGCGCCTTGCCGCGGCTTTCAAGCGCGGGGTCTGCCTGTGCGACTGCGGGAAGGAATAAGGCGGCGCTGACAAGCAGCCAAAGTCGTCTTGCGCCTTTCGGGCCGCGGCCGTGGATTGCCCTTGCGCCCGCATGCGGCATTGATGTGCATCTCGCGCGATGTCTCATCCCGACCTCCGCCAATCCTGGTTTGTCCGCTGAAGGTTAGCGCCTTTTGGGTTCGCGGGGGAGTCGCCGGAAGGGTGGCGGCGCGCACCGCCATAAGGAGCGGGGCAACAAAAAGGGCCGGTGAAAACCGGCCCTCTTGCAACATCTCTTATGCCGTCTTGCGGCAGTTGCGCCGTATCAGCGCTTGACGACGACCTTCGTCCCGACGGGGACATTGTCATAAAGGTGCTTCACGTCGTCGTTGGCCATGCGGATGCAGCCGGAGGAAACGGCGGTGCCGATGGTCCAGGGCTCGTTGGAGCCGTGGATGCGATAGAGCGTATTGCCGAGATACATGGCGCGTGCGCCCAGCGGGTTGTTCGGGCCGCCCGGCATGTGGGCGGGCAGGATCCGGCCCTTGCGGCGCTCGCGGGCACGCATCTGCGGCGGCGGCGTCCAGCCCGGCCACTCCGCCTTGCGGGTGATGCGCTGGGTGCCGGCCCACTGGAAGCCCTCGCGGCCGACGCCGATGCCGTATTTCATGGCGCGTCCGTTGCCCAGGACGTGGTAGAGGCGGCGCTCGCTGGTGTCGATGATGATCGTGCCGGGCCCATACGGACCGTCATAGCTGACCCGCTTTCGCGGGATCGGCGACTTGCCGCTCGGCGCGCCATAGGCGCTGTAGTCGATCCACTGTTTGGTCGCCGGGTCGAAGTAACGGGCGGCGAGCGCCGGCGTGGCGACGACCGCCGCAGCCACGGTTATTGCAAGCAAACGAAAGAAACGCATCTCAAGATCCCCATCCGGTGGTCAATCAAACCATCCTCCCAGCGGTCGGCGGTCCGTTAACGATGATCGACATTGTCCCTTGCAAAGCGGTTAATGCAAAGGGCCGTCTTGGAACAACCGTAGCGAAATTTTGGCATGAGGCCGTGACCGGGATCACATCCTTGTGAGGATGTGTCCCGATGCGGTCCGCTCAACCGAGGTTGAGTTCCTTGAAGAAGTCGTTGCCCTTGTCGTCGATGACGATGAACGCGGGGAAGTCCTCGACCTCGATTCGCCAGATGGCCTCCATGCCGAGCTCCTCGAACTCGACGACCTCGACCTTCTTGATGCAGTCCTGGGCGAGGCGGGCGGCGGGGCCGCCGATCGAGCCGAGGTAGAAACCGCCGTGCGCCTGACAGGCGCGGCGCACCTGGGCCGAGCGGTTGCCCTTGGCGAGCATTACCATGGAGCCGCCGGCCGCCTGGAACTGGTCGACATAGGCATCCATGCGTCCCGCGGTCGTGGGGCCGAAGGAGCCGGAGGCATAGCCTTCCGGGGTTTTCGCAGGTCCGGCGTAATAGATCGGATGCTGCTTGAAATAATCCGGAAGCGGTTCGCCGGCTTCCAGGCGCGCACGCAGCTTGGCATGTGCCAGGTCGCGGGCGACGATCACCGGGCCGGTCAACGACAGGCGGGTCTTGATCGGGTGGCGGGAGAGTTCCTGCAGGATCTCCGGCATCGGCCGGGTAAGATCGATCTTGACCACGTGATCGGACAGGGTCTCGTCGGTCACTTCCGGCAGATATTTGACCGGCTCGCGCTCCAGCGCCTCCAGGAAGATGCCGTCCTTGGTGATCTTGCCCAGCGCCTGACGGTCGGCGGAGCAGGAGACGCCGATGCCGATCGGCAGCGAGGCGCCGTGTCGCGGAAGGCGGATCACACGCACGTCGTGGCAGAAATACTTCCCGCCGAACTGCGCGCCGACGCCGGTGTCCTGCGTCAGCTTGTGGATCTGCGCTTCCATTTCGTGGTCGCGGAAGGCGTGGCCGAGCTCCGAGCCGGCATCCGGCAGACCGTCCAGATAGCGCGCGGAGGCAAGTTTCACCGTCTTCAGCGTCATTTCGGCCGATGTGCCGCCGATGACGATGGCCAGGTGATAGGGCGGACAGGCCGCCGTGCCGAGGGTGAGGATCTTCTCCTTGATGAAATCAACCAGTCGCTCGGGAGTCAGCAGCGACGGCGTGCCCTGATAGAGGAAGGTCTTGTTGGCCGACCCGCCGCCCTTTGCCATGAACAGGAACTTGTAGGCGTCCTCGCCCTCGCTGTAGAGCTCGACCTGGGCCGGCATGTTGTTGGAGGTGTTCTTCTCCTCGAACATGGAAATCGGTGCGAGTTGCGAATACCGCAGGTTCTTCTTGAAATAGGCGTCGCGCGCGCCCTCCGCGAGCTTCGCCTCGTCCGCACCATCGGTCCACACGCGGCGCCCCTTCTTGCCCATGATGATCGCCGTGCCCGTGTCCTGGCACATCGGCAACACTCCGTGCGCCGAGATATTGGCGTTCTTCAACAGGTCGAAGGCGACGAACTTGTCGTTCTCGGTTGCCTCTGGATCGTCGAGGATCTTGCGCAACTGCGCGAGATGGCCCGGTCGCAGGAAGTGGTTGATGTCGGCAAAGGCCTCCTCGGCCAGGAGGCGCAGCCCTTCCGGCTCGACCACCAGGACGTCCTCGCCGTTGAAGCTGTCGACGCGCACGTGGTCGCCGGAAAGCTTGCGGTAGGGCGTCGTGTCCTCGGCCAGCGGAAACAGCGAGGCATGACGGTAGGCGGGGGACTTTTGTTCGGACATGGCGGACCTTGACCTGCATCTAGGGGAAAGAGGGTGCCGCCTTTTACGCCAATCGGGGAGCCCGCGCCAAGGGACACGCCTTCAGATTTTCATATCCCGTGAGCACGGCGACCGGCCTTAGCGGGTCGCCGAGATCTCAAGGGACACGGTCACGGGATCGGCGACCGCCGGCGGGGCGACATCCGTGCCGACGCCAAAGAGCATGCGAGCCAGCGAGACCTGCGCTTCCGCGCGCGCCGTGTCGCCGTCGATGGTCAGCGTGAAGGGCAGGACGAAGGGCTGGCTTGTGCCCTTGATGGTCAAGGTGCCGCGCGCCTCATAGGCGTTGTTGCCGGTGGAGACGATGTCCTGCGAGGCAAAGGTCGCTTCCGGGTGGCTTGCCGTGTCGAACCAGGAGGCCCCGGGCAGGGTCTGGTCGATCTGCGGCTGGCCGGTTTGCGCCGAACCGGGGCGCACGGTTGCGGAAATCTCCGCGTCCTCGAGCGCTTCCGGGTCGAGCCGGATTTGGGCGCTCCAGTCCTCGAAACGTCCTTCGACGGGTGCGCCGTTCTGCTGCGCGACGAAAGCGATCTTGCTGGCCTCCTTGTCGACGGTCCAATTTGCCGCCGTTGCCGGAGCGGCAACAAGGGCGAAAAGACCTGTCGCGAGAGCCAGTCGCGTCACTGCGCAAGATCGGGTCATGGTAACTCCTGAGCGTTTTGACGATCCGCAATCCGGGCGGTCAGCTCCGGCGAGGCGCCTCGGCGCGTGCGGGCGCTGTCGAAACCATGCGCTTGAGGATCGCGTCGCGGTTGATGAAATGGTGCTTCAAGGCCGCCGCGACATGCGCGACGAAAAGCGCGAGAAGGACGAAACCGAGGAGTTCGTGAACCTCCTTGAGGAGATTTTCCGCCTGTGCCTTGGTCCCGAGCATCTCAGGTACGGGCAGATGCGGCACCGGGATCACGTTGAAGAGCACGGTCGGGATGCCCCAGGGGGAGGCGGAGACCATCAGCCAGCCGGAGATCGGCAAGGCGAAGAGCAGCGCATAGAGCCCGGCATGGCCGAGATGTGCGGCCGCGCGCTGATAGGCCGGCATCTCCTTTGGAAGGGTTGGAGACGGATTGGCGAACCGCCAGACTAGCCGGAGCGCGGCAAGGCCGAGCACCAGAAATCCGAAGGACTTGTGCCACTGATAGATCGCGAAAGTGTCCGGCGCGGTCGGGTCCAGGCCGGTCATGTATTTGCCCACCGCGAACAGGCCGATCATCAGCACGGCCATGGTCCAGTGAAATGCGATGGCGACACTGCCATATCCCTTGGACGTATTGCGGATCTGCATCATGGCCTCCTTGGGGACTCGCTGCCGGGTCCGGATCCAGGCACGCGGGCGGGTGTTCGCTCGCGTGCCCGAAAGTGCGGGCGGTTACTTTGCCTGCAGCGCTTCGGCGCTGAAGGAAATCGTCACCTCATCCCCGACATAAGGCACATACATGTCCATTCCATAGTCGGTCCGCTTGACCACCGTCGTCGCGTCGAGACCGACGGCCGGCGTCTTGGCCATCGGATGTTCGCCCTGGGCGTTGACCGTCACGTCGAAGGTCGCCGGCTTGGTGATGCCCTTGATCGTCAGGTCGCCGGTAACGGCCAGCGTGTTCTCGCCGGTCTTCTCGACGCTGGTCGAGGTGAAGGTTGCGGTCGGATGCTCTTCGACACCAAAGAAATCGGCGCTCTTCAGGTGCGTGTCGCGCTCGGCCCAGAAAGTGTCGATGCTCTCGACGTTGACCGTCATGGTGATCTTGGAGTTGGCGGGCGTGTCGAGATCGATCAGGAGCTCGCCCTCCCAGTCGCCGAAGCGGCCATCGGTCGTGGAATAGCCAAGGTGGTTGTAGGAGAAGGCCAGGTTGGTGTGGGACTTGTCGAAGTCGTAGGCCACGGGCTCGGCGGCGAGCGGGGTGGCGAACAGGAGCGCCGCGAGTGCGGCGGCGGTACGGAACTTGATCATGTGAACCCTCTTGAAGTCGTGTCTTGGGCAGAACCGCAAGCGCAGCGGCATCGCAAACAGATCGTCCGTGCGGGACCGATCATCAAGCACGCCCTATTGAATTCACTGTCCACTCAGCGTGAACGGACCGGGGCTGTGTCCGGCTAATACGTGTCAATTGAATGACGGTGAGGGGCTGTCGATTGGCGTGGACGGGGGCTGGCAACCGGCTTGAACCGCCGGCGGGTCTATGTCGAAATGCATCTCTCGGGCGTCAGCGGCGCCATTCCAGGGGAGCGGCAATGATCGACCTTTACACATGGACAACCCCCAACGGGCGCAAGGTCTCCATCATGCTGGAGGAATGCGAGCTGCCCTATACCGTGTTTCCGGTCGATATCCTGAACCGGGAGCAGTACCGGCCGAACTTTCTCCATATCTCTCCGAACGGGAAGATCCCGGCAATCGTCGACCGCGAGGCCGGCGTCAGCCTGATGGAATCGGGCGCGATCCTTCTGTATCTGGCGGAAAAGGCCGACCGGCTCCTGCCGCGCGAGGGGCCCGAGCGGCTCCGGGTCATCGAATGGCTGATGTGGCAGATGGGCGGTTTCGGCCCGATGCTGGGGCAGGCGCATCATTTCCTGCATTTCAATCCCGGAAAGGCGGCCTATGCGGAGGAGCGCTACGCCGAGGAAGCGCGCCGGCTCTATGGCGTGCTGGACAGGCAGCTGAGCGAGCACGAGTTTGTCGCCGGCGACTATTCGATCGCCGATATCGCGATCTGGCCCTGGGCGAGCCGGTATCAGTGGCAGGGCGTCGATCTCGGCGCATTCCCGAACGTGCGTCGCTGGTATCTCGAGCTCGCGGCCCGTCCGGCCGTTCAACGCGGCTACGATGTGCCGGAAACCTCGGCCGAGATCCCGTTGCCGGCCTGACGCCTGAAAGCGGCCGGCCGGCAACGGGCCTGCCTCATGCCGGGATGGCAATGCCACGCTGGAAGACGGGGCGCTCCAGGCAGCTGGTCATCCAGCGCTGCACATTCGGCAGTGTGTCGAGGCCGGACAGGGCGCCCGCTTCATAGAAACCGCCGAGCGTGCGCAGCCACGGCACGATCGCGATGTCGGCGATCGTGTAGTCGTCGTCCATGATGTAGGCGCGCCCGTCCAGGCGCTGTTCCAGAACGCCGAGCAGACGCTTTGTTTCGTTGAGGTAGCGCTCGCGCGGATAGGGATCCGTCACCTTGTCTGCGGCAAACTTGTGAAAGTGGCCGAACTGCCCGAACATCGGCCCGACGCCGCCCATCTGGAACATCAGCCACTGCAGGCACTCGTAGCGCCGGCGCGGATCGCCGGGCAGCAGCCGGCCGGTCTTTTCCGCAAGATAGATCAGGATCGCGCCGCTCTCGAAGAGGCCGATTGGCGCTCCGTCCGGCCCATCGGGATCGATGATCGCGGGGATCTTGTTGTTCGGGTTGAGCGAGAGGAATTCCGGCGTCATCTGGTCGTTGGTGTCGAAGGAGACGCGATGCGCCTCATAGGGGAGGCCGAGTTCCTCCAGCGCGACCGAGACCTTGATGCCGTTAGGCGTCGGCAGGGAGTAGAGCTGGATCCGGTCCGGCATTGTCGCGGGCCAGCGGGAGGTGATGGGGAAGTCGCTGAGGTCTGGCATTGTGCCCTCGTATCGTGGAGTTTGATCGGGTGTTTGGTTAGAGGATCTTGCGGCGGGTGTCTCGTCACGCTTTCGTTCGCACCGCCACATGCAGACGAAATACGCAGACGACGCATGCAGATGTCATGGCGCAGCAACCGGCGCCGCGTGCTAGGCTTTCATGCAACCGACACCGGGTCCGAGGCACCAATCGGGACGTCGCGGTTCCGCCTGATAATAGGGAGACTGCCGCAGCAATGGCATCGGCACCTACCAGACCTACGGTTCGCACGGCGGTCCTGATTGCAGGTGTCCTTGCGCTGTGTGCGGCAGCCATCTGGGTGGTGGTCGACCATATGCGCGTGGACCTCATCAACGAGGCGAACCAGGTTCTGGAAGCGCGGTTGCGCATGGCCGAGCGTCATGGCCTCTATCATACGGTTTCCCGGGATGCGAAGGAGCAGCCGCCTAAGGTCGATGCGGACGGGGCCGAAGATGCGCCGGACGTCGATGTCGCGATGCGGATCCTCTATTCGGTCGAACCGAGACGGCCGCAGATCACATCGCCACCGCAGGACGATGCGCTGTCGCGGGCGCGCGCAGCCTTGTTCGAGCGTCAGGAAGG
Source organism: Paracoccaceae bacterium (assembly GCA_002709505.1). Lineage (GTDB taxonomy): Bacteria > Pseudomonadota > Alphaproteobacteria > Rhizobiales > Stappiaceae > Stappia. Next base: position 6,905 of record PARB01000018.1, on the reverse strand, counting down.
CGCGTTTTCAACCAGCGCTCGCCGGGACGGTGGCATCGATCTCTTCATGGCGGTGCCGCTCGAAAACACCCGCGGCTGCCTTGCCTGCCACGGTGCGGGGGGGATGGCGGCGGGGCAGCCGGAGCGGTTGCAATGGGAGGCGCCCGATGGTGTCGGGATGCTCGTCGGTCGGTCGCGGATCGGAGATCTGTCCCTGCGGGCGGAGGACACCATCGAACTCTCGGCCGTAACCGTTGCGCTCACCAGTATTTTTCTGCTTGGCATCCTGTTGAACCGCCAGAGGCGTCAGAATGAGATAGCGACGCTGAAGGCCGGCGCAGCGCAGGCGGAAGTGCGGCGTCTGGAAGACCTCGCCAATGCCCAGCATGAGACGCGCGAGCGGGACGCTCGCCTCAGAACGGTCGTCGAAAGCATCGGTGAGGGTCTGTTGATCTATGACACGCAGGGCGTGATCGAGAGCGCGAACCCCGCCGCGAACCGCATCTTCGGGCATGAGGGCGCGGGGCTCGCGGGCCGGTCCGTAATTTCGCTGTTCGCCACGCCCGGACATGTTGAGCCGGTTGCGTTCCACCTGTTCCCGTCTCCGCTCGAATCCGAGTCCCCGAGCCAGACCATGGAGTTTGACGGACTGAGGCTCGACGGCGGCCGTGTCCCCGTCGAACTGGCGGTCAACAGCGTGCAAACCGGGAAGGCGCGGCTTTACGTGGCGGTGGTGCGGAATATTTCCCGGCGCAAGGACACCGAACGGCAATTGCGCGAGGCCCAGGAGCGCTTGCGCGGGGCAATCGAGGCCCTTCCCGACGCCTTTGTTCTCTACGATGCCGACGATCGTCTCGTGATCTGCAATCAGCGCTACCGTGACCTCTATTCCCTGAGCGCCGAGGCGATCCGGCCGGGGCAGCTATTTGAGGAAATGCTGCGCTATGGCGTCGCGCTTGGTCAGTATGCCGACGCCCTTCAGGATCCCGAAGGCTGGATCGCCGAGCGGCTGCGTCTCCATCGCTCGCCGCCGTCGCAACCGATCGAGCAACATCTTGGTGACGGGCGCTGGCTTCGCGTTTTCGAGCGCCGCATGCCGGATGGGCAGACCGTCGGTTTTCGCATCGACATCACCGAGCTCAAGCGCCGCGAGGAAGCTCTGCGCAAGAGCGAAGGACAGTTGCGGGCAGTGGTTGGCGGCGCGCTCGATGCCATCGTGGTGATCAATGCGGAAGGACATATCCTCGAGTTCAATCCGGCGGCCGAAAGGGTGTTCGGCTACGCGCGGGCGGATGTGATGGGTGTCGCGGCACGCGGGCTGCTTGTTCCCGAACGCCATCGCCCAGCCTATGACGAACAGATCCGCAGGGTCTTGCAAGCCCCCCATCTCGACACGGAAGGAGTGCGGATAGAAGCGCGTGCGCTGACCCGAGACGGCGGCGAGATCCTGATGGAGGTGGCGTTCAACTCGGTGCTTGGCGAAAACGGTCCCGTCATCATCGCCTTCATGCGCGACATCACGCAGGAGCACGCCAAGACGGTGGCGCTTGAGGAGGCACGGGTCCAGGCGGAGGAGGCCGACCGGGCGAAGTCGGATTTCCTCGCCATGATGAGCCACGAGATCCGCACCCCGCTCAATGCCGTCCTTGGCCTTCTCGACCTGCTCTTGCATACGCCTTTGCAGCCGGATCAAAAGCGCCATACCGAAACAGCCCGGGACGCGGCACTTGCGCTGCTTCAGATCCTCAACGACGTCCTGGATTTCTCTCGCCTGGAGGCGCGCCGGCTCGCGTTCTTCGATGCGCCCTTCGATCCTGCGGCGCTGGTGGAGGCCGTGCGGGCGCTGTTTGCGGCAAAGGTTGCCGAAAAAGGGCTGTTCCTTGACGTCAATGTCGAGCCGGATGTTCCCGATGCGCTCGTCGGCGATGCCGGTCGCATCCGGCAGGTGCTTATCAATCTCGTGGCGAATGCGGTGAAATTCACGCCGCATGGCGGGGTGAGCGTGAAAGTCGGCCTCAGGAAAACCCCGACAGAAAACGCGGGCAATCTGGTTCCGCTCCTGATCGAGGTGGAAGACACCGGGGTTGGCATTTCCGGGACCGATCCTGCGAAGGTCTTTTCAAGGTTTGTGACCAGTCGCGAGGGCGCGGGGTCGCGCGGCGAAGGCGTGGGGCTGGGACTGGCGATCAGCCTGGAACTCGCGGAAGGGATGGGCGGCAGCCTCTCGCTGCAGCCGCGCGAGGGGGGAGGGAGCCGGTTCCTCGTCTCTCTCGATCTGGCCCGCGCCGATGCCTTGGAGGTCGCCGGGACCGAGACAGAGGAGCGGGCTCCGGACTATCGTGTCTTGCATGGCGCGATGATCCTGCTTGCCGAAGACAACGCGACGAACCGGATGATGACAGGGCACCTGCTGGATCGCTGGGGCTGCCGGTATTCCACCGCGGAAACCGGCAGGGAGGTGCTGGACCGGTTGCAGCACGATGTGTTCGATGCGGTCTTGATGGATGTCTCGATGCCGGAGATGGACGGGATAGAGGCAACCAGACGGATCCGCGCCGGCGAAGGCGGCCATGAGACGACGCCGATCGTAGCGCTGACCGCGCATGCGCTGGTGGAGGAGCGCGACAAGGCGCTCGAGGCCGGAATGAATGCCTTCGTCACGAAACCGGTGGATGCCGCGGCCTTGCGCCGAACCCTTGCGGAGGTTCTGGGCGGTGGAGCGCCCGGCCGCGAGCGCTGGCTCTCCCCCGCATCCCAGGCGGGGCGGACATTGCAGGACACGCTTTTCGACGACGAAAAACTCCGGCAGCTGGACCGGGACCTGCCGCCAGATCTGCGCGACAATATCTACGCCCGATGCGTGATCGACTTGCGCGCACAGGCAGACCGTCTCGCGACCACCGAAGATCCGGCGACGATCGCTGCGGCCAGTCACGTAATCGGATCCCTGGCAGCGACCTTCGGCGCAAATGGCGTTTCCGAAAAAGCCGTCGCACAGGAACGGGCCGCGGCGCGCACCCCCGTCGACCCGGATTTTCGCGCTGGCGTCGAGCTGCTTGTTGAAGAAGTCCGCAGGCTTGCCGACGCCCTGGACGCGCGGCGCACGAGCGTCGCCGACGGAGACTAGGGCGCGGGCCGGAGGCGACCCATGCCCGGTGGATTTTTGCGAATTGCGTCTTGGACTTGTCAAGATTGCGTGATCGATTGAACATTGAGAAAAGAAATTCCCCGGGAGGTCGGCATGTTCGGACGTCACATGTGCGCGAAGCGCGAAACGCGGGGTCTGCGGACACTTGCCATGCTGGCGATGGCGGCAGCACTTGTCCTTCCCGGGGCGATGCGCGAGGCGGTCGCCCAGGACCGCCGCATCGTGACGGTGGACGAGGCCGATTATTTCGGCGGCGACTACAAGACGCTCAAGGACGTCGATCTCGAGGCCTGCAAGGCGGCTTGCGTCGACGACCGTCAGTGCAAGGCCTTTACCTTCAACACCTCCGCCGGATGGTGCTTCCTGAAATCCGACGTTGGCAGCCTGCAAAGCTTTGCCGGCGCCATTGCCGGACGTGTCGTCGTCGTCGAGGCGCGGGATGAAACCCTTGCGCAGGAGCGCGGGGCAGAGCTTTCCTATCTGCCGCGCACGCTCATGGATACGGCTGCCAGCTTCGCGCGCCAGCTGCCGCGTGTGTACCGGGCGGGCGAGGGCGCGATTTCGGCGCAGATGAGTGCCGCACGCGAGGCGTTGGCGCGGGGCGCGCCGGAGGATGCCCAGGCCGGGTTCGCCCGTGCCCTGGTTCTTGCCCCCGATCGGCATGACCTCTGGTCCGGGCTGTCGCAAAGCTTGCTGCGCCAGGAACCGGACGACTGGCAGCGGCGCAACGCCGTGCGCGAGGATGCGTCCGCCGCCGCGATCAACGCCTATCTGACGGCGGCAAACGCGGACGAGCAGGTGGCGGCGCTGGAAATCCTGGGCGCCTCGCTGGTCAAGCGCCAGCTCTACAGGCCGGCAATCAAGGCCTGGCGCGCCGCGCTCGCGCTTCAGGAGCAGCCGGGTCTGCGCAAGCGGTACGACCAGCTCGTCGCGGAACACGGCTTTCGCATTCTCGACCATCAGGTCGATGCGGATTCGGCCACGCCCCGGATCTGCGTGGTGTTTTCCGACAAGCTGCAGCGCAACGCCGACATGGAGCCCTTCGTGCGCGTGACCGGCGCCGGCCCGTTCTCGGTCGAGGGTGACGAGGCGCAGATCTGCATCGATGGCGTCCGTCACGGCGAGCGCTATTCGGTGCTGGTGCGCCAGGGTGTGCCCGCCGCGGATGGCGAGACGCTGGAAAAATCGGCGTCGCTCAACGTCTATGTGCGCGATCGCAGCCCGTCCGTTCGCTTCCTCGGGCGCGCCTATGTGCTGCCCGCCGGCGACGGCGCCTCGATTCCGGTCGTTTCGGTCAACACCTCGACGGTCGAGGCAGAGATTTACAGGATCGGCGAGCGCGGCCTGGCGCCGGCCCTGCGCGACCGGCGCGTGTTGTCGCAGCTCGATCCGTCGCGCGCCGACCAGTTGCGTGACGAATATGGCGAAAAGGTCTGGAGCGGCGAGATCGAGACGCGCGCACCGCTTAACACAGATGTGACCACGGCAATCCCGGTCGCGGATCTCGGGCTGGAGATGGAACCCGGCATCTATGCGATGGTCGCGCGCGCCGCCGCCGACAAGAAGAACGAGTGGGGACCGCGCGCGACGCAATGGTTCCTCGTCTCGGACCTCGGCATCAGTGCCTATTTGGGAGCCGATGGCGCCACGGTAATTGTCCGCGCGCTGTCCGATGCCTCGGCGGTGGCAGATGCGACGGTGCGTCTGGTCGCCGTCAACAACGACGTGCTTGGAGAGGTGAAGAGCGACGCGCAGGGCTTTGCGCGTTTCGCTCCGGGATTGTCGCGCGGCACCGGCGGACTGGCACCGGCGCTGGTCAGCGTCGAGACCGGCGCGGGCGACTACGCCTTTCTCTACCTGACGGCGCCTGCCTTCGATCTCAGCGACCGCGGCGTTTCGGGACGCGCAGCACCAGGTCCGGTCGATGTCTTCGCCTGGCTCGATCGCGGGGTCTACCGCCCGGGTGAGACCGTTCATGCCGGCGCCATGGCGCGCGACCGCAACGCCGATGCGCGGGCCGGCCTTCCGCTGACCTTCATCTACGACCGGCCCGACGGCGTCGAGCATCTGCGGGTTATGGTCGCGGATGCGGGCGAGGGCGGACGGGCGCATGCCCTGGACCTTCCCGCCGGCGCCCAGCAGGGCGGCTGGACGTTGCGCGTCCATGCCGACCCGAAGGCCGCGCCCCTTGCACAGACCTCTTTCCTTGTCGAGGATTTTCAGCCCGAGCGCGTCGACTACACGCCGGAAACCGAAGCCGAGGCCTTCGATCCCGCCAGCCCGCCGGAGGTCTCGATCACCGCACGGTTCCTCTATGGCGCTCCGGCCTCCGGCCAACGCCTCGAGGGCGAGGTCATCGTCACCCCGACGCGCGAGATGCCGGGGTATCCGGGCTACAGCTTCGGTCTGGCGGACGAACAGATCTTCCCGGATCGCGCCAGCCTTCCAGACGGTCTTGAGACGGATGCGGACGGTCGGGTGCAATTCGTGCCTCCGCTCCCCGAGTTGCAGGACACGACAGCCGGATACCGGGCGCGGATCGTGACGCGTCTGGTCGAGGCTGGCGGAAGGTTCGTCGAACGCGGGCTGGAACTGCCGATCCGCCCCGATGGCCCGCGCCTCGGCGTGAAGCCGGCGTTTGACGGCGGTGTCGAGGAAGGCGGTCCGGCGGAATTCGACATCGTTGCGATCTCCCCGTCGGGAGAGCGCATTGCGGCGGATGGTGTGAGCTGGAACCTGTCCAAGCTCGACACCCGCTACCAATGGTATCGCGCGGACGGCCGCTGGTCCTACGAGCCGGTAACCACCTCGCGTCGCATGGAAAGCGGGACGCTGGAGATTGCGGCCGGCGCGCCCGCGCGTCTGTCCGTGCCCGTCGACTGGGGACGCTACCGGCTGGAAATCGCCGGCGGAAGCGGCTCCGGGATGGCGACCAGCGTGGAGTTCAACGCCGGCTGGTATGTTTCCTCCGCGTCCTCCCAGACGCCCGACGTGCTGGAAGTCGGGCTCGACAAGGAAGCCTACCGCGTCGGCGAGACCGCGACCCTGCGCATGACGCCGCGGGTCGACGGCGTCGCGCTAGTCTCCGTGATGTCGGACCGTCTGATCGAAAGCCGCACCGTGCCGGTCACGGCCGGCGAAAGCGAAGTCTCCTTCGAGATCACCGACGACTGGGGCAGCGGCGCCTATGTGACCGCGACCCTGTTGCAGCCGATGGACCTGAAGGAAAACCGCATGCCGTCGCGGGCCCTCGGTCTGCAGTGGCTCAAGGTCGACCCGGGTGCGCGCCGGCACACGGTGTCGCTGGATGCACCCGAGCGCATTCGCCCGCGCACGACGCTCGACGTCGGCGTGCGCGTTGCCGGGCAGGAGCCCGGAAAGCCCGCCTATCTCACCATCGCGGCGGTCGATGTCGGCATTCTCAACCTGACCGGTTTCGAGGCGCCGGAACCGTCCGGCTGGTATTTCGGCCAGCGCCGTCTCGGCGTCGACATTCGCGATTTCTACGGTCAGCTGATCGACAGGACCGCTGGCGAGCGCGGGCGGGTTCGCTCCGGCGGCGACGGCATGGGCCTGAACCTCGGCGCGCCGCCGCCGCAGGAAGCCCCTGTGGCGCTGTTTTCCGGCGTCGTCGAAACCGATGCTGAGGGGCGGGCGACCGTGTCCTTCGAGGTCCCCGACTTCAACGGAACGCTCAAGCTGATGGCCGTCGCCTGGAGTGCCGGCGGCGTCGGCGAGGCGCAGCGGGACGTCACCGTGCGCGATCCGCTGGTGATGG
>PARB01000017.1 GCA_002709505.1 Paracoccaceae bacterium | reverse complement strand
CATCGTCGAGAGCGCCGACGGGACGCAGCTCTTTTTGACTGTGAGCGTGCCGCCGCCGCGTCTCGTCCTGATAGGTGCCGTCCACATCAGCCAGGCGCTGGTGCCGATGGCGCAGATCGCGGGTTTCGATGTGGTGGTCATCGATCCGCGCACCGCCTTTGCCACGCCGGAGCGCTTTCCCGGCGGAACGCTGCTCGCCGAATGGCCGGAGGACGTGCAGGACCAGGTCGCGCTCGATCCCTATACCGCCGTCGCTGCCCTGACCCACGATCCGAAGATCGACGACGCGCCGCTGCGGGCAGCCCTTGCCGCGGGATGCTTCTATGTCGGGGCGCTCGGCAGCCGCAAGACCCATGCAAGGCGCCGCGAGCGCCTGCTGGAAGCCGGCGTCAGCGCAGCGGATTTCGAGCGCCTCGATGCGCCCATTGGCGCCGATATCGGCGCGGCCTCGCCGGCGGAAATCGCAGTCGCCGTGCTTGCCAATGTCATTCGCGCCCTGCGCAAAGGGCCGGAGACGGCGTCGTGAAATTCGGCCCGCTTCGCACGCGCGATGCTCTAGGCGCCCTGCTCGCCCACACCATCCGCCTCGACGGGGGCGCCTTGAAGAAGGGGCACTGCCTGCAAGCCGAGGACATCCGCAGGCTTGAGGCAGCACGGAACGAGGAGGTCGTTGCCGCGCGTCTCGAAGCAGACGACTGCCATGAGGACAGGGCCGCGGAGCGGCTCGCGCAGGCCGCCGACGGNGGCGGGCTCACCCTCGCCCCGGCCTTCACCGGCCGGGTCAACCTTCATGCGGCAACCGACGGGCTCCTCATCGTCGATGCCGCCGCCATCAATGCGGTGAACCGGGTCGACCCGGCGATCACGCTGGCCACCCTGCCGGCTTTCGAGAGGGTGACGGGCGGGCGCATGGTCGCAACCGCAAAGATCATTCCGTTCGCCGTCGGCGAGGAGGCGATTTCCCGGGCCGAGAATGTCGCGCGGGCGGCCGTGCGCGTCGCGCCGTTTCGCGCCCGCAGCGTCGGGCTCGTCGCAACGACGCTGCCGCATGTGAAGCCCGCAACGCTCGACAAGACACGGCGCATCACCGAGGCCCGGCTCGCCGTCTCCGGCTCAAGGCTTGCAGGCGAGTTGCGTGTTGCCCACACCGTTGCCGACGTCGCCGGCGCCATTCGCGACCAGGTCGCCGCCGGCGTCGACATGGTTCTCGTCTTCGGAGCCTCCGCGATCGTCGATCCGGCGGACGTGATCCCGCAAGGCATCCGGGCAGCGGGCGGCGGCGTGGATCATTTCGGCATGCCGGTCGATCCGGGCAATCTCCTGCTGATCGGCCATATCGGCAAGGTCCCGATCATCGGCGCGCCGGGCTGCGCGCGCAGTCCCAAGGAAAACGGTTTCGACTGGGTGCTCGACCGCTACATGGCGGACTGTCCGGTCACCCCGGACGACATCATGGCAATGGGGGTCGGCGGCCTCCTGATGGAAATCGGCACACGCCCGCAACCGCGAGAAGCTTCGCCCGGCCGCGCGGCGCGGGCCCACAGGGTCGACGGCATCCTGCTCGCCGCAGGCCAGGCGCGACGGGCCGGCGGCATCAACAAGCTTCTGGCGACAATCGACGGCGAGCCGGTCGTGCGCATCGCCGCGCGCAACGCCCTTGCAAGCGGCCTCGCCTCGCTCACCGTGGTCACCGGCCACATGGGCCGGGAGGTCGAGGCCGCGCTGGACGGACTGCCGGTGACGATCGTCCACAATCAAGATTACGCCGAGGGCATGGCCGGTTCCATTCGCGCAGGCGTCAGCGCGCTGCCGGAGGCCGCAGATGCCGCGCTCATCCTCCTTGCGGACATGCCGGAGGTCACGGCGGAGGCAATCGACCTGATGATTGCGGCCTATGCGCCGGAGGCCGGCGTCCTGGTGGTCGGCGCCGCGCATGAGGGCAAACGCGGAAATCCGGTGCTCTGGGACAAGAGCCACTTCGAGGCGCTGGCCCGACTGGAAGGCGACAGCGGCGCCCGGCACCTGCTCGACCAGCATCCGGACGATCTGGCACTGGTCGAGACCGGTCCCGGCGCCCGGCTCGACCTCGACACGCCGGAGGCGCTTGCCGCGGCCGGCGCCGTCCCGCCGCCGCATACCCCCGCCCGGGATTGACCTTTTCCGGCTTCTGTCCCGTAATGTTGCGCGTCGAGGTCCGGCGGACCCGCGACGGAAGAGGCTGGCAAACCCACTCGCCGTGATGCCGTCCCGACAAGGCCCGCCCGTCAGAGGAGGAGACGGCATGACCCACGAACTGACACNCGCAAGCCGCGCAGGGGCCGGCGCGAGATTGCCGGGCGCGCTGTCGCGGCGCAGCCTTCTGGTCGCCGGCGGTGCGGCCCTTGCCTGCGCGGCGCTGCCGACGCCCGCCATCGCATCCTCGAAGTGGTTCGACGGAACACTGGAAGACAACGGGTTTGCCTATCGGCGCACGAATTTCTCGGTGATCAAGCCGCAGTGGCGGCGGCAGATGGTCAAATATCTGTCCGAGGAGTCGCCGGGCACCGTCGTCGTCGACACCCGCAATCACTTTCTCTACTGGATCTGGGAAAACAACACGGCGCTGCGCTACGGGGTCGGCGTCGGTCGCGACGGCTTCAAATGGTACGGACGCGCGCAGATCAAGCGCAAGGCGCTGTGGCCGCGCTGGGTCCCGCCTCCCGAGATGCTCAAGCGCCAGCCGGACCTTCCCCGCCTGGTGAAAGGCGGTGCGCCGAACAACCCGCTCGGCCCGCGCGCGCTCTATCTGCATCACGACAGCGGCGCGGACACAGGTTACCGGCTGCACGGCACGCTCGAGCCCTGGAGCATCGGCAGCGACGTCTCCTCCGGCTGCATCCGCATGTTCCCGGAAGACGTGATCGATCTCTACCAGCGCTGTCCGGTCGGGACACGTGTCTCGGTTCTGGAGCATCTGGGTGCGGGGTCGCAGGACGGATGACGCACATCAGGAGCTCCAGCCGCGTGACGACAGCAAACGCCAGACGTCTCGCCCTCGGCCTTGTGCTGGTGGCCGGTGCGGCCGCCCTCGCCGGCTGCAACACCACGGACACGGTCGCCACCCCCAATGTCACCAACGCGCCTGCGATCGGTTTCGCCAATATCGCTCCCGGAAGCGAAGAGGCCTTCATGCTCAATGTCGGTCGGCGGACCTATTTCAAGCCGGGGTCCGCGGAGATCGACGAAACCGCGCGCATGACGCTCGACAAGCAGGCCGACTGGCTGAACAGGAACACGGGCTGGTACGCCAAGATCCAGGGTTTCGCCGACGATCCCGGCACCGAAGCGCAAAACACGTCCCTGTCGACCAAGCGTGCCAATGCCGCCATGGCCTATCTGGTCTCGAAGGGCGTCGCGCCCGGACGGCTCTGGGCCAAGGGCTACGGTACGGAGCGCAAGGTCCGCGATTGCCCGGAAGAAGAATGCAAGGCACAGAACCGTCGTGTCGTGACCAACCTGCGCGAGGAAAAGGAACGCTGAAACAACGTGGTATCCAGGCGGGGCCGCATCCGCTCGCCTGATTGCGTTAACCACAATGCTGCACTGCAATATTTACATGGCTCCCATGCAGGGGATGCGCTTGGCGCGGAGCGTTGTGACACTTATATTACAGAAAGAATTTCTCATGCCGGGTGGCGGTCATGCCCCCGGCATTCTTGCACAACTTCGTCCGATGACATCCTCGTGCGATGACATGACCGCTCCTGAGGGGCGCAAGGGCCTTACCGCCCGCCGGATGATGGGTGCGCCTGAACAAAGGTAAGCAACGCCATGACTGATCTTCGACTTCCGCGCGCCGGCCAATGCAAGTGGGCTGAAGGAACAGGCGGCAATTACTCCTTCCCGTGCCGCAACCGCGTTGAGGCAGGGGTGTCCTACTGCGACGAGCACCGCGCTCTCGTCTATATCTCCCCGGAAGAGCGCCGCCGCAACCGCGAGAATGCGCCGATCGCCTTCCGCGCCCAGAAGCGGATCGCCGCCTGAGACCTTGCACGCGACGGGAAACGCCTTTCCCGGCCGTTACACATGATCCACCGTTCAAGAGCCGCCGGCGACCGCGCCGGCGGCTCTTTCGTTTCGCCTCCCCGCGCGCTGTCGCGGCAATCCACGCCCTCACGGGCTGCGTAGCCGGTAGAGAACGCAAACGCCCCTCCCCCCCGCGCTCCGGAACCCTGCCCGCCCATGACATCCCCCGTCCTCATCCCCGTTCTTGGCGACCAGCTCACGCTCGACCTGTCGTCGCTTCGCGACGCCGACCCTGCAACGGCGCGGGTGCTGATGATGGAGGTCGTTGAAGAAACCGATTACGTCGCGCACCACCGCAAGAAGATCGCCTTCCTGTTCTCGGCCATGCGCCACCATGCCAGCGCGCTCGAAAACGCGGGATGGACCGTCGACTATGTAACGCTCGACGATCCGGACAACAGCGGATCCTTCACCGGCGAGATCAAACGCGCGGTCACCCGTCATTCGCCGGACAGCATCCGTGTCACGGAGCCCGGCGAGTGGCGGGTGCTTCAGGCGATGAAGGGCTGGGAAAAGCAACTCGGGATCCCGGTCGAGATCTGCCCCGACGACCGTTTCCTGTGTTCGCATGACGCCTTCGCCAAGTGGGCGGAGGGCCGCAAGCAGCTGCGCATGGAATATTTCTACCGGGACATGCGCCGCAAGACGGGGCTCTTGATGGACGGCGACGATCCGGTCGGCGGGCAATGGAACTTCGATGCCGACAATCGCAAGCCGGCGACGGGCGACCTGTTCATGCCCTCACCGCGACAGGTGACGCCGGACGAGACCACCCGCGCGGTGCTCGACCTCGTGGACAGGAACTTTCCCGACCGGTTCGGCGACCTCGAGCCGTTCTGGTTCGCGGTCACGCAAAAGGACGCGAAGGCGGCGCGGACCCATTTCATCAAGACCGCCCTGCCCGGTTTCGGCGACTATCAGGATGCGATGCTGGCCGGGGAACGGTTCCTCTATCACTCGGTCCTGGCGCTGTATCTCAATGCGGGCCTGCTCGACCCCTTGGAGACCTGTCGCGCGGTCGAGGCCGCCTATCACGATGGCCATGCGCCGCTGAACGCGGTCGAGGGATTCATCCGCCAGATCATCGGCTGGCGGGAATATGTGCGCGGGATCTACTGGCTGAAGATGCCGGACTATGCGCAGGAGAACTTTCTCTCAGCCGACCGCGACCTGCCCGAATTCTACTGGAGTGCCGACACGAAGATGGCCTGCGTCCGCGATGCGGTGGAACAGACGCGCGAGCAGGCCTATGCCCATCACATCCAGCGGCTGATGGTCACCGGCAACTTCGCACTGCTGTCGGGCATCGAGCCGCGACAGATCCACGAATGGTACCTCGCCGTCTATGCCGATGCCTATGAATGGGTGGAACTGCCCAACACGCTTGGCATGAGCCAGTTCGCCGACGGCGGGCTTCTCGGTTCAAAGCCCTATGCGGCGAGCGGAAACTACATCAACAAGATGTCCGACTACTGCAGCGGCTGCCACTACGACGTGAAGGACAAGACCGGCGAAAACGCCTGTCCATTGAATCCGCTCTACTGGGACTTCCTGCTGCGCAACAAGGAGGTTCTGGGCAAAAACCCCCGCCTGGCCCAGCCCTATCGCACCTGGGAGCGGATGAAACCGGAGACCCAGGCCGCCTATCGCACGGCCGCGCGCCGCACCCTCGACAGGCTCGATCGCGGAGTGCTCTGACAGGCCCGTCCCTGACCGGCGGCGCCCCCCCGATCGCGCCGCCAAGCCCCGCTGTGCAAACGCAAAAACCCCCGGCAGTGCCGGGGGTCAAAATTTGCGCGCAAACTGCCTTCGGCGTCTGTCGCCGAGCGCGGCTTACTTCGGGCGCTTGGAACCGTAGAGCGAACGGCGCTTCTTACGATCCTTGACGCCCTGGGTGTCGAGCACGCCGCGGATCACGCGGTAGCGCACACCCGGAAGGTCGTTCGGTCCACCACCGCGCACGAGCACGACCGAGTGCTCCTGCAGGTTGTGGCCTTCGCCCGGGATGTAGGCGGTGACTTCGTTGCCATTGGTCATACGCACGCGGGCGACCTTACGCAGAGCCGAGTTCGGCTTACGCGGCGTGGTCGTGTACACGCGGGTGCATACGGCGCGCTTCTGCGGGTTTCCGGCCAGCGAAGGCGTCTTGGACTTCTTGACGGTCGGCTTGCGGTTCTGACGAACCAACTGATTGATTGTCGGCATAGGTTGCTTGCGGCTTGTTTTTGAGGAATGTCTTGGCCGCTTCGTATAGGGGGAGCGACCGGCTTTGTCAAAGGGAGATTGCCGCGCAGGCAAGGTTTCTGCGCAGCCGGCAATCTAGACGTCGAGATTGGCCACGGACAGGGCATTGTCCTGGATGAACGTGCGGCGCGGATCCACGTCGTCGCCCATCAGCTTGGTGAAGATATCGTCGGCCGCATCGGCCTCGCGCACCTTCACCTGCAGCAGCGAACGCGCATGGGGGTCGAGGGTCGTTTCCCAGAGCTGCTCGGCATTCATCTCGCCAAGGCCCTTGTAGCGCTGCATGGAAATGCCCTTGCGCCCCTGGGCGAAGACCGCCGCCAGCAGCGCGCGCGGCCCGCGGATCGGCGTGTCCGTGTCCTTGCGCGTGAGCGTCGCCGCCTTGCCGAAGACCTCCTGAAGGGTCGCGGCGCGCGCGTCGAGCTTGCGCGCATCGGCGGAGGCGATCAGCGCCGCGTCGATGGTCGCCACTTCCTTCACGCCGCGCACGATGCGCTCGAACACCAGATCGCCATTGTCGAGAACCCGACCTTCCCAGCCGCGCTCGAACTCGTCCGCCAGAATGTCCATCCGGCGCGCGATATAGGCGGCCGCCTCCCGCGCACGTTCCGGATCGTCATGGACATCCGGGTTGAGCGCCCCGGCGATGATCGCCTGTTCCACCACATCCCGGTCGTAGCGGGAGTGCAGGCCGTCCAGCGTGTGGGCCACGTTGCGGGCCGTCTCGACCACCGCACGCAGATCCTGCCCGGTGCGCACCTCGCCATTGGCAAGCGTCAGCGCGCAATCCTCCAGACCGGTGTCGATCAGGTAGCGCTCCAGCGCGTCCTCATCCTTCAGATACTGCTCGGAGTTGCCGCGCTTCACCTTGTAGAGCGGCGGCTGGGCAATATAGATGTGGCCGTGCTCGATCAGCTCCGGCATCTGGCGGAAGAAGAACGTCAGGAGCAGCGTGCGGATATGCGCGCCGTCGACGTCGGCGTCCGTCATGATGATGATCTTGTGATAGCGCAGCTTCTCGAGATTGAACTCTTCCTTGCCGATGCCCGTGCCGAGCGCGGTGATCAGCGTGCCGATCTCGTTGGAGGAGAGCATCTTGTCGAAGCGCGCCCGCTCGACGTTGAGGATCTTGCCGCGCAGCGGCAGGATCGCCTGATTTTCACGGCTGCGGCCCTGCTTTGCGGAGCCGCCGGCGGAATCGCCCTCCACCAGGAAGAGTTCGGCCTTGGCCGGGTCGCGCTCCTGGCAGTCGGCGAGTTTTCCCGGCAGGGAGGCAATGTCGAGGGCGCCCTTGCGGCGGGTCAGCTCGCGCGCCTTGCGCGCGGCTTCGCGGGCGCTGGCCGCTTCCACGATCTTGGCAACGAGCACGCGCGCCGGCGCCGGATTTTCCTCAAGCCAGGTCGACAGGGTCTGGTTGATGATGTTTTCCACCACCGGCCGCACTTCCGAGGACACGAGCTTGTCCTTGGTTTGCGAGGAGAACTTCGGATCCGGCACCTTCACCGACAGGACGCAGGTCAGGCCTTCGCGGCAATCGTCGCCCGTCAGCGAGACCTTCTCGCGCTTCAGGATCCCCGACTGGTCGGCATACCCGGTCATCTGGCGGGTCAGCGCCCCGCGGAAGCCGGCAAGATGGGTGCCGCCGTCACGCTGCGGGATGTTGTTGGTGAAGCACAGAACCTGCTCGTGATAGCTGTCGTTCCACCACAGCGCCGCCTCCACGGTGATGCCGTCGCGCTCCGCCTTCATCACCACCGGATCCGCGATCAGGGGATGCTTGGCGCGGTCGAGATAGCGCACGAAGGCCTCGAGCCCGCCTTCGTAGTAAAGCTCGACGACGACATCCTCGACGCCGCGCTTGTCGGTCAGGAGAATGCGAACGCCGGAGTTGAGGAACGCCAGCTCGCGCAGACGGTGCTCCAGCGTCGCGAAATCGAATTCCGTCTTGGTGAAGGTCTCGGTCGAGGGCAGGAAGCTCACTTCCGTACCCTTGCGCCCTTCGGACTCGGCAACCACCTTCAGTGGCGACACGGCATCGCCGTGCTCGAAGCGCATGGCGTGCTCCTTGCCGTTGCGCCAGATGCGCAATTCCAGCCAGGACGACAGTGCGTTGACGACGGAGACGCCGACCCCGTGGAGGCCGCCGGAGACCTTGTAGGAATTCTGGTCGAACTTTCCGCCCGCATGCAGCTGGGTCATGATCACTTCGGCCGCCGACACTCCTTCTTCCGGGTGCAGTTCGGTCGGAATGCCGCGGCCGTTGTCGGAGACGGTCACCGAGCCGTCGGCATTGAGCGCCACCGTGACCCGGTCGGCATGACCGGCCAGCGCCTCGTCGATGGCGTTGTCGACGACCTCATAGACCATGTGATGCAGGCCCGACCCGTCGTCCGTGTCGCCGATATACATACCGGGACGCTTGCGCACCGCATCCAGGCCCTTGAGGACCTTGATCGAGCCGGCGCCATAGGCATCCGGATCCTGCGGGAGGGTCGGGTCGTTTTCGCTGGGCGTCGGTGTGTCGTTCATACGAATCAATCGCTCACTGGGTGACGAGTTTAAAGAGGTTATACGGGGTAACGAGCCGCATTCAACCAACCGAAACCGGCCTTGGACGGCGAGATGCGGATCGCGCCCGGACCGCGCATCGGACCGGTCCCGCCGCCAGGCCGGACAGGCCCGGAAAACGCAATGTTACCGGGAGCTTGGCCGACGTCTCGTTGTCGCGGAAACGTCAACGCGTGGCCACCGCGACGGCAGCACCCGCCATCACCGAGCCCGCAAACCTGTTGAGCAGTCGAACGGCCCTTGGACTGGAAATCAGCCGGCGCGCGCGATCTGCGAGCACGCAATAGGCGCCCAGCACCAGGGCGAGCACGGCAAGCGTGACCAGACTGAGCTCGACATAGCCGATCATCGTGACCGTTTCGAGGGCGATGATGTTGGGCAGAAGCGCAAGATAGAAGACCATCACCTTGGGATTTCCCATGGTCACGGCGAGACCGCCCATCACCAGTTGGAAAGGGCGCGCGCTGCGGGGCCGCGGCACACCGCCAAGACCGCTGTCGCCGCTCGCCGTCCACATCTTCCAGGCAAGATAGAGCAGATAGGCCGCCCCCAGATACTTGATCACCAGGAAGGCCACCCCGAACGTCTTCGCAACCACAGCGAGACCGGCCACGGCGAAACCGAGCCAGATCACGTCGCCCAGGGCGACGCCGAGGCAAAACGCCATGGCGCCCTCGCGACCGTGCGCGAGCACGCGCGCAACGATCGCCGCGATGCCGGGACCGGGGATCGCCGCCATCACCATCAGGGACAGCGCAAAGACCGCAAGAGCAGAGAGTTCCATCGAGGGAGGGATCCTTTTGGAGATTACGCCGCACTATAGGGAGAAACGCGTCCGTTTGCGACCTTTAGTATCCGGCTTGCCTCCGGCAGTTCGGCGAACAGGAACGGATCCGTGCCGGTCATCATCACCTGCAGGCCAAGGTCGGCAAGACGCGCAAAAAGCGCGCGGCGGCGGTCGGGATCAAGGTGGGCCGCGACCTCGTCGAGCAGCAGCAGCGGCGTCAGGCCGGCGATGGCCGCGGCCACTTCCGCATGCGCCAGAACCAGGCCGATCAACAGGGCCTTCTGCTCGCCGGTGGAGGCAAGTGCGGCCGGCATGTCCTTGGCGACATGGCGAACCGTCAAATCCGAGCGATGCGGCCCCTGGAGCGTGCGCCCCGCCGCCCGGTCGCGATAGCGGCCGGCGGCAAGCATCTCGCGATAGGCATCTTCCAGATCGCCCGCCGCAACCCCGGCGGCGCTGTCTTCGAAGCCTCCGGTGAGGAGAACGTCGGCCTGCGGAAACGGCTGTCCGGCCTCGGCCTGAGAGGCCATGCGCTTGCGCAGCAGGGTCACGGTCTCCTGCCGGGCATAGCTGACGGCAACGGCGAGCGGCGCAAGCTGCGCCTCTACCGCATCGAGGAAGGCATCGGAACCGCGCTCGTCGAGAAGGCGATTGCGCGCCCGCAGGGTCCGCTCCAGATCCGCGACCCGCCGCCCGTGTCCCGGATCGATGGCCAGCACCAAGCGGTCCAGAAACCGTCGCCGGTCGCCCGCCGGTCCGGTGAACAAGCCGTCCATGGAAGGCAGAAGCCAGAGAACCCGCAGATAGTCGAGGAGCATTTCGGAGCTGCGCGCGTCAGATCCGTTGATCCGGATGCGGCGACCGGGATCGCCGGCGGTGTGCCCGACCCCGATCCGTGTCTCCCCGCCGATGCCCTCGACCCGCGCCGACACCGCCCAGCCGTGCGGCGCGCCGCGGCGCGCCAGATCTTCAAGTGCTGCACGGCGCAGGCCTCGGCCCGCCGTCAGCAGCGAGATCGCTTCAAGGAGGTTGGTCTTTCCCGCGCCGTTTTCCCCCACGAGGGCGACCATCGGCGCATCGAAGGTCACGGACAGGGTTTCGTAGTTCCTGAAATCAGACAAGGTGAGGCTGCGCAGGGCAACCCTGACCGGCTCGCCCATCGCGCGCCTTTCTTTCTCCGATCTCGCGGCCTGCGGATCACCCCGCCGGTCAGACCCGCATCGGCATCAGGACATAGAGTGCGTCTTCCACGCCCTTGTCCTGGATCAGCGTCGGCGCGCCGGCGTCGGCAAAACGGAACGACGCCGTGTCGCCGCGCAGCTGACCGGCGATCTCCAGCAGATAGCGCGAATTGAAGCCGATCTCGAGCGGATCGGACTCATAGTCGACCGCCAGTTCCTCGGTTGCCGACCCGGAGTCGGGATTGACCACCGTCAGAACCATCCGCCCTTCGGAAATCGCCAGTTTCACGGCCCGCCCGCGCTCCGACGAGATCGTCGAGACACGGTCCACCGCCGACTTGAACTCGTCGCGGTCGACCAGCATTTCCTTGTCGTTGTTCTGCGGAATGACGCGACCGTAATCCGGGAACGTCCCGTCGATCAGCTTCGAGGTCAAAATGACATTGCCGGTGGTGATGCGGATCTTGGTCTCGGAGATCTCGATCCGCGCTTCGGCATCCGGGTTTTCCAGAAGCTTCTGCATCTCGCCGACCGTCTTGCGCGGCACGATGATGCCCGGCATGCCGGTGGCACCGGACGGCGCCGGAATTTCGGCCCGCGCCAGGCGGTGACCGTCGGTCGCGACACCGCGGAAGCGCTCGCCCGCCTCGGTCGCCACGGCGTGCATGTAGATGCCGTTGAGATAGTAGCGCGTCTCCTCGGTGGAGATCGCGAACTGCGTGGCATCGAGCACCGTGCGCATGTCGCGCGCGGTCAGCGTGAAGGAATGGGTGAAATCGCCGGCCGTGATGTCCGGGAAATCCGATTCCGGCAACATCTGCAGCGCGAAGCGCGAGCGCCCGGCGCGGATCTCCAGCGTCGCATTGTCGCCGGAGGTCTCGAGCGCGACCTGGGAGCCCTCGGGCAGCTTGCGCACGATGTCGTAGATCATGTGCGCGGGCACGGTCGTTGCGCCCGGCTGCTCCACATGCGCCGCGATGCGCTCGGAGATTTCGAGATCGAGATCGGTCGCCTTCAACGCCAGCTCACCCGCCTCGCAGCGCAACAGCACATTCGAAAGGATCGGGATGGTGTTCCGGCGTTCGACGACACGGTGGACATGGGTCAGGGACTTCAGGAGATCCGTCCGCTCAAGCGTCACTTTCATTGTGTCGTCCGTTGTCAAATGCGTTGGCACCGGGAGGCCGCGTCCGCAAGGATAAGCCGCGACGGCGAAATGGGCGTCGACACTGGCCCTTGGCGCTGCAAAAAGCAAGAGGCAAGCGCCCGATTGCCGCCCATTATCCGCAGAAAACCGCCGCTTGCGGGAAAGCGGCGGTTTTGGGCAGCAGGCCTGCAATTGCAGGTCAATTCCGGCACACGGGCCGCGCCGCTTCCGCCCCGCACTCACGCGCGCGACGGGCGACGGCGGCGCCTCTCGGCGCCCCGGCCTCAGGCGTCGAGCATGCGCTTCAGCAGATCGATCTCCTGCGCGAGCGTGCTGTCGTTGCGGCTCAGGTCCTCGATCTTGCGAACGGCGTGCAAGACGGTGGTATGATCGCGGTTGCCGAAACGACGCCCGATTTCCGGCAGGGAGCGCGGGGTCATCATCTTGGCGAGATACATAGCGATCTGACGCGGACGCACGATGGTCCGGGTGCGGCGCGCCGACAGAAGGTCGGCCTTCGACACGCTGTAGTGTTTCGACACCACACGCTGGATGTCCTCGATCTTCACCCGCCGCGGCTCGGTGTTGCGCACCAGATCGCGCAGGGTCGCCTCGGCCATTTCCTGGGTGACCGGCTGGTTGGTCAGCTGGTTGTGGGCGATCAGCCGGTTGAGTGCACCTTCAAGGTCGCGGCCGGAGGTGCCGACGTTGCGCGCCACATAGTCGAGGACGCTCTCGGGGATGGCAAAGCTCGGATGAGCGCGGCGCACCGTATCGACGCGGCCTGTGAGGATCGCGCGGCGCAGGCCGTAGTCGGGCTCGGAGATCGCCGCGACAAGACCGCCGGCAAGCCGCGAACGCATCCGGTCATCGAGCGTCTCCAGATCGGAGGGCGGACGGTCCGCCGCGACCACGACCTGGCGGGCGCCATCGATCAAAGCGTTCAGCGTATGGCAGAATTCCTGCTGGACCTGCTTGCCGTGAAGGAACTGCATGTCGTCGATCAGGAGAAGGTCAATCGTGCGCAGCGTGTCCTTGAACGCCAGCGCCGACTGCGCCTTCAAGGCGGCGACGAAGCGATACATGAAATGTTCCGCCGTCAGGTAGAGCACCCGCTTTCCCGACGCCCGCGCAGAACTTGCGATCGCCTGCATCAGGTGCGTCTTGCCAAGTCCCACAGAGGCATGGACATACAGAGGATTGAAGGTGACGGCACTCGCGGTCGCGATCTGGCGCGCCGCAGCGAGAGCCAGGGCATTGGACTCGCCCTCGACGAAGGAGTCGAACGTGTATTTCGGATCGAGCGAGGCACCTTCCAGCCCGTCCGGCATCGGGGCCGCGGTGCGCGGCTGGGCGGCCGGCGCCATGCGCGCCACATCGGATCCGGCCACTGCTTCCAGGCGCGGCTTGTCGGCCGCCTTGAGCGACGGCGAGGGGCGCACGGACCCGGCAAGCGCAGCCTGAGGCGCAGGGCGGGCACGAACGGCGCCACGGACCGTCAGTTCGATGCGCAGGACATCGTCGCATTCGCGCTGCCACAGACCGATCAGGCGCTCCAGATAATGCGACTGGATCCACTGCTTGAGGAAGCGGGTCGGAACGGAGAGGCGCACGATGCCATTGGCGTGATCCTCAAAATCGACCCGGGCAAACCAGCTCGTGAAGACATCTTCACCCAGTTCGGCTCGCAGCCGCTTCTTTACGCGAACCCAGTGGTCTGCACCTGCGAGTTCAGTCGCCGGCATCTCCTGCAAGTTCATCGTGATCGCCTCCTTGTCCAACGGGAGTGTCCGCCGCCGCAGAACCCGCTGTACCTTTGTTTTTTCATCGTTTTTTACCCGACGACCTCTGGCGCTGGCGCGCAAAGCCCGTCCGGAGCGGATGAGCCGCGTCCGTTGGCGTCTTGTGAAGCGTGGCAGGACGTCGGCGTGGTTGGTCGCGGATGCAAGAGGCATCGCCGCCAAACCCCGACCCGTCAGGCCGCGCGTGGGTTGAATGATCCAGTGTTGCCCGGCGGACGGGGATGTCCGACCGGTCGGCTCAGCCGGGGCGGGCTAAGGATCGCGCCTGACCGCTTTCGCCGAATTCGGAGCGGCACAGAAAGTCCATTGCGCGTTCATCGTCAAGCCCCTCATTTTCGTTTTCGCTTCGCGAGACCCAGGCAAGCCAGCCAGTGGTCCCGCATTCTCCCGGATCGCTCCATCGGTCGGGCCGAGCATTTTGTCGCGGGCTTTGTCGCCCGTCTTGTCACGCCCATGACACCCGCAAATCCAACTCCTTAATCAGACAATAAAAACTCGCTCCACCAAATGGAATTTGGCGGTGTTCATGTCATTTTTTAAGGATAAAAAGCCGTTTACTCGAAGATCCCAAGTGGCCGGAGCCAAGACCCCCAGACAAGCTTATGACCAGACTGGAAGGGATTACAAGAACCACTCAATGTATATTTTCGACAAAAAAATACCATTGCTCTTCCAGAGGCCCTTAGTCGATTTCTTGTTTCGATTTACCCGGGCGACCGCCCGATGAAGTGACCATACACAGCCCAATTCGGGGTCGCAACAGAGTCGGAGAGCAATTCGTTAACGCAGTGCGAACCCTGCCCCGTCTTCGGACCGCCCATCCCCGCCACTGCGTTTTGGAAGGCGTTTTGACTCAATGCATTTTGCCGTTCACACCCCCGGCAAATCCCATTTTGCTGTGCACGAAAAAAAATTTGTCACGTTCATTCTTGACACGCCCCAAACCCGCGCGACGACCGGAGCCAGCAGGCTACATGCAGTTAAATATTTGATATTATTGATACTTCCCTGCCACGGAACCCCGCTGCGATACCCCGCGATTCGGCTCATGTATTTAGACGGATTGCAAGGCGGAAAGAGTGCGCCGGCAAAAGAAAAACCCGACCAAAAGGCCGGGTTCAACATCTCAAATCGCAGCAAAATGTCAGGCGCCGAGCGCTTTGATCCGCGAGTTCAGCCTGGAGATCTTCCGGGCTGCCATATTGCTGTGAAAGACGCCCTTGGTTACCGCCCGCATAAGTTCCGGCTGGGCAGCCTTGAGCGCGTCGTTGGCCGCCGACTGGTCACCGGAAGCAATTGCCTCCTCGACCTTGCGAAGGTGCGAGCGCACCCTGGTACGGCGGGCCATGTTGATGGCCGTGCGGCGCTGGATCTTGCGTGCCGCCTTCTTGGCCGAAGGGGTGTTGGCCATGGTGTGTCCTGATGCGTTACGTGAACATTCTGGCTCGTCACGATCGAGGCGCCAGATGTCACCCCGGTCAAACGAAAGCGGCGGCGGAACACTCCGCCACCGGTCGACTTGGCTTATAGTGGCCCACCCGGCGCGCGTCAACGTGAAAGTCGCCGCGCTCGCCGGTTTCCGCCGGGCGCTTACCGGTTCTTGAACTGCGGCGACCGTTTCTCGACAAAGGCGGCCATGCCTTCGCTCTGATCCTCGGTCGCAAACATCGAATGGAACACCCGACGCTCGAAGCGAACCCCTTCCGCAAGGGTGGTCTCATAGGAGCGGTTGACGCTCTCTTTTGTCATCATCGCGATGGGCAGGGAGAAGTCCGCGATCTTCTCCGCAACACGCATCGCCTCGTCGACGAGTTCGTCGGCGGGAATGACCCGGCTGACAAGGCCAGAGCTTTCCGCCTCCGCCGCGTCCATCATGCGTCCGGTGAGACACATTTCCATCGCCTTGGACTTGCCGACGAACCGCGTCAGGCGCTGCGTGCCTCCGGCACCCGGCATGACGCCAAGGGTGATTTCCGGCTGACCGAACTTGGCCGTGTCGGCGGCCAGAATAAAGTCGCACATCATCGCCAGTTCGCAGCCGCCGCCAAGGGCGTAGCCGGCAACGGCGGCGATGATCGGCTTGCGGAACCGCGAAACCTCGTCCCAGGAGGTGATGAAATCGCCGGTATAGGCCTCGACATAGGAGAGCGAGCTCATTTCCTTGATGTCGGCGCCGGCAGCGAAGGCCTTCTCCGACCCGGTCAGAACCACGCATCCGATCTTATCGTCGCTCTGGAACTGGGCCAGGGCATCGTTCAACTCCGCGATCAGGGCCGAATTCAGCGCGTTCAACGCCTTCGGGCGGTTGAGGGTGACAAGAGCCACGCGGCCCCGTTTCTCAACCTGAATATTCTCGTATCCCATGGAACCTCCGGCAATCCGCGCGGCATCAATCCTCAACGCCGCTCCCAATAAAGAAGGGGTAGCCGATGGGCGCATCCGCCGCAACCGCGCCCGGACGCGCGTGCCGGCCGGCATCCGCAGTGAGCCTAGGTCTGGCAGCGCGGACAGTGGAAGCTCGACCGGCCCGACTGGACGGCGCGAACGATCGTGCCGCCGCAGCCCTTCTTCCGGCACGCCTCGCCCTCCCGGCCGTAGACCTTGAAGCTGTGCTGGAAATATCCAAGCTCGCCATCCGCCTGACGGTGATCGCGCAGGGTCGATCCGCCGGCGGCGATGGCGGCATCGATCACGTCGCGGATCGCCGTGGCGAGCCGGTTCGCTTTCGCGCCCGCCCGTCCGGTCTTGCCGGCCAGGGTGCCGGCTGCGCGCAGCGGCGACAGTCCGGCATCGTGAAGCGCCTCGCAGACATAAATGTTGCCGAGCCCGGCGATGATGCGCTGGTCGAGAAGAGCCGCCTTGAGCGAGGTCGCCTTGCCCGCGAGCACGCTTGCGAGATAGGCGCCGTCGAGCGCGTTGCCCGTCGGCTCGATCCCGAGCTTGCAGAAATAGGGGTGGGCGTTCATCTCCGCGCGGCGCACCAGCGTCATGAAGCCGAAGCGGCGCGGGTCATTGTAGACGACCCGCATCGGCTGACCGCTCGCGCAGCGCAGGCGAAAGACGACATGATCGTGCTTGCGCTCTTCCGAGCGGGGATAGTGGAAGGCGCCGGGCGTGTGGGGTTGCGCGTCGGGACCGGCGGCCGCCGGATCCTCGATCCGGAACGCCCCCGACATCCCCAGATGCATCACCACCGCCTCGCCGTCGTCGAGGTCGGCCAGCAGATATTTCGCCCGCCGTCCGAGGGAGACCACCTGCCGCCCCGTGATCCGCTCCGCGAAGCCGGGGGGAAAGGGAAACCGCAGGTCGGCGCGCGCCAGCGCGACCTCCTCGATCCGCGCGCCCTCCATCACCGGCTGCAAGCCGCGGCGGACCGTTTCGACCTCAGGCAACTCGGGCATGACTTGATCTCCCTTGAGGGACAGGCGTCGCACACGACACGTGTCCCGCGACCGTCTCACGCGCTTGCATACAGAAGTGTCGTTCCGCGTCAACGCAAAGGCCTCCAGGCGGGTACGGGGACCGATCGACGCAGCCGCCATGCGCGGCGCAAGGCGCTCGTGACCTCTTGGGGAAAATGCTGTAAGGCAACCGGCAGAGGCGGCACCGGGCGATTTCCGGCGCAGCCGGACGACAGGCGGGAGACAGGTGATGCCGGGCAGCACGAACGGAAACGACACGCGCGCGCAAGGGCCCGAGATGGCGACGAGCTTCGGTTTCCGCACCGTGGCAAGCGGCGAGAAGCAGCCGCTCGTCAACGATGTCTTCCATCAGGTCGCGGCACGCTACGACGTGATGAACGACCTGATGTCCGGCGGGCTGCACCGCCTCTGGAAAGACGCGATGGTCGCAGCCCTTGCCCCTCCGAAGAGCGACCGGCGGGCCTATTCCGTTCTCGATGTCGCCGGCGGCACCGGCGACATCGCAACGCGGATCGTGCGCCAGGGCGGCAAGGCGACCCGGGCCGTCGTTTGCGACATCAACGGATCGATGCTGAGCGTGGGCCGCGAACGGGCACAAAAGGCCGGGCTCGGCGACGTTCTGCGCTTTGTCGAGGGCAATGCGGAGGACCTCCCCTTTCCCGACCGCAGTTTCGACGCCTATACGATCGCCTTCGGCATTCGCAATGTGCCGGATATCGCCAAGGCGCTGCGCGAAGCACGACGCGTGCTGAAACGCGGCGGCCGTTTCCTGTGCCTGGAGTTCAGCCAGGTCGATGTCCCGGCTCTCGACAAGGTCTATGACGCCTTTTCCTTCAACGCGATCCCGGCCATGGGCCGCATGGTCACCGGCGACGGCGAGCCCTATCGCTATCTGGTGGAATCGATCCGCAAGTTTCCGCATCAGGAGCGTTTCGCGCAGATGATCCGCGATGCCGGCTTCTCGCGCGTGACCTACCGCAATTACTCCGGCGGCATCGCCTGCCTGCATTCCGGCTGGGCGGTCTGAAGCGCAGATGGCCGTGATCGCACTCTTCCGGCTTGCCCGCGCAGGCTACGTGATGGCCCGCGAGGGCGTCTTCGGCATCGTCGACCTTCCCGACCTGCCGTCGGCGCAGCGCTATGCGCTCAAGATGGTGCGGCTGCTGGAGCGCCGCTCCGCCCGCGACAAGGCGGCGAACAAGCGCTTGTCGGATGCGCTCACCCGGCTCGGCCCCTCCTACGTGAAGCTCGGCCAGTTCCTCGCCACACGTCCCGACGTCGTGGGGCGCGACATGGCGAGCGACCTGACTGCGCTTCAGGACCAGATCCCGCCGTTTCCGATGGAAGCGGCGCGCAAGGTGGTGGAAGAGCAACTCGGCAAGCCGGTGGAGGCCTTGTTCGAAACCTTCGGGCTGCCGGTCGCCGCCGCCTCCATCGCCCAGGTTCACCCGGCACAGGTCCGCGACAGCGACGGCCACCTGCGGGCGGTCGCGGTCAAGGTGCTGCGCCCCGGCGTCGCCGAACGCTTCCGGCGCGACCTGCGCAGCTTCTACCTGATCGCCCGGCTGGTGGAGCGGTTCCATCCGCCGTCGCGCCGGCTCAGGCCGCTCGCCATCGTCGACACGCTGGCGCGGTCCGTCGAACTGGAGATGGACTTCCGGCTCGAGGCGGCCGGGCTGTCGGAAATGGGCGAGAACACCGCCGAGGATCCGGGCTTTCGCGTTCCGGCCGTCGACTGGCCGCGCACGGCCAAATGCGTGCTGACGATGGAGTGGATCACCGGCCGCAAGCTCTCCGACGTCAAGGGGCTGGCCGCCGACGGTCACGACCTGCCGGCGGTGGGCGCCAACATCATCCAGTCCTTCCTGCGCCATGCGGTGCGCGACGGCTTCTTCCACGCCGACATGCACCAGGGCAACCTGTTCCTGGAGCCGGACGGCACGCTGGTCGCCGTCGACTTCGGCATCACCGGGCGCCTTGGACGCACCGAGCGGCGGTTCCTGGCGGAAATCCTGTTCGGCTTCATCACCCGCGACTATCGCCGGGTGGCGGAGGTGCATTTCGAGGCGGGCTATGTCCCCTCCGATCAGGATGTCGATGTCTTCGCCCAGGCGATCCGCGCCATCGGCGAGCCGATCCACGGCCATGACGCCTCCGAGATCTCGATGGCGCGACTGCTGACGCAGCTGCTTGAGGTCACCGAACTCTTCAACATGCGCACCCAGCCGCAACTGATCATGCTGCAAAAGACAATGGTCGTTGTGGAAGGGGTGGCCCGTACCCTCAACCCGCATCTCGACATGTGGCGCACCGCAGAACCGGTGATCCGCAGCTGGATCGAGCGCAACCTCGGCCCGGCCGGACGCTTGCAGGACGCAGCAGGGGGCCTGACGGCGCTCGGACGCCTGGCCGCCGATCTGCCGTTGATGGCGGATCGCGCGCAGCGCCTGTCCGGGGAACTGGAACGCATGGCGGAAAAGGGTCTGCGGTTCGACGCCGAGACCGCCGAGGCCATCGGCCGCGCCGAGGCCCGCCACAGCCGCTCCGGTCGCCTCGCCCTTTGGGTGATTGCCGCCCTGCTGGCCGTCGCGGTCTTCGGCTAGACCCGGCTTTGCGGCATCAGTCCTGCGGAGGCGCAAAGGCGGCGAAAACTTCCGCGCCCGTCATGGTCTCGGTCTTGTCCGCCAGCGTGTAGAAGGGCGGCTTGCTGTCGGTGAAGACCTGCAGGGTGAGACACAGGTCGGATTGCTGGTCGAGAAGCCCGGCCGCGATCTGATACTCGTCGCTGTCGACGATGTGATAGAATAGGTTCGATCCGCATGTCGCGCAGAACCCGCGTTCCGCCCAATCGGAGGAGCGGAACCTGGTGATGCTGTCCTCGCCCCGGAAGACCACGTCGCCGCAGGTCACCTCAAAGTAGGGCCCTGAGGACCAGCGCCGGCACATGTCGCAGTGGCAGGCCCCCGCTTTCGGCCCGTCGGCGACACCTGAGATCTCGACCGCGCCGCACATGCATCTTCCGGTCAGCTTCACTTTCTCTGTCATGTCCCTGCCGCCTTTCCGTTTGCTCAAGCCTTGCCATTTCTCCCTGTAGCATGGCCGGACTGCAACCGTTTTGACCTCGATCATCCTCGCAATCGCAACACCGGCAGAGCGAAACCTCGCCCGCAAGCAGACCGGCGCAGGCTGTCGCTAGCCCTTCGGCGGGGTAACCCGGCGCAGCGTCAGATTGATCCGCCCGTCGTCCTTCACGAGCTCGGACGTTCCCTTGATGATCCTGTCAACGCCGTGGTGGGCAAGTCGCGCGGCACCCCCAAGCACAACCGCGTCGCCGGAAGCCAGCCGGATCGACCGGGTCGGATCGCGGCGGTTCAACCCGCCGATCCGGAACACCGCCGTCGCCCCGAGCGATACCGAGAGAACCGGGGCGTCAAAAGTTTCTTCGTCGCGATCCTGATGAAGCCCCATGCGGGCATCGGGACTGTAGAAATTGATCAGGCAGGCCTCGGGCTCGGGCGCGCCGGGGCAGATGTCGCGCCACGCATTGGCGAGGCTCTGGGGCATCGGAGGCCAGGGCTCACCCGTCACCGGGTGGGTCGGCTGGTAGCGGTAGCCGTTGGGGTCGGACACCCAGCCAAGCGACCCGCAATTCGACATGCGGACGGAAAACGGCTTTCCGGTCTTGGGCATGCGGGGAAGAAACAGCGGCGCGGCCTGGACGACAGCGCGGATCTCCTCAAGGAGGCTTTCCTGCGCCGCCCGATCGAAATAGCCGGGCAGAACCCTGAAGCCGGGCAGCATCTCGAACGTGCGGCGGGTCATCTGGCGGTGTGACGCATCTTCATCGCAGTCATTCTAACGCTGTGGGCGCGCGAAAAAACCCCAAGCGATCAAGCGGCAAAAGAAAAAGCCCGGAGCGTTTCCGCCCCGGGCTTTGAATTTTCGACGTGCGTGTCGGCGCATCAGTTCGATGCGACAGCCCGCTCCATCTCGCGAAGGTGGTCGAGCGCGATCTGCGCCCGCTCGCGCGCGGCGTCGTCGCCGGCATCGGCCAGGTCTTCTTCCGTCTCGCGGATCTGCCGGGCGATGTCGTCGGCCTTCAGATCGGCCATCGGCACCGCGACTTCCGCCAGAACAGTCAGCCCCTTGGGGCCCGCTTCGGCGAAACCGCCGCGGACGAAAAAGGCCTCGTCGGCTGCCGAAGGGCGCGACACCGTGAGCACGCCGGGGCGCAGGGTCGACATCATCGGAGCATGTCCGGCCATGACGCCGAACTCACCCTCGACGCCGGGAACAACGACCTGGGTCGCCTCTTCCGACAGAAGAAGCCGCTCCGGGGAGACGAGTTCGAACTGGAATGCTTCGGCCATGTCGTGCCTCGGTCCTTGACTGTCTTACGCGGCTTCCGCAGCGAGCTTCTGGGCCTTCTCGACGGCTTCCTCGATGGAGCCGACCATGTAGAAGGCGGCCTCGGGAAGGTGGTCGTACTCGCCTTCCACCAGCCCCTTGAAGCCCTTGATCGTGTCTTCGAGCGCGACGAGCTTGCCCGGCGAGCCGGTGAAGACCTCGGCCACGAAGAACGGCTGCGACAGGAAGCGCTCGATCTTGCGGGCGCGGGCCACGGTGAGCTTGTCCTCTTCCGACAGCTCGTCCATGCCGAGAATGGCGATGATGTCCTGAAGCGCCTTGTAGCGCTGCAGCGTCGCCTGCACGGCACGGGCCGTCTCGTAGTGCTCGTCGCCGATCACGCGCGGGTCGAGCATGCGCGAGCTGGAGTCGAGCGGATCCACGGCCGGGTAGATGCCCTTTTCGGCGATGGAGCGGTTCAACACCGTCGTCGCGTCGAGGTGGGCGAAGGTCGAGGCCGGCGCCGGGTCGGTCAAGTCGTCGGCCGGGACGTAGACGGCCTGCACCGAGGTGATCGAGCCCTTGGTGGTGGTGGTGATGCGTTCCTGCATCGCACCCATGTCGGTACCAAGCGTCGGCTGGTAGCCCACCGCCGAGGGAATACGGCCGAGAAGCGCCGACACTTCCGAACCCGCCTGCGTGAAGCGGAAGATGTTGTCGACGAAGAACAGCACGTCCTGGCCCTTGTCGCGGAAGTCTTCCGCAACGGTCAGACCGGTCAGGGCGACGCGGGCGCGCGCTCCGGGAGGCTCGTTCATCTGGCCGTAGACAAGCGCGGCCTTGGAGCCTTCGCCGCCGCCTTCCTTGTTCACGCCGGATTCGATCATTTCCCAGTATAGGTCGTTGCCTTCACGGGTGCGCTCACCGACGCCTGCGAACACGGAGTAACCGCCGTGCGCCTTGGCGACGTTGTTGATCAGTTCCATGATGAGAACGGTCTTGCCGACGCCGGCGCCGCCGAACAGGCCGATCTTGCCGCCCTTGGCGTAAGGCGCGAGCAGGTCGACGACCTTGATGCCGGTGACGAGGATCTCGGCTTCGGTCGACTGTTCGACGAAGGACGGGGCTTCCTGGTGGATGCCGCGCTTCGCCTCGTGCGGGATCGGTCCCGCCTCGTCGACCGGCTCGCCGATCACGTTCATGATGCGGCCCAGCGTACCGTCGCCGACGGGAACCGAGATCGGCTCGCCGGTGTCGGTCGCGGCCTGGCCGCGCACGAGACCCTCGGTCGCATCCATCGCGATGGTGCGAACCGTGTTCTCGCCAAGATGCTGGGCAACCTCGAGCACCAGACGGGTGCCGTTGTTGTCGGTTTCCAGCGCGTTCAAGATCGGCGGCAGGTGCTCGTCGAACTGTACGTCGACCACGGCGCCGATGACCTGGGTGATCCGTCCGACTGTTTTGTCAGCCATATTGCTATCCTCGTCTCGATCCGGTCAGAGCGCCTCGGCGCCCGAGATGATTTCGATCAGCTCCTTGGTGATCTGAGCCTGCCGCTGACGGTTGTAGCTCAGCGTCAGCTTGTCGATCATTTCACCGGCATTGCGTGTCGCATTGTCCATCGCGCTCATCCGCGCGCCCTGTTCGGACGCGGCGTTTTCCAGCAGACCCCGGAAGATCTGAACGGAAATGTTGCGCGGCAGAAGTTCCGCGAGAATCTCGCCCTCGTCGGGCTCGTACTCGTAGACGGCCTCATTGCCTTCCGGCAGCTCGGCCTCGGCGTTCTCGAAGGTCGCCGGAATGAGCTGCTGCGCGGTCGGCACCTGGCTGATCACCGACTGGAAGCGGGCGTAGAACAAGGTACAGACATCAAACTCGCCATCGTCGAACATCTGCCGCACGAGGGTGCCGATCTCGTCGGCATTCTCGAAAGCGACCCGCTTAACGTGGCGAAGCTCGATGGTCTTGACGATGTGCTTGCCAAGATCCCGCTTCAGGCTGTCAAAGCCCTTCTTGCCGACGCAGACAATCTTCACCGTCTTGCCGGCGGCGAGCAGAGCCTTGGCCCGCTCGCGTGCCAGCTTGGCGATCGAGGCGTTGAAGCCGCCGCACAAGCCGCGCTCGGCGGTCGCGACGACCAGAAGATGGACATCGTCCTTGCCAGTTCCGGCGAGCAGGAGCGGCGCGTCGTCGCGCCCCTCGAATGCCGTGGCAAGGTTGGCCAGAACGGCTTCCATGCGTTCCGCATAGGGCCGCGCAGCTTCCGCAGCCTCCTGCGCGCGACGCAGCTTCGCCGCGGCCACCATCTGCATGGCCTTGGTGATTTTTTGCGTCGCCTTAACGGAGGCGATCCGGTTTCTTAGTTCCTTCAGGCTCGGCATGGCCGCCCCTTGTCCTGGATGCCGTCAATCACGCGTCAGGCGAAGTTCTTGGTGAAGGCTTCGACCACTGCCTTGAGGCGACCCTCGAGTTCGTCGTCGAGCGCCTTCTTCTCCCAGATCGCATCCAGGAGATCGGCATGTTCGCCACGCAGGTTGAGCAGAAGCCCTTCCTCGTAGTCGCCGACCCGGTCCACCGGGATCTTGTCCAGGTAGCCGTTGACGCCGGCGTAGATCACGGCGACCTGCTCCTGGGTCTTCAGCGGCTGGAACTGACCCTGCTTGAGAAGCTCGGTCAGACGCGCACCGCGGTTCAGCAGGCGCTGGGTCGTGGCGTCGAGGTCGGAACCGAACTGCGCAAAGGCCGCCATTTCGCGGTACTGCGCGAGCTCGCCCTTGATCTTGCCGGCAACCTGCTTCATCGCCTTGATCTGGGCCGAGGAGCCGACGCGCGACACCGAGAGGCCGACGTTCACGGCCGGGCGCACACCCTGGAAGAACAGGTCGGTCTCAAGGAAAATCTGGCCGTCGGTGATCGAGATCACGTTGGTCGGAATGAAGGCGGAGACGTCGTTGCCCTGGGTTTCGATGACCGGCAGCGCCGTCAGCGAACCGGACCCGTTGGCCTCGTTCAGCTTCGCCGAACGCTCCAGCAGACGGGAGTGCAGGTAGAACACGTCGCCCGGGAAGGCTTCACGTCCCGGCGGACGACGAAGCAGCAGGGACATCTGACGATAGGCGACGGCCTGCTTGGACAGATCGTCATAGCCGATCACGGCATGCATGCTGTTGTCGCGGAAATACTCGCCGATGGCGGTGCCGGAGAACGGCGCGAGGAACTGGAGCGGCGCCGGATCGGAAGCCGTGGCGGCCACGATCACGGAGTACTCGAGCGCACCGGACTCTTCCAGCTGCTTCACGAACTGCGCAACGGTGGAGCGCTTCTGGCCGACCGCGACGTAGATGCAGTAGAGCTTGACGTTCTCGTCGTCGGACGCATGAAGCGGCTTCTGGTTGAGGAACGTGTCGAGAAGGATCGCGGTCTTGCCGGTCTGGCGGTCACCGATGACCAGCTCGCGCTGTCCGCGACCGATCGGGATCAGGGCGTCGATCGCCTTGAGACCGGTCGACATCGGCTCATGCACCGACTTGCGCGGCAGGATGCCCGGCGCCTTGACGTCGACGCGGCGCATCTCGGTGCTTTCGATCGGACCCTTGCCGTCGAGCGGGTTGCCGAGCGGATCGACAACGCGGCCGAGAAGACCCTTGCCGACCGGAACCTCGACGATGGCGCCGGTCCGCTTGACCGTGTCGCCTTCCGAAATGTTGCGGTCGGAGCCGAAGAGCACCACACCGACATTGTCGGTTTCCAGATTGAGCGCCATACCCTTGATGCCGCCGGGGAACTCGACCATCTCGCCGGCCTGGACATTGTCGAGGCCATAGACACGAGCGATACCATCACCCACGGAAAGCACCTGACCGACCTCGGAGACTTCGGCTTCCTGGCCGAAGTTCTTGATCTGGTCCTTGAGGATGGCGGAGATTTCCGCTGCCCGAATATCCATCAGCCGACCTCTTTCATCGCGAACTTGAGGGAATTGAGTTTCGTCTTGAGCGAAGTGTCGATCATGCGGCTGCCGACCTTGACGACAAGGCCGCCGATCAGCGCAGGATCAACCTTCGCGGAGATAGTCACGACCTTGCCGGTCGCAGCATTGAGCGCCTCTTTCAGCGAGGAAAGCTGCGCCTCTGACAAGGCATTCGCCGACACCACGTCCGCCGACACCTCGCCGCGGCGCCGCGCCACTTCGGCACGGAACGCGTCGATCATTCCCGGAACCGCGAACAGCCTGCGGTTCTTGGCGGCAAGCTTCAGGAAGCTCGCCGCAAGGCCGGTCACGCCGGCCTTGTCGAGTACGGCGGTGAGCGCCTTCAACTGATCGTCGGCGGAAAACACCGGGCTATGGACCAGACGACGAAGATCGTCGCTGTCCTGAAGCAGCTTCTCGAAACCGGCAAGGGCTTTCTCGACCTCCGCCACGGAGCCCTGCTCCTCTGACAAGTCGAGCAGCGCCGTCGCATAACGGGAAGCCACACCTGATATGAGAGATACGTTGTCGGTCACAGGGTCCGTGCTCTCTGAGGCGGGTTAGGCCGGAGCTCTCAGCTAGGCTGATTGCAAGGCGTTGGAAAAACTTAACATTTCGAGAAACCGGCGGACCAGCGGTCCGGCCGGTTCCCCAAAGCCGCGCTCCGATTACCACAGGGCTTTGAAGGGTGCAACATAGCCACAGGGCCCAAATGGCGGAAACCGTCCGGAAAAAGGTCTAAAGGGGACAAAGACGCACCTTGCCGCGCACCCGTCACCAGAAACTTTGCGGGTCGATATCGACCTGAACGCGCAGGCCGCCGCGGGCTTTCGGCGCCTTGGCAAGCCAGCTTCGCAGCAAGCCCTGCAGATCGGTGGCCCGCGACGCCATGACGAGCAGCCGGAACCGGTGCCGGCCGCGCACCAGCGCGAGCGCGGCCTCGGCAGGCCCCAGCACGGTCAACGCCGGA
>PARB01000016.1 GCA_002709505.1 Paracoccaceae bacterium | reverse complement strand
TGCGGCAAGTCCACGCTCGGGCGCGCGGTTCTGCGACTGCACGAGCCGACGGCGGGCCGTGTGCGGTTCGACGGCGAGGACGTCACCGCGCTCTCCGCCGGCGCGTTGAAGGACATGCGCCGGCGCATGCAGATCGTGTTTCAGGACCCTTACGCCTCGCTCAATCCGCGCTCGACGGTCGCCGATATCGTCGGCCTGCCGCTCAGGCTCCACGGGCTGGCGAAGACCACCCAGGAGGTGCGCGAGACGGTGGCGCGCATCCTGGAGAGGGTGGGGTTGAACGCGGCGCATCTCGACCGCTATCCGCACCAGTTTTCCGGCGGCCAGCGCCAGCGCATCGGCATCGCCCGGGCGCTGATCAGCCATCCGGAGTTCATCGTCTGCGACGAGCCGGTCTCCGCGCTTGATGTCTCGATCCAGGCTCAGATCATCCAGTTGCTCTTGGAGCTGAAGGACGAGATGGGGCTGACCTATCTCTTCATCTCCCACGACATTTCCGTGATCGGCTACCTCAGCGACAGGGTGGCGGTGATGTATCTGGGCGAGATCGTCGAGATGGGGCCGACGGACGATGTCCTCGCCCGGCCGCGTCATCCCTACACGCAGAGCCTGATGTCGGCGGTGCCAGACGTCGATGCGCCGGGCAAGCACCAGCGGGTGCGGCTCGCAGGCGAGCTTCCCTCGCCGCTCGACCCGCCGAAGGGCTGCAAGTTCCACACGCGCTGCCCCCTGGCAATTGACGTTTGCCGGCGTGAGGCGCCGATCTCCGAGCAGGTCGCGCCCGGTCATCAGGCCGCGTGTCACCGGCTGTCTGAAGATCTCTCCGTCCGGGAAACCGCAGCGGGAGCGCAGGCGCGATGATGGAGCACATCGAGGAGCTTCAGCCGCTGGAGCTGTGCGGCGACGCCTTCCAGCGCGGTCTGGCTCAGGCCTCGGCACCTGGCAGCGATGCCGCGCGGGTCGCCGCCGCGACGGTGGCGCGCGTGCAGGAGGCCCGCCGGGCCGGTGTCTTCGACGACAGGGCGCTCGCCTATCTGGCGGCGCAGCGGCGCTTCGTGGAAGAACACGACCCCGAATCGCTCGCGGAAGTCTTCGGCATTGCCGAGGGCTTCGCTCTTGAGGTCGACGACCTCTTCGCCCATCTGCACATGCGCATCGTCGGGGATCTCGGCGAGGGCGCGACGCTTGATGGCGCCCCGCTCGACGGCGACGGCTGCAGCGCCTTTGCGCTCGCCGCCGGTCGCGATGGGCCGCTCGTTGCCAAGAACCGCGATTTTTCCGGAACGCATCTCGGGATCCAGACCGTGTTCCGCCACAGCGGGCCGGACATTGCCACCGGATCGATGCTCTGCGTCGGCAGTCTGGGCAGCCCCGGCGCCTATTCCAGCGGCATGAACGCGCGCGGGCTGATGCTGGCCGATACCCAGATCGGCGCGCGCACCCATCGGGTCGGCTGGCTGCGCTATTTTCTGATGACCAAGGTGCTTGCGCGCTGTGGCGATGTGGCCGAGGCGCTGGCCTTCATCCGCTCCGTCCCCCATGCCGGAGGCGGCACGCTGATCCTCGCCGATGTCTCGGGTGCTGCGGCCGCCGTCGAGCTGGGCACCGCGTTCGTCGCGGTGGAAGAGGGCGAGCGGGTCCTGCGCACGAATCATTTCCTGTCCGCGGAGCTGCGCGACGACACGCTGCCGCCCGACGACGACCGTATTGCCGCGAATTCCGAGCAGCGGCGCGCCTTCCTGTCCCGCCGCCTGCCGGCGCTGACCGGCGATGTCGCCGAGGTGATGGCGCTGATGGCCCGGCACACGGACGATGCGGGCGCGCCCGCGCCCGTTTGCCAGCATGCCGAGGGCGCGGAGGCGCAGACGCTGTCCTCTGTGGTTTATTCCGTCCGCGATCGGTGTCTATATTTCCACGAGGGAACCCCATGTCTTGGGACGTGGAAACGGTTCGCCCTGTGAGCGTCGCCGGCGCTCCCGATGGGGCGCAAGGGGCGGGTATGACGGGTTACCAGAACGACCTGATCGGCGATCATCCGAGCATTCTGGCGTTGCGGACCCTGATCGAGCGGGTGGCCCGCTCGCCGGCGCAGAACGTGCTGATCTACGGGCCGACCGGCACCGGCAAGGGCATGGTCGCGCGCATGCTGCACCGCCTGTCCGCCCGCGCCTCGAAGCAGTTCGTCGACATCAACTGCGCGGCGATCCCCTCAAGCCTGCTGGAATCGGAACTCTTCGGCCACGAGAAGGGCGCCTTCACCGGCGCGGTGGATCGTAAGGTCGGGCTGGTCGAGGCGGCGAACCACGGCACGATCTTCCTCGACGAGATCCGCGAGATGGAGCCGATGCTCCAGACCAAGCTGCTCAGCCTGCTCGACACCCACGAGTTTCGCCGGGTCGGCGCAGTCAAGACCACCTCCGTCGACGTCCGCTTCATCGCGGCGACCAACAAGGTGTTGCTGTCGGAGGTGGTGGCCGGCAATTTCCGCGAGGATCTCTACTACCGGCTCCAGGTCGTCGCCATCAACATTCCGGCTCTCTCCGAGCGCGGCGACGATGTCCTGAAGCTCTCCGACTATTTCATCTCCCGCTTCAACGTGCGCTACAAGCGCGCGATCAAGGGGCTGTCGGCGGAAGCTGCCGAGATTTTCCTGCAGTACCAGTGGCCGGGCAATGTGCGGGAACTGGAAAACCTGATCGAGCGCATCTTCATCCTGGAAGACGACGACATCATCGAGCCGCATCACCTGCCGGACCGGATCCTGCGCACGGTGCGCGGCGGAAGCGGCGCGGGGCCGGCCTCGGCGCGCGCCGATCTCTCCATGGGGTTTCGCGCGGCGACCGAAGCCTATCAGCGCAAGCTGATCGAACAGGCGCTCGGCGCCTCGAAGAACAATCTCAAGGACGCGGCTGCCCTGCTGAAGATCAGCCGCCACGCGCTGCGCCACCAGATGCTCAAGCTCGGGATGATCGATGCGTGAGAACCGCGCATGGTTGCGTGCGGAAGGCGCGTGCATCGCTGCGGGTGACGGGTTTTTTCAATAAGATATGGCGAATAATGAACTTTTTCTGGGATTTGTGATTGGCATGCTCCCTGCATATGGGCGGTCGGGATATTCAGACCGGAGAATTCAGACATGACGAAATCGCTCAAGGTCATTTGCCCGAACGGGCATCTGGGCTTCGCGCCGCTCAAGACGGAGAGCTTTCGCATCGCCGTCGAGGCCGGCACCGACTATATCGCCGCCGATTCCGGCAGCGACGACATCGGTCCGGTTCCGCTTGGCAGCGACACATGCGCCAGCCCCCGCGCCTGGCAGGAGCACGATCTTGAGGTGATGCTGCTGGCGGCCCGCAAGACCGGAAAGCCGATGATCATCGGCTCGGCCGGCGACACGGGCACCAACAGCCGGGTCGACATGTATGTCGAAATCATCCGAGATCTCGCCCGCAAGCATGACCTCGCGCCCTTCCGTCTCGGCTGGTTCTACTCCGAGGTCGACAAGGAGGCCGTGCGCGCCAGCATTCGCGGCGGATCGCCGGTCCGGGGCCTGGACGGCCGGCCGGACCTCGACGAGGCCGAGCTGGACGCGACCGACCGGATCGTCGCCATGGCCGGGGTGCATCCCTTCCGCGCCCTGCTGGAGGAGGGCTGCGACGTCATCATCGGCGGACGCTCCTCCGACAGCGCGATCTTCGCCGCCGCCGCCCTGCACGAGGGCTTTCCCGACGCCCAGGCCTACTACCTTGGCAAGGTGCTGGAATGCGCTTCCTTCTGCGCCGAGCCCTATGGCGCCAAGGAAACCGTGATGGGCGAGATCACGCCGGAGTGGGTCGAGGTGACCGCGATGCATCCCGAGCAGCGCTGCACGGTCGCCTCGGTCGCCGGTCACGCCATGTACGAGCGCTCCAACCCGTTCCACGAGTATGTCGCCGGCGGCCTGCTCGACATGACCAACTGCCACTATGAGCAGGTCAGCGAGAAGACCACTCGCGTGACGGGGATGAAGTTCGTTCCGGCTGAGGAGTTCCGCGTCAAGCTGGAAGGCTCGGGCCGCCTCGGCGCGCGCTTCGTCGGCATGGCCGGCATTCGCGACCCCTATACGATCGCCAATGTCGATGCGGTGATCGAATGGGCGCGGACGCAGGTGCGCGAGCGCTTCGGCGACGATGGTTGGGAGCTTCACTACAACGTCTTCGGCCGCAACGGCATCATGGGTGAAATGGAGCCCTTGAAGGACAAGCCGGCCCATGAGCTCCTGATCGTCGTGCAGGGCGTGGCGCCGACCCGCGAGATGGCCGAGGAACTGACGATCACCGGCACGCGGCAGCTGTTCTACGCCCGGCTGCCCGAGGTCAAGGGCACCGCCGGCGGCGTGTCCTTCG
Organism: Paracoccaceae bacterium; assembly: GCA_002709505.1. Classification (GTDB taxonomy): domain Bacteria; phylum Pseudomonadota; class Alphaproteobacteria; order Rhizobiales; family Stappiaceae; genus Stappia. The sequence goes on along the minus strand of PARB01000016.1, from coordinate 24,490 downwards.
TGTTCGACGAGGTGATGGAGGCAAGCCCCGGCTGCCGCTGGACCCTGAACCACACCATGGCGGTCAACGACCCGCTCGCCCTGTTCCCCACCCACAGCGAGATCGTCGGCTCCGACGTTCTGGAGACTGCATGATGACGACGAAGAAGCTCTCGGAACTGGCCAAGACCATCCGGTCGAAGAATGCGGGCACGGACAAGATCACCTTCGACGTGATCTTCCGCGAGCGCGATGTCTACGCGATGGTCAAGCGCTCCGGCGCGTTGACCCGGGCGAGTGTCTCGGCCCTGTTCAACATCGGCGACAACCGCATCACCGATTTCGTCGAATACGATCCGGCCTATGCGATCAAGTTCACCATCCTGCGTCCGCGCCCGAGCGGCAGCCCGGGCGATCCGGACATTTTCGGCGCGCAGCAATATGCGCCGCTGCTGGATGTGGATGTGACCGTCGACGCCTGAACGGGCGGAAAGACATGACGTGAAATGCGGCGGCGCGGCGACGGTTCGCGCCGCCGTCAGGCCGCGCCCGCGGCCGGGAGGCCGGCTTCATCGCAGGCGAGCTGGTCGCGCAGCCAGGCGCTGAAGGCCAGCACCGGCGACTTGTTCTTCCGCTCCGGGCCGGTAAGCAGATAGTAGCTGCCGATCGAAATGTCGGTGTCGAAAAGCTCCACCAGCTGGCCTTCCTCGATCTCCCGCGCCACCGAAAGCTGGGTCGCCAGCGCGATGCCCTGATGGGCGGCCGCCGCGTCCAGTCCCAGGCTGGCGGTCCAGAGCTTGGGGCCGGAGAGCGGTGCCGTCGGCTCGATGCCGGCGACCTTCAGCCAGCGCCGCCACTGGGCGTGGTCGCGTTCGTGGATAAGCGATTGCCGGGCAAGCGCCTGCAGGCTTGCCGGACGGCCGTTGCGCGCCAGCCACAGCGGACTGGCGACCGGGAACATGCGCGGCGTGACCAGAAGTTCCGCCTCTGCCGGCAGCTCGTCGTCGGGGCCGTAGCCGATGAAGAGATCCGCTTCATGGGCGGCGAAATCGGGTGCCGTCTCGGTCGCGCGGATCGAGACGTCGAGGCCGGGCAAGAGCCGTTCGATCTCCGCCAGACGGGGGCCGAGCCAGCGCCCGGCGAGCCCCGGCATCGCCCAGACCCTGAGGCTTGTCGGCGCCCCGCGCGGGGCAACGGTCTCGAAGGCGGTCGCAAGGGCGGCAAAGGCCGTCTCGCTCGCCGCGAACACCTGTTGTCCCTCCACCGTCAGCCGTGCGCCGCGCGGACCGCGCTCCAGCAGTTTCGCGCCCGCCCAGGCCTCCAGCGCCCGCAGGTGCCGGCTCACCACCGTATGCGATACCCCGAGTTCGGTGGCGCCCTTGCGGATGCTGCCGGTGTGGCCGACGGCGTGAAGCGCGCGCACGAGATGGAGCAGGGGGAGGGCGGGAAGCGGCATGAAGGTTGGTCCGGAAAAGCGGTGAGTGGAAACTCTAGTGCACCAGGGTGGCTGGCGCAATCGCGGCTCCGCCGATGCGCGCACGCTGCTATGGCGGTGGGAGAGACCGTGTTCCCGCACCATCGATGGAGCCACCATGACTGCCAAGACCAATGCCGCTCTCGCCGCCCGCCGCGCCGCCGCCATTCCGCGCGGCATCGCAAATGCGACCGCGATCTACGCCGAACGGGCGCTGAACAGCGAGGTCTGGGACGTGGAAGGCCGGCGCTACATCGATTTCGCCGGCGGCATCGCCGTCCTGAACACCGGTCACCTGCATCCGCGCGTGATCGCGGCGGCCCGCGCCCAGATGGACGCCTATACGCACACCGCCTTCCAGATCATGCCCTATGAGCCCTATGTGCAGCTTGCCGAGAAGCTGAACGCGATTGCACCGATCGAGGGCCAGCTTCGCAGTGCGTTCTTCTCCACCGGCGCGGAGGCGGTCGAGAATGCAATCAAGATCGCGCGCGCGGCCACCGGGCGTCCCGGCGCGATTGCCTTCACCGGTGGCTTTCACGGCCGCACCCATTTGACGATGGGCCTGACCGGCAAGGTCGCGCCCTATCGTGAGGGACTGGGTATCGGCCCGGCCGGCATTCACCACCTGCCGTTCCCCTGCGCCGCCGAAGGTGTCAGCGTCGCCGACACGCTGGCGGCCCTTGACCGGCTGTTTCGCGCCGACATTGCGCCGAAGGACGTGGCCGCGATCATCATCGAGCCGGTGCAGGGCGAGGGCGGCTTCCATGAGGCACCTACGGAGCTGCTCACGGCCCTGCGCGAGATCGCGACCCGCCACGGCATCGTTCTGATCGCCGACGAGATCCAGTCCGGCATCGCGCGTACGGGCAAGTGGTTCGCTATCGAGCATTCCGGCGTTGCGCCGGACCTGATCACGGTGGCCAAGTCGCTGGCCGGCGGCTTCCCGCTCTCCGGCGTGGTCGGACGCGCGGACATCATGGACAAGGCCGCGCCGGGAAGTCTCGGCGGCACCTATGCCGGCAATCCGGTTGCCTGCGCAGCAGCACTCGCCGTGCTGGAGGTGATCGAGGAGGAAAAGCTTCTCGCCCGCGCCGACGTCATGGGCGCGCGCATCCGCGAGCGGCTCGAGGCTTTCGCGAAAACGCCCGCCGGATCCCGGATCGACGCGCTGCGCGGCCCGGGCGCGATGATCGCCTTCGATCTGGTGGACGCGGATGGAAAACCGGATGCGGCGGCGGCCAAGGCCGTTGCGACCTGCGCGCTGGAGGCCGGCCTGCTGCTTCTGACCTGCGGCATCCATGGCAACACGGTGCGCATTCTCGTGCCGCTGACGGTGTCCGACGCGGTGCTCGACGAAGGCCTCGGCCTGCTCGAGCACGCCTTGTCCCGCTAAATCACCCCTGAACCAAACGGAGCTGACGCAATGGCTGACACATCCTATGCAAGCGTTCTGGAAACCCGTTGCCTGATCGATGGCGCCTGGCTCGGAGAGGGCGAGACCCCGGTCACAGACCCTTCGCGCGGCGAGGTGATCGCAAAGGTGCCGCATCTCGGATCTGAGGCGGCAACACAGGCGGTGGACGCGGCCTCCGCAGCCCTTGTCGCCTGGGGCGCGGAGCCGGTGAAGGCGCGCGCCCGCATTCTCCGGGCCTGGCACGATCTGGTGATGGAAAACCGCGAGGCGCTGGCCGCGCTGCTGACGGCGGAGCAGGGCAAGCCGCTCGCCGAGGCGCTGGGCGAGATCGACTATGCCGCCTCCTACATCGAGTATTACGCGGAAGAGGCCAAGCGTATCCTCGGTGAGGTGATTCCGGCCGCAGCCGGAAATGCGCGCGCCATGGTTCTGCGCCAGCCGATCGGCGTGGTCGCGGTGATCACTCCGTGGAACTTCCCGGCGGCGATGATCACCCGCAAGGTCGCCCCGGCGCTTGCCTGCGGCTGCTCCATCGTGCTGAAGCCGGCGCCCGAAACGCCGCTGACCGCGCTTGCGCTCGCCCGGCTTGCCGAGCGCGCCGGTGTGCCGGCCGGTGTCTTGAACGTTGTCACCGGCGACGCGCCGGCCATTGGCGACGTGTTCCTGTCGCATCCGGACGTGCGGCTTGTCGGCTTCACCGGGTCGACGGCGGTCGGCAAGCATCTGATGCGCGGCGCCGCCGACGGCATGAAGCGGGTGGCGCTTGAGCTTGGCGGCAACGCCCCCTTCATCGTCTTCGACGACGCCGATCTCGACGCGGCCGTGGCCGGCGTGATCGCCTCCAAGTTCCGCAACATGGGCCAGACCTGCGTCTGCGCCAACCGGATCTACGTGCAGAAGGGCGTCCACGATGCCTTCGTCGAGCGGCTTGCTGCCGCCGTCCGCGCGCTCAAGGTCGGCGACGGCCGCGAGCCGGGCGTGCAGCAGGGGCCGCTGATCAATATGGCCGCAGTCAAAAAGGTCGAGGCCCATGTCGAGGATGCGCTTGCCAAGGGCGGCACGCTCGTCACCGGCGGCAAGCGGCATGCGCTCGGCGGCACTTTTTTCGAGCCGACGGTCGTGACCGGCATGCGTGCCGACATGCTTGCGGCTTGTTCGGAGACCTTTGGTCCGCTGGCGCCGGTTTTCGCCTTCGAGACGGAGGCCGAGGTGCTGGCGGCGGCCAACAACAGCGACGCGGGCCTTGCCGCCTATTTCTTCACCCGCGACATGTCGCGGAGCTACCGGATGCTGGAGCGGCTGCAATTCGGCATGGTCGGATGCAACACCGGCGTGTTGTCGTCGGAACTTGCACCCTTCGGCGGCGTCAAGCAGAGCGGAAACGCGAGGGAAGGGTCGCATCACGGCATTGCGGAGTTCACCGAGCTGAAATATGCGGTAGTCGGTGGCCTGGAGCTTTGAACCCATGATGCAGTCGAAACCCGTGATCGCCGTCATCGCCTGCGTCCGTGAGGTCGAGGGCGAGGCGGCAAGCATCGTCAAGCGGCGCTATCTCGATGCCGTTGCCCGTTTTTGCGACGCCGTACCGGTGATCGCGCCGGCGATGGGCTGCGCGGCCGACGCGGCGGCCCTGGTGGCGCGCGTCGATGCCGTGCTGCTCACCGGCTCGAATTCCAACATCGAGCCGTCGCGCTACGCGCCGGAGATGGCCGGATCGCCGCCCTATGACCCGCAGCGCGACGAGACCTCTTCCGGGCTGATCGCCGCCGCCATGGCGGCGGGAAAGCCGCTTTTCGGCGTCTGCCGGGGCTTGCAGGAGATCAATGTCGCGCTCGGCGGGACGTTGGTCGACGAGCGTGCGGCCGGTCTCGACGGTCCCTCGCACCACGCGCCCGAAGGGGTCGACCTCGCGGAGATGTTTGCCTACGGGCACGACGCGGTCGCCGAACCGGGCGGGGTGATGGAGACCATCGCGGGGTCGCAGCCGGTGAGGATCAACAGCGTGCATTTCCAGCGCGTCGATCGTCTCGCGCCCGGATTGCGCGTCGAGGCCCGTTCGCCCGATGGCGTTGTCGAGGCGGTGTCCTCCGCGCCGGGCGGGCCTCCCGTTCTGGCGGTGCAGTGGCACCCGGAATGGCAGCCCGAGGGGCGGGCGCACGACATGGCCTTCTGGCGTCATGTCGGCCAGGCCGCGCGCGCGGCAATGCGCTGAGCAATCCGCCGTCTCGATAAAAAAAATCTATCTCTCGAATTCTGCATTCGAATTGGACACATCGCCGCGGATGCCCTGAAATGCTGGTATCTGATAACGGTGAAGGTGCTATGACAGACAAGAAGCTTTATCTGAAATTCCTCGAGTCTGGCGTCCAGGGGATCATTTCCCTTTATTGGGAAAACGCCCCGGAGACCTGCAAGGCGATCTGGGGGGCGCTTGAAACCCCGATCCAGGTTCCGGCCAGCCACGCGATCTTCTCGGGTCCGGAAATCATGATGGGACTGCCCGAAAGCGCCCGCACGTTCGACCCGACGACCCTTCCGCCGGAAAACCAGACCGTCTACCCCGAGCCCGGCGACATGCTGTGGTTCTACCAGCCGAAGAACTTCTTCAAGATCGATCCCGACGAGTTCTGGGAAATCGGCATGTTCTATGGCGTTGGCGGTCGCACGTTTGGCCCCACCGGCTGGATCCCTTGCACCTATTTTGCCCGGATGACCGAAGGCCTCGACGCCATCGCCGAGCAGTGCAAACTGATCCGCAAGGAAGGCATGAAGACGATCGAACTCGGTCGCCTCGTGTAATTCCCGTCGGATGCGGCCCGACTGTGCCGGGCCGCATCCGTCCCGACTGCAAGAAAAACCCAGAGAGGACCTCTGCCATGAAGGTGATTACGACATTTGCCGCCTCCGGCATCGCGGCGCTGATGGCCACCAGCGCGCTCGCCGCTGGCGAGACCATCACGATCAATTCCTTCGGCGGCGCCTACGAAAAAGCGCACCGTCAGTGCATCATCGATCCGTTCGAGAAGGAAACCGGCGCGACCGTCCAGATCGTGACCGCCTATTCCGCGGACGCTTTCGCCCAGCTCCGCGCCCAGAAGGACGCGCCGCAGTTCGACGTCATCCACTTCTCCGGCGGCCAGGAGATCGTCGGCGCCAAGGAAGGCCTGCTGTCGCCGATCGATCCGGCCAGCCTGTCGAACGCGGAAAACCTCTACGACATCGCCAAGACGAATCTTGCCGCAGGCGAGGGTCCGGCCTATTCGATCGCCGCCATCGGCCTCGTCTACAATGCCGAGACCGCCCCCAGCAAGCCGACCAAATGGGCCGATCTCTTCGACAAGGCCTATGCCGATCACATCGTGCTGACCGATATCTCCAACGGCTACGGGATGCTCGGCTTCCTGATGCTCAACAAGGTGCGCGGGGGCACGCTGGACGACATCCAGCCGGGTCTCGATGCCGTGACCGAGCTGCTCGACAATGGCGCCATCGTCGTGAACACCTCGCCGGAGATCCAGCAGGAATTCGCCCAGAACGACGCCTGGGTCGCGCCCTATGCCTCCGATTATGCCTTCACGCTGCGCAAGGCCGGCCTGCCGTCCGCCTTCGTGCAGGGCGAGGAAGGCACGCCGGCGAGCTTCATCACCGCCAACCTCGTCGCCGGTCGCGACAACCAGGAGCTGGCGCTGAAGTTCATCGACATGTCGATCTCGCGCGAGGCGCAGGAGTGCTTCGCCGGCGAGCTGCGCTACTCGCCGACCAACAAGACGGTCGAGCTGTCCGATGAAGTCGCTGCAGACGTCGCCTATGGCGAGGCCGCCGTGGCCGGCCTGCTGCGCTTCGATCCGACCGTGATCGAAGCGAAGCGGTCGGAGTGGGTCGACGCCTGGAACCGGACCATCGCCCGCTAAGCCAACACGACACCGCACCGCCGCGTGGCAGCATCGCCGCGCGGCGGTCGCCTTTTCAACGACCGTCCGGCGCGAGCCGGCGCAAGGCAAGGGATCCCGATGAACGATCGCGCGGAAAACACGCTGCTGGTCTTGCCTGGCCTGGCTTTGCTGGCCTTGGCGTTCTTCGTCCCCATCACCCAGATGCTGATCCTGTCGGTGTCCGGCGATGACGGGCCGACGCTGGCCCATTTCACCCGCTTCCTGGGTGACCCCTATTATCTCGGCGTGCTGTGGCGCACGGTGCGCCTATCGATCCTGATCACCGTGATCTGCGCGGCCATCGGCTTTCCGCTTGCCTATATCATGGCGCGCGTCGGCCCCCGGCTGCGGCTGTGGCTGATCGTACTCGTCATCCTGCCGCTGATGACCAGCGTCGTGGTGCGCACCTTCGGCTGGATGGTGCTTCTGTCGCGCTCCGGGCTGATCCCCGAGATGCTGCGCGACATGGGCCTCGTCGGCCGCAATTTCGCGATCATGCAGACCGAGACGGCCATCGTCATCGGCATGGTGCAGGTGCTCCTGCCATTCATGACCCTGTCGATCCTGGGCATTGTCACCCGCATCGATCCGCGGCTGGAAGAGGCCGCGCGCACCATGGGGTGTACCTTCCTCCAGTCGCTGCGCACCGTGGTTCTGCCGCTGGCGGTTCCCGGCATCATCGCCGGCTCGCTGCTGGTCTTCACACTCTCGGCAAGCTCCTTCGTGACGCCGAACCTGCTCGGCGGGTCGCGCATCCAGGTGCTGGCGGCCTCCATCTACCGCTCGGTGACGCAGACGCTCGACTGGCCCTTCGCGGCCGCCCAGGCGGTGATCCTCTTCGTCGGCATCCTGCTCATCCTCGTGCCTTACGCCCGTCTCGCCGGAGGTCGGTCCAATGGTTAAATCCATCTCGACGCCGATGCGCATCGCCACAATGGCGTTCGTGGTGTTCACGGCGATCTTCCTGCTGGCGCCGCTGGTCGTGGTCGTCGGCGTGTCGGTCTCCGAAAGCCAGTTCATCGCCTTCCCGCCGTCCGGCTTCTCGCTGCGCTGGTATGAGGAGGTGCTGGGGTCCGACGCCTATGTCGGGGCCGCCTGGATCAGCCTGCGGGTGGCGATCCTGGTCACGCTGACGGCGACCTTCGTCGGCGGCGCGGCGGCGATTGCCCTGCACCGGCGCAAGCTGCCGTTTTCCGGTGCGCTGGCGACCTTCTTCCTGTCGCCGCTGGTGCTGCCGACGATCATCTACGCCATCGGCATGCTGATGCTGTGGAGCGCGATCTTCGGTCCCGTCTCCATCGTCACGCTGTGGCTGAGCCACACGGTGATCACCATCCCCTACGTGGTGCGCACCACGCTGGCCGTGCTGTCGGAATCCGATCCCTTCCTGGAAGAGGCGGCGCAGACCATGGGCGCAAGCCGCCTGCAGCGGCTCTGGCTGGTGGTCGTGCCGCAGTGTCGCCCCGGCCTGATCGCCGGCGCCTTCTTCGCCTTCAACATCTCCTTCGACGAGGCGGTGCTGGCGCTCTTCCTGCGCAAGCCCGGTCTCACCACCTTGCCGGTGCAGATCTATGGCCAGCTCGAGTTCAGCCCCGACCCCTCGGTCGCCGCTGTCTCCACCATCATGATCGCCCTCACCATCACCTTGATCCTGGTTATCGACCGCCTGCTCGGTGTCCAGAAATTCGCGAGTGCCTGACCCATGGCTGATGTCCGTCTCACACAGATCAAGAAGTCCTTCGGCCAGGTCGAGGTTCTCCACGGGATCACGCTCGACATCGCCTCGGGCGAATTCATCAGCCTGCTGGGCGCCTCGGGCTGCGGCAAGACCACCTTGCTGCGCATCGTCGCCGGCCTGGAAGGCGTCACCAGCGGCACGGTGGAGATCGCCGGCCGCGACGTGACGGAGCTTCCGCCGGAAAAGCGCGACATCGCGATGATGTTCCAGTCCTATGCGCTCCTGCCGCATCTCTCGGTATCGGAAAACGTTCGCTTCCCCTTGCGCATGCGCAAGATCGGCAGCCGCGAGGAGCAGGCGGAAAAGGTGCGCGACGCGCTGGAGACGGTGCAGCTCGGCCATCTCGCCGACCGCAAGCCGCGCCAGCTCTCCGGCGGCCAGCAGCAGCGCGTGGCGCTGGCGCGGGCCATCGTCTCGCGCCCGCAGGTGCTTTTGCTGGACGAGCCGCTGTCGAACCTCGACGCCCGCCTGCGCGAGGACATGCAGGTGGAACTGATCGAGATCCACAAGCGGCTCGGCCTCACCTCCATCTTCGTTACCCACGACCAGGAGGAGGCGCTGAGCCTTTCCGACCGTGTCGTGCTGCTGAACGGCGGCAAGGTCGAGCAGGAAGGCGCGCCGAGCGAGATCTATTCCAACCCGGCGACCGGCTTTGCCTCGAACTTCCTGGGGGCTGCAAATCTCCTGCCGGCGACGCTGACGGAGACCGCCGCCGGACGTGCCGCGAAGCTCGAGGACGGTCAGGTGTTCCCGATCGAGACCGGCGCGGGCGAGGGCGGCGAGGTCACGCTCGCCCTGCGTCAGGAGGATGCGACGCTCTGCGCCGAGGGCGAGGGCCAGCTCACCGGCGTCGTCGCCGCACGCATCTATCTGGGCGCGCGCAACCGCTATGTCGTCAAGGTTGCCGGCCACGAGGTGCGCGTGCTGACGGGGACGGAAACCCTGTATGAAAGCGGCGCCCGCGTCGGTCTGCAGATCGATCCGGCGCGCATTCGCGTCCTGCCGCGCGACTGAGCCCGACCCCGCCGCAAGTTCCAGCGCCCCCGTCGCGGCAAATCGCCTGCGTCAGGGACGGCGCCACCCCAAGACGGAGACAACCGATCATGATCGCTTTCGAGACCGGCCTGTTCATCGATGGTGCCTTTGTTGCCGGGGAGGGCGCTTGCGAACCGGCGCGCGACCCTGCGCGCGGCACGCTTCTCGCCGAGGTTCCCTCCGCAAGCCCGGCGCAGGTCGACCGCGCCGTCGAGGCCGCTCATGCCGCCTTCGCGACCTGGCGGCGCACGACGCCGAAGGAGCGCAGCCGTCTGCTATGGTCGATCGCCGATGCGGTGGAAGCGAATGCCGACACGCTGTCGGAAGTGGAATCGCTCAACGCCGGCAAGCCGCGCCGCTTCGTCGCGCTGGCGGAACTGGCCAATGTCGCCGATGTCTTCCGCTTCTTCGCAACGGCGGTCCGCAACATGCCGGCGGTCGCCGCCAACGGCTATCGCTCCGACACGATGACCTCGATGCTGCGCCGCGACCCGATCGGCGTGATCGCCTCCATCGCGCCGTGGAACTACCCGCTGCTGATGGCGGCCTGGAAGCTGGCGCCGGCACTTGCCGCCGGCAACACCGTGGTGATCAAGCCGTCGGAAAACACCCCGCTCAGCCTGCTCGCCTTTGCCCGCATCCTTGGCGAGATCCTGCCCAAGGGCGTGGTCAACGTCATCTGCGGCAACGGTCCGGACGTCGGCCAGCGGCTGATCACACACGATCTGGTTCGGATGATCTCGCTCACCGGCGACGTGCGCACCGGCCGCGCCATCCTGAAGGCAGCCGCCGGCGACACCATCAAGCGCACCCATCTGGAGCTTGGCGGCAAGGCACCGGTGATCGTGCTGAAGGACGCCGATCTCGATGCGGTGGTCTCGACGATGCGCGAGGCGAGCTTCTACAACGCCGGCCAGGACTGCACGGCCGCCTGCCGGGTGCTGGTCGACGCCTCGGTCGCCGACGAACTCGCGGCGAAACTCGCGGAGATGGTCGGCAGCCTCGTCTACGGCGAACCGGAGCGCGACGACGTCGAGTTCGGCCCGCTGATCAGCCAGGCCCAGCAGCAGCGCGTCGCCGGCTTCGTCGAACGCGCCCGCGCCTCAGGCGCGGAGATCCTCGCCGGCGGCAACATCGTCGAGGGGCCGGGCTTCTTCCACGAGCCGACGCTGGTGCGCGCGCCGATCGAGGCGGAAATCGTCCAGAAGGAGGTGTTCGGTCCGGTGGTGACGCTGACGCCCTTCGAGACGCCGGAACAGGCGCTCGCCTGGGCGAATGCCTCGGAATACGGGCTGGCGTCTTCGGTGTGGTCGCGCGACGGGCAGGCGGCGATGCGGATCGCCAATACGCTTGAATACGGCATCACCTGGGTGAACACCCATGGCGTCTTTGCGACCGAGATGCCGCATGGCGGCATGAAGAACTCGGGCTACGGCTCGGATCTTTCCATGCAGTCGCTCCTCGACTACACCCAGGTTCGACATGTGATGATCGCCTCCTGACCGGAAACGGCCAGGGTCGGGCGTCTGCGCAAGCCGGTGGATCCGTGATATGAATGACCGCATGCGCCTGCTGGACATGAAGACCTATGTCGTGCTGGCCCGAAATCGTCATTTCGGCCGTACGGCGGACGAGCTCAACACCACCCAGCCGGCGATCTCCAGCCGGCTGGCCTCCATCGAGCGCGAGCTGGGGTGCAAGCTGGTCATCCGCGGCGACGGCCGCTTCGCGCTTACCGCCGATGGCGAACGGGTGCTGCAGCATTTCGAGACGGTTCTCGACGACATCGAGGCGCTGAAGGATTCGCTTGCCGGCGCCGACCACCACAGCCACGAACCCTTGCGCATCGGCGCGATCGATTCGGTGTCCTCGACCTGGATGCCGCAGCTGATCGAGGCGCTGCACCAGCAGTTTCCCGGGCTGAAGATCGAATTGACGGTGGATGGCACCAAGCCGCTCGTCTCGGGCATGCGCAAGGGCGAGTTCGACCTGATCTTCTGCCTGCACCCGGTGCTCGACGAGGGCTTTCGCAGCTACACCGCCTGCGTGTTCCAGATGAGCTGGGCTGGATCGCCGAAGCTGATCGATCCCGACCGGGTCTATTCGGTGGCGAGCCTTGCCGACCTGCCGATCATCTCGTTTCCGAAGAATTCGCCGCCCTACCAGATGGTTGCGCCGTATTTTCACGACGAGCAGGCACTGGCCTCCAAGCTTACCAGCTGCAATTCGCTGTTCGCGATCATCAACTTGCTGATCGACGGCTTCGGCGTTGGCGCTGTGCCGACGGTGACGATCTGGCGCGAGCTGGAAATGGGCCTGCTCAAGACGATCACCGTCACCAAGCGCTTTCCGCCGATGCCGATCATCGCCTCCTATCAGGCGAGCCTGCGTCAGGAGTTCATCGGCCAGATCGTTCGGCAGGCGAAACACTGCGTCGCCGACTATTGCGCGCGTGTCACGCCCGACATGGTGTGGATCGACTGACGCGGCCCTGTACGGACCGCGCCCAGTCGTGCCGGGCTGTCGTCAGGCGGCGGCGGCCTGGGCCGCGTTTGCGGCGCGCGCCTCGCGGAAGGACACGAGCCGGTTCTGCGCCTCGTCCCAAAGCGCAAGCTTCACGCAGGAAAAGCTCTCCCACAGCGTGATCCGGCCGATGCCGCCAAGTTCCGGGTGGTCGCGCAGGATCTCCGGCAGGCGGTAGAACGGCACCTTCGAGCACAGGTGATGCACGTGGTGGATGCCGATGTTGCCGCTGAACCAGCGCAAGACGGCCGGCAGGTCATAGTGCGAGCTGCCATGCAGCGCGGCATGCTGGAACGTCCAGTCGTCCGACTGCGACCAGTGGGTCCCCTCGAACTGATGCTGGACGTAGAACAGCCACACGCCGCCGGTGGCGGCCATCAGCGTGATCGGGATCTGCACCATCAGGAAGGGGCCGAGACCGATCAGCCAGATCAGCCCGGCGACGGGAACCGCCACGGCCAGATTGGTCGAGATCGTGGAAATCCAGGGCCGCGCGCCGGCGCGCATCAGGCCGATCGGCAGCCGGTACTGGCACACGAACAGCCAGGCGGGGCCGAGGCCGAACATCACGACGGGATGGCGATATAGGCGGTAGCGCAGTTTGGCAAAGCGCGACAGCGCCTGGTATTCGGCGACCGTCAGCGTGTCGACATCGCCGATGCCGCGCTGGTCGAGATTGCCGGCGGTGGCATGGTGGACGGCATGGGTGTGCCGCCAGTAGTCGTAGGGGGTCAGCGTCAGGACGCCGATTACCCGGCCCACCCAGTCATTGGCGGAGCGCCTGGTGAACAGCGAGCCGTGACCGCAGTCGTGCTGGACAATGAACAGGCGGACCAGAAAACCGGCCGCCGGAATGGTCAGCAGAAGGCCCCACCACTGGCCGTGGATCGCGGCAAGTGCGCTCAGCGCCCACAGCGCGGCGAAAGGCACGGCCGTGAGCACGATCTCGAGACAGCTGCGCAACGTGCTCGGCGCCCTGTATTGCATCAGCACCTTGCCCCAGGCGCGGGCCTCGGCAGCCTTCATGGCGTGATCTTCAGCGGATGGGTGCATGGAATCCTCAAGAGACGGACGACCACCTCGATGTGGTCCGCCGGCGCGATGCGATCAAGACGGACTTTGCCGCAACAGCTCGCGCGTGAACGAAAAAAAGGCCGGGCAATGCCCGGCCTTTCTGGATACCGACGATCGCGCCCACCGGATGACGGTCGCGGATCGGAATCGGTAACTCAAGCTTCCTGCAGGTTGTCCGCAGCGCTCTTGCCCGAACGGCTGTCCTTGACGACGTCGAAGGACAGCTTCTGGCCTTCCACGATCGTGTGCAGGCCAGCGCGCTCGACGGCGGAGATGTGGACGAACACGTCCGGGCCGCCGTTGTCGGGCTGAATGAAGCCGAAGCCTTTGGTGGTGTTGAAGAACTTAACGGTACCAGTGTTCATGACGATTTCCTTTCAATCGGTCACAAAGAAATGCCCGCCACGCGAATGCCGCGCGACCAGCGGTTAGGATCGACATTGAGAAGGAAGTTCGTCGTAGCGCCGAAGCACGGTAACAAAGTTCTACCAGCAAGATCGATGAAGAGCTTATAGCCGCAATCGGTGTTCAAAATAAGATGCTAAAAAAAATAAATTCTTCAGGGCGGTTAACGCCGGGCGGCCTGCGCCGGCCACGCCCGGAAAACGGCTCGGACCGGACAGATCGCCTCCACCGTCATTCGGTGCTTTTCTCGAACTGGACGCCAAGCTCGGTGCCCGTGCGCCAGCGCACCAGGGCAATCACCTGGATGTCCTCGTTGACGATGCGCAATTCGAACCGGTCGGGAATGTCGATGGTACTGGGCAGCTTGAGCAGCGCGCCGTCCTCCGACAGGTTGCGGACGCGGCAGTCGAACACCATCGTCCGATTGCCGAGCACGATCTTGCCGCTCTTCAACGTGCGGTGACGCGGGCTGCTGCGCCGGTTCCTGTCGGTCATTGTCTGCTGGTCCCGCCCCACGTCGTCGTTGATAGTCATCATCCCCGATCATCCTACGCCTATTCGGCCTGATTGCGCCCGCAATCGGGCAATTTCGCGCCCTGTTCCTAGGTGGCGCAGGCAATGCACAGTGATGCCGCCGGGTCCGCCTCAAGCCGGCCCGGCGCGATTTCCTCGCCGCACGACAGGCAGTCGCCATAGGTGCCGGCATCGATACGTTGCACTGCGGCATCGATCCGGGCAAGCTCGGCGACGCGTTGGCGCTCCGATGCCTGTGCCATTGCCTGTCCCTGCAGGGCATCCATGCGCGACAGCCGCCCGACGGACTGCTGGTCGAGGGAAACGACGCTGCGGGCATCGCGCGCCATGGCGCTCAGGTCGACGATCTCGCGCCTGCGCGCGAGCAATGACCGACGTGCATCTTCCGGATCGATCATCGGTGTGGTTCCCGCTGCCCTCGACGGTGGCAAGGTTCCACAGCCGCCGCCGTCGCGCAATGGGGTGATCGCGCCGCCGGCTCCGGACGTGGCGCATGCCAACGCTTGACCGCGGGCGCGGGGGCAGGCATTCCCTTGGGGACTTGCGTCTCTTTCGACCGCGAGGGTGGAGCCCAAACATGACGTATCTGATAGCCGGACTGATCATCTTTTTCGGGGTTCATTCCCTGCCCATGCGCCCCGCGCTGCGCGGTCGGATGCGCGAGCGTCTGGGCGACCTCGGCTACAAGGCCGCTTTCGCCCTCGTCTCGCTCCTCGGCCTCGTGCTCATCGTCTACGGATACGGCATGGCGCGCGCCGCCGGGTCGCCGATCCTGTATTCGCCGCCGCTGTGGATGAGCCACATCACCATCTTGTTGATGGCCCCGGTGTTCGTGCTGCTGGTCGCCGCCTATGCGCCGACGGGCACGGTCAAGGCCCGCAGCAAGCATCCGATGATTCTCGCCGTCAAGATCTGGGCGCTCGCCCACCTTCTGGCGAACGGCGACCTGGCGTCCGTCGTGCTCTTCGGCAGCTTCCTGGCATGGGGCGTCGTCGATCGCATTTCGCTCAAGCGGCGCGGCGACATCGGCGGCGCCGGCGCGCTGCGCAAGTCGATCGCCGGCGACGCGATTTCGGTGGTCGTCGGTCTCGGTCTCTATGTCGCGTTTGTCGTCTATCTGCATGCGTGGCTGATCGGCGTGCCGGTCATCTAGCGGCACGCGCCGCCCGGCCGCCTCACTTGTGCCATCAAGACGCGCAAGGGAAGCGGTCGAATGCGGACAGGAAACGGTTCGTGCGCTGGCGTTGACGGCGGTCAAAGGCCGTTTGCCAGTCTCAGGTCAAATGGATAAGGTGGCGCCGCGCGGCACGGATCGCGCGCTCCATGCATTGTTTTCGGGAAAACGCAGCGTATGTCGGACATTTTTCGCGAGGTCGACGAGGAAATCAGGCACGAGCGCTACAAGCGCCTGTGGGACCGCTTCGGACCGTATCTGATCGCCGTGGCCTTACTGATCGTCGTCGGCACGGCCGCCTACCGCGGCTGGGTCTACTGGCGCGAGACCGAGGCGCAGGCGTCCGGCGATGTCTTCGTGCAGGCCGTGCGGCTTGCGGAGGAGGGCAAGTTCGCGGACGCCGAGGCCCGCCTTGGCGAGCTGTCCGATGCGCCCGGCGGCTATCCGAGCCTCGCTCGGCTGCGCGCGGCAAGCCTTCAGGCCCAGGCCGGCGATCCGGCCGCGGCCCTTGCCGGCTTCGACGCGATTGCCGCCGACAGCGGCGAGAATGACGCCCTGCGCGACATCGCCCGCCTGCGCGCCGGATATGTCGCGCTCGACACCCAGGATTTCTCCGGCGCCGCCGACCGGCTCGAGCCGCTTGCGGGTGACGACAATGCCCTGCGGTTCCTGGCACGCGAGGGGCTTGCGCTTGGCGCCTGGAAGGCGGGCAACACGGATGACGCGCGTCGCTGGATCGCCGGTATTCTCGACCAGGAGGGCGCGCCGAGCGATGTCGCGACCCGGGCGCGGACCGTGCTCGACCTGCTGAACGCCGCCGAGGGAACTCCCGACGACAAGGCTGACTCATGATGACAGTGCCCGGCTTCAAATGGGCTGCGCTCTTTGGCGCAGCACTTGCGCTTTCCGCGTGCGAGACGGTCTCCGATCTCAATCCCTTTTCCAAGGAAGACATCCTTCCGGGCGAACGCGAGGCGCTGTTCGACAACGCCGATCCGATGTCCGGCCAGACCCAGGCCCGCAGCGCCAGCATCGGCGGCGCATCGGGTGTGACCTGGAGCCAGGGCGGCGGCAATGCGGCCAACAATCCGGGCAATGTTGCGGTGACGATTTCCGGCGGACGCTCGTGGCGCTCCTCCATCGGCAGCGCCGGCGGCGGCATCTTCTCCGGCAGCGTGCGCACCACCGCCCGCCCGGTCTCGGCCGACGGCCGGATCTTCGTCTACAAGCAGAATGGCGACGTGGTCGCGCTGTCGACCAACGGCGGCCGGCTGTGGAGCCGTTCGCTTCGGCCCGAGGGCGAGCGTGACGTGGCCTCCGGCGGCGGTGTCGCCGTCGATGGCGGGCGCGTGTTCGCCGCCACCGGCTATGGCCAGCTGGCAGCCCTCGACGCCGCCTCCGGCCGCGTGCTCTGGTCGAAGGACATCGGCGCGCCTGCACGCCAGGCCCCGGCCGCGTCCGGCGGAAACGTCTTCGCCGTGACCCAGAACGGCGAAATCCACGCCCTGAAGCAGGGCGACGGCGAGGAAAACTGGACCTATACGGGGATCGCGGAAAACAGCGGGCTTCTCGCCTTCGCCAATCCGGCGGTTGCCGGCGGCATGGTGATCGTGCCCTTCACCTCCGGCGAGGTGATGGCGCTCGACATCAAGAGCGGCGAACCGAAGTGGATCGAGGGCGTGACCCGCTCCTATCGCACGCGCGCGGTCTCCGGCTTTTCCGATGTCGCCGCAAGCCCGGTGGTCTCCGACGGCGTGGTCTATGCCTCCGGCGTGTCGGGCCGGCTGGTGGCCAGCCGCCTGTCGACCGGCGAGCGCGTCTGGGAACAGGACGTCGGATCGCTGCACACGCCGGTCGTCTCCGGCAACGCGGTGTTCCTGATCGACATCGAGGACCGCATGGTCGCGCTTGACCGCAAGACCGGCGACCCGCTGTGGCGCACGGTGCTGCCGAATGTCGAAGGCCGCAAGAAGTCGCGGATCAACTGGGCCGGACCGGTGCTTGCCAACGGCGTTCTCGTCGCCGTGTCGAGCGACGGCCGGCTGGCGCGCATCGACGCTGCGTCGGGCCGGATCCTTGGCACCTCCGAGACGTCGGAAGACATTTATGTTACCCCGATCATCGCCGGTGGGCGCATGATCACCATCACCTCGAAAGGCGACGTCGTCGCCTTCAACTGACGCGCGGGCCCGCGTTCATCCCCAGCGCAACCGCCTAGGGCGCCGCCTGGGGGTCGGGCGGCCGCTTACCGGATGACGCACCTGTGCCTGCAATGATCGCCATTATCGGACGGCCGAACGTCGGCAAGTCCACCTTGTTCAACCGCCTCGTCGGCAAGCGCCTGGCGCTGGTCGACGACACGCCGGGCGTGACCCGCGACCGGCGTTCCGGCGATGCCCGCCTCGGCGATCTCCGGTTCACGATCCTGGATACCGCCGGTCTGGAGGAAGCGGACGCCCGCACGCTCGAGGGCCGCATGCGCGCCCAGACGGAAGAGGCGATCGCGGATGCCGATGCGGTGATCTTCGTCGTCGACGCGCGCGCCGGCATCACCCCCAGCGACAGCCATTTCGCCAATCTGCTGCGCCGGACCGAGACGCCGGTGATCCTTGTCGCCAACAAGGCGGAGGGCCGCGCCGGCGAGCCCGGTCTCTACGAGGCCTTCGGGCTTGGCTTCGGCGAACCGATCGCGCTGTCGGCCGAGCACGGCGAGGGCCTGTCGGATCTCTATGACGCGCTGCTTCCGATCGTTGATGCCGCCGATGCCGTCGATGCGGCCTCGGAGTTGGAAGCGGTCGACAATCTCGACGTCAATGTCGACATCGATCCCGATGCCGAAGAAGAAGACAAGGGTCCGGCCGCCGGAACGAAGGAAAAGCCGTTGCGGGTCGCCGTCGTCGGACGGCCCAACGCGGGCAAGTCGACGCTGATCAACCGCCTGCTTGGCGAGGAGCGTCTTCTCACCGGCCCGGAAGCCGGGATCACCCGCGACAGCATTTCCGTCGACTGGATCTGGCGCGACCGCCACGTCAAGCTGTTCGACACCGCCGGCATCCGCCGCAAGGCGCGCGTGCAGGAGAAGCTGGAAAAGCTCTCCGTCGCCGACGCGCTCAGGGCGATCAAATTCGCCGAAGTGGTCATCGTCACGCTGGACGCGACCATGTCCTTCGAGAAGCAGGACCTGCAGATCATCGAGCTGTGCGCGCGCGAGGGCAGGGCGATCGTGATCGCGATCAACAAGTGGGACCTGATCGAGGACCGCTCGGAGGCGATGCAGAAGCTGAACGATGCGGCGGAACGCTATCTCAACCAGATCCGCGGCGTCCAGATCGTCACCCTGTCCGGCCTGCACGGACGCGGCCTCGACAAATTGTTCGAGGCGGCCTTCAAGGCCTACGACATGTGGAACCGGCGCATTTCCACCTCGCGCCTCAACCGCTGGCTCGACGGCGTGCTGGTGCACCATCCGCCCCCCGCCGTTGCGGGGCGGCGCGTCAAGCTGCGCTACATCACCCAGGCCAAGGCGCGGCCGCCGCATTTCATCGTGTTCTGCTCGCGCCCCGAGGCGTTGCCGGAAAGCTATACACGCTATCTGGTGAACGGGTTGCGCGAGCGCTTCGAAATGCCGGGCACGCCGATCCGCCTCAGCTACCGCAAGGGCGAGAATCCCTATGCGGCCAAGGCGAAGAAGCGCAACATCCAGTAAGCGGGGCGGCGGTCTTCGTCAGCCCTTGTCGACGATGACGATATGCAGCGCGCGCGGTCCGTGCGCGCCAAGCAGCAGCGTCTGCTCGATGTCGGCGGAGCGCGACGGCCCGGTGATCATGTTCACCGTGCGCGGCATGACGCCCTTGCCGAAGCGCTCGCGAATGCGCGCCCAGACGCTTTCATAGTCGCCGGCGATGTCCGCTTCCTCCAGCACGACGATGTGGTGCTCGGGCAGGAAATTGAGCGTTGTCGGATTGTCGGGGCCGGAGACGAGCATCAGCGTGCCCGTTTCCGCCACGCCGCCGAGCGCATGCGACACGGTGGCGAGATCGGCGTTTTCCGCGCGCCCTTTCAGGATTTCCATGTGCTTTTGCGCCGACCACGGCATTTCGGCCAGCCGCGCGTCCTCGCCCATGCGCACGGTCGCCGGAAGGTTCTTCGATTTCAGATAGGCCGAGACCGCGTCCGGCACGTCCGCGCGCGAGGCGACCCGCACGACGCTCGCCTGGACCGCTTCCGCCATCTTCTGGAACAGCGCCGTGCGCTCGCTCTCCGGAAGCTGTCCTCGTGCCGGCAGCGGGCCGCGGGGGCTTCTTTGCAGCCGGTCGGCGACGGCGGCCTTGCGCTCGACATCATCGGCCTTGCGGCCCATGGCGCTGCGCATTTTGGCAAGGATCGCGCTTCGGGCGTCGCTCATGCCGCCGTCCTCCGTTTCGCCCACTGCGCCTGGAAGGTCTCGCCCTCTGGTGCCGGCAGGTCGCGGTATTTCGTCCAGCCGCCGGCAAGCGGCATTGCCGAAAAGCGCCCCTTGCTGCGCCCGAGACGCCCGAGAACGGCCATCGCCAGGCGCGTCGCCGCCTGGTAGAGCGCCGGCCGCTTGGCGAAAAACGCCCAGGCGCCGAGCCCGTAGCGGGCGGTTGCCGGCGTCAGGTTTCGCGAGAACTCGCGCTCGCGCCAGTGGCGCATCATCTTCGGCAGCGGGATGCGCATCGGGCATACGCTCTCGCAGCGCCCGCAAAACGTCGAGGCGTTGGGCAGGTGCCCGGACTTGTCGACGCCCATCAGCGACGGTGTCAGCACCGCGCCCATCGGACCGGGATAGACCCAGCCATAGGCGTGGCCGCCGACCGCGTGATAGACCGGGCAATGGTTCATGCAGGCGCCGCAGCGGATGCAGCGCAGCATGTCCTGGAACTCGCTGCCAAGCATCGACGAGCGGCCGTTGTCGAGCAGGACGACGTGATAGTCCTCCGGCCCGTCGGGGTCGATGTCGCGTTTCGGGCCGGTCGAAAACGTCGTGTAGACCGACATGTCCTGTCCGGTCGCCGAGCGCGCCAGCACCCGCAGGATCTGGGAGACGTCGTCCAGCGTCGGCACGATCTTCTCGATCGAGGCGACGACGACATGGGTCTTCGGCAGGTTCTGGGTGAGATCGCCGTTGCCCTCGTTGGTGACGATCACCGAGGTGCCGGTCTCGGCGATCAGGAAGTTGGCGCCGGTGATGCCGATGTCGGCCTCAAAGTATTTCTCGCGCAGCACGGCGCGCGCCTCGCTGAGCAGCGTGGTCGGCTCTTCCAGATTGCGCGCCGGGTCGAGATGGGTGTGCACCCGGCGGAAGTCCGCCTCAACCTGGTCCTTGTTGACATGGACCGCCGGCGCGATGATGTGGCTGGGGTGCTCGCCGCGCAGCTGGATGATGTATTCGCCGAGATCGGTTTCCACCGGCGCGACCGCATGCTCCTCCAGAAAGTCGTTGAGCCCGATCTCCTCGGTGATCATCGACTTGCCCTTGGTCACCGTGCGGGCGTTCTTCTGGCGGCAGATCTCCAGGATGATGCGCCTTGCGTCCTCGGCGGTCTCCGCCCAGTGCACATGGCCGCCGGCGGCCTCCACCTTTTCCGCATAGGCCTCCAGATAGAGGTCGAGATGCGCCAGCACATGGTCCTTGATGTCGCGCGCATTGTCGCGCAGCAGGTCGAACTCCGGCAGGGCGGCGGACGCCTTGGCGCGCTTTTCGATGAAGCCCTTGCGCACGTTGCCGAGCGCGCGCTGCAACGGCGCGTCGTCCAGCGCCGTGCGCGCATTCTCCTTGAACCCGGGCGATGTGATCTGCATCTTCGCTTCGCTCCTTCGCGCGATCCGCTGCGGGTCGCGTCCACCGGTCCGCCGGGAATTGGTGTCTAGCGCCGGCCGCCGCCGATCGCCGGCTTGTCCGTCATGCCGGCAAGCACTTCGGCCACGTGCCGCACCTCTATGGCGGTGCCCTCGCGCTTCAGCTTTCCGGCCATGTTCATCAGGCAGCCGAGGTCGCCGGCGAGCAGGACGTCCGCCCCGGTCTCGGCGATGGTCCTGGTCTTTTCGCCGACGATCTTGTTGGAAATGTCGGGGTATTTCACGCAGAAGGTGCCGCCGAAGCCGCAGCAGACGTCGCTGTCGCGCATTTCGCTGAGCTTTAGTCCGTCGACCGTTGCCAGCAGCTTGCGTGGCTGGCTCTGTATGCCGAGCTCGCGCAGGCCCGAGCAACTGTCGTGATAGGTCGCGGTTCCCTCGAAGCGCGCATCGACCGACGACACGCCGAGCACGTCGGTCAGGAAGCTGACCAGCTCGAACACCCTTGCGGAGAACGCTTCCGCGCGCTGCTTCATCGCCGGGTCGTCCTCGAAGAGCTCGACATAGTGCTTCTTCAGCATGCCGGCGCAGGAGCCGGACGGGGCGACGACATAATCGTAGCCCTCAAAGGCGCGGATCACCGAGGCGGCGATGGCGCGCGTGTCGTCCCGGTCGCCGGAGTTGAAGGCCGGCTGTCCGCAGCAGGTCTGCGCCGCCGGCACCTCGACCGTGCAGCCGGCGTCCTCCATCAGCTTGACGGCGGCGAACCCGACGCTGGGGCGGAACAGGTCGACGAGGCAGGTGACGAACAGGCCGACCTTCGGCCGGCTCGGCGCGCCGCCGCCCTGGTTATCGGCAAGGGGCGGATCCTGCGGCGCGGAAGATGTCATGGGGTCGTCGCTTCCTCTGTGGAGCGGCGGGAGGCACGCCGCCGCCGCGTATCGTCCTGCTTGGTGTCGAGCCTTTGCTCCAGGCGCATGGCCGACACATTGTTCCAGTTGCCGGTGCGCGCGACTTCATGCACCACCTGCTCGACGTAGTCTATATGCGCGGTGGCAGCCTTTGTGGCCGCATCCGGGTCGCCGTCCATCACCGCAGTGTAGATGGCGCGGTGCTGGCACAGCAACTGCTCGCGCGAGCCGGGATTGCGGTAGAGTTGCGCCCGATTGTAAAAGACGCCGTCGGCCAGCAACCGGTAGCAGGAGCGCAATGTGTGCAGCAGGACGATGTTGTGCGCGCTTTCGCCGATGGCCGAGTGAAACTCGACGTCGAGCTCGGCTTCCTCGGCAAAATCGGCCTTCTCATGCGCTTCTTCCATGGCGCGGAAGATGCGGGTGATGATCTCCCGGTCGGCCTCGGTCGCGCGCATGGCCGCAAAGCGCGCCGTCGTCCGCTCGATCTCGCGGCGGTACTCCAGATAGTCGGCGATCGCCGGCGGGTGACGGCGCACAAGCTCGACCACGGCATCGGAGAAGACCGTCCCGATCACATCCGCGACAAAGGTGCCGCCGCCGTGACGCGTCGCCAGCAGGCCGCGTTCCTCCAGCGTCTTGAGCGCGTCGCGCAGGATCGGGCGCGAGACATCCACCTTCTTCGCAAGGTCACGCTCGGACGGCAGGCGGTCGCCCGGCCGAAGGACTCCCTGCAGGATAAGCTCTTCAACCTGATCGACAACCGCATCCGCCGTGCGATTGTGCTGGATCTTCTGGAATACCATGTTTCCGTTCGATTATATTGCGGTGCGTGCAAGTAATTATTGCGACGCAACATAAAATGCTTCGCGCCAGTCTTCTTTCCGGCAATCTATTCCGTGTTGCGTTGAGTGGTCAATATTGTTATCCAATTAACCCGGAGCGGTTGTCTCGGTTGGGAGGCCGGGTCCTTCGGTTGCATTCAGACGGCGTCACCGACAAATTCGTGTGTCGGCAGGGGTCCATGGCAGTCGAGGGGAAGACATCGTTCCGCTTCAGGCGTGAGATGCAAAGGCATCACGTCGGGGAACTGTCGGAGGACTCTTTCCGGCAAGCCTTTTCGATGGGAGGACAGGTGCAGTGAAGAAGATTTTATCAGCGATTGCCGTAACGGCGTCCCTTGCCACGGTGGCGCCCGCCATGGCGCTGGACGAGATCAATTGGGACATGCAGTCGACCTATCCGGGCTCGCTCACGCAGCTCGGCACGCTCGGCAAGGTCTTGTCGGAGCGCCTGACGGCGGTATCCGGCGGGTCGATCAATCTGAAATTCCAGGAGCCGGGCGCGATCGTCCCGGCGCTTGAGACCTTCGACGCGGTCGCCTCCGGCGCGGTGCAGGCCGGCTGGTCGACGCCGGGCTACTGGACCGGCAAGGACACGGCGCTCGCGCTCTTCGCGGCCGTTCCCTTCGGTCCGCGCGCATCGGAATATATCGCATGGATGAAGTTCGGCGGCGGTCAGGACCTTCTTGACGAGGTCTATGGCGCCTATGGCATCAAGTCGCTGGCCTGCGGCGTGATCGCGCCGGAAGCATCCGGCTGGTTCCGCAACGAGATCAATTCCGTTGATGATCTCAAGGGGCTGAAGATGCGTTTCTTCGGCCTTGGCGCCAAGGTCATGCAGAAGCTCGGCGTGTCGACGCAGCTGCTGGCCGGCGGTGACATCTTCCCGGCCCTCGAGCTCGGAACGATCGACGCGACGGAATTCTCGATGCCGGCGATCGACCTCAAGCTCGGCTTCTACCAGGTCGCCAAATACTACTACTTCCCGGGCTGGCACCAGCAGTCGACGATTTTCGAACTGATGCTCAACAAGGACGAGTGGGACGCGCTCGACGACCAGACCAAGGCCGTGTTCGAGACCGTGTGCGACGCCAACATCACCTACGGCATTGCCGAAGGCGAGGCGATCCAGCCGGCCGCGATCGCGGAGCTGAAGGAGAAGGGCGTCAACATCAAGCAGTGGGATCCGGCGATCCTGGACACGCTGCGCGGCGCCTGGCTCGAAGTGGTCGAGGAAGAGAAGGCAGCCAACCCGAACTTCGCCAAGGTTTGGGAATCGCTGACCGAATTCCGCGCCCAGTACGAGGGATGGTCGGAGCTCGGCTATCTGAAGTAAGCGGCGGCTGAAAGACCGGTTGCGGCAAGATGCGGACACGCCTCCCGGTCCTTCGGGGATCGGGGGGCGTGCTGCCGCCGCACCGGCCGCAGGCTCCGGACCCCCGCGTCGTTTCCAGCCAGCGCAGGCTTTTTGCGGAAATGGCACCGGTCCGCGTCGCTTGGGCCTCCGGGTCGTCATGCCCGGTGGCCGCAGGTCCGCCGTCCTCGCTCCGGAGGCGGTCGCCCACAATGCCCTCGTCCAGACGGTCCCGCCGGGTCACGCGGGTCCGTGTGTCTCGGTCCGGGAGAAGAACCTTTA
>PARB01000015.1 GCA_002709505.1 Paracoccaceae bacterium | reverse complement strand
GCGTCGCGGGTGGGTGCGCCGGGTCAGCTCGCGGCGGATTGCTTCTTCGGTTCGGTCGCGAGCGCGGCCTTGCGGCTGCGGCGCAGCTGATCGGCATACTCCTTGCCGAAATAGCTTTCGCACAGGCCGATCGCCGCATCGACGGCCACCAGATGGGCCTTTCGCTCGGCGCCGGCCTTTTGCGAAAGCTCCGAGAGCAGCGCGCGGGTCTTGATTTCCAGCGACTGGTCGAGGGCCGTCCGGGTGCGGGCGGTGATCTCGTTCACCGCGAGGCTGTCGGCAGCGTCGCGCATCTTGTCGAGCAGCATCATGCCGCGATGCGCCTCCTCGATGGCCGCGGTGTCGGTTTTCGGCTCTCCCGCCTCGTCGAGCCGTGGAACAAGCAGCGCACGCCGGACACTGCCGGTCATGGCTTCCAGTTCCCGCGTGACCAGCGCGGAGACGGAGCGGCGGGTGACCGCCATCCGTTGCTGCCATGCGCCGGATTCGGCAAGATCGTAGTGGCGGTCGATGGTCTTCATCAGCCGGCAATAGGCGTTCAGCGCCTCCGCGAGATCGGCGTTCGAACACGCTCCGCAGGCAATCGCCGAGAAGCGCTCCGCTTCGGAGAACGCCATTTCGGCGAAGATCGCGTAGGGCGACGCGGCCATCTTCTTGATCGAGGTCGAGCCCGCAAGGCTGGCCGTCAGCGCCAGCAGCGTGTCGGCAACCTCGACGCGGCTCAGCACGACGGAGGCAATCAGCGGCGCCTGATCGCCATGCCGGTCCATCACCGCCTTGATCCGCAAGAGCGAGGGGCTTCCCGCCTTGAAGTCCCATTCCGTGAGGCGGACCGGCAGGCTTTCGCGAAGACCGTCGAGCCACGGCCGCCCGTTGAATGCTGCGAGAATATCGTGAAGATCGCGCAGTGCCCGTTCGCCGCCGACAAGCATCGCGATCTTCTGGTGAACCCTGTCGCTGGAGTGCGCTTCCGCCAGTGTCTCCGCGACCAGCGGCATCGCCTGCTGACGCAGGTCCTCCGCAAGCGTTTCAACGGTCTCCGGTTCGGTCTCCATGCGCATGGAAACCTCCTCGGCGGAGCCAAACGCATCAGGCGCAAGGTCGCGGGTCATCCAGGTCCAGATCAGCGGGAGACTGGAGCGGTTGATCCGGCCCGGCACCTTGCCGGAGAGACCCTCATTCGCCAGAAGGTCCTCGATCGGGCGATAGAACGCTCTTTGCAGCCGTCCGTCGCGCGGTTCGCTGTCGAGCACCAGCGTGTCCGTGCTGCGGACGGCATTCAGGCAGGCATCGAGAATCAGGTCGAGATGCGGGTCGTCCGAGCCCTGCGAGCGCGCGTGCTCGAGACTGCGCAACAACGTCCGGATCGCGCGCGGAGACAGCGCGTCCAGATAGGACTTGATCTTCAACGTCAGTTGATGCCGGTCAGGCATTGGGTCCGCTCGCAACACAGGCGTAAACACATCTCGGCGGAACCGTCGCAGAAAAGGATTAAACAAGTGTTGGCGCGGACTTCCGGCGGTTCGCGCGGGCAATATTCCGTTACGTCACCCGAAGGGGTGCGGCACGGGCGTCAGGTGATCGGCTGCCAGGTGCCGGCCTCGCCCCGGCAGGCCGCGCCACGCAGCGAGCTCTCGCGGTCGTCGATCAGGATGATATGCGTGTAATCGCGGCAAACGATGTTGTTCACCTGATAGTTCGGTCCGGTAACGACCCGGCCCCTGGCGCCACTGGTGCGGTTGCGCCATTCCACGGTCTCGCCCGTGCGATCGACGGCGAGCGCACCACGCAGCGCGGTGGCGGCGGCGCGCCGGTCCGCATCGGACATCGCCTGCCCGGTTTCGGTCTTGAGAAGATCCGCCAGAGCCCGGTCGGCTTCCGACTGGGGCACAGCGGACGCGCTGAACGCACTGCCGAACAGGCCGTCGCCGACGACAACCGGGCCGGTTGTGCCCGTACCCTGCGAACTGGCGCAACCGGCAGCCAGAGCAGCAAGGCCAACGGCCAGCACAAGCCTGAACGCGTTCATTCCAACTTCCCTATCCATACGGGGCGGCCCGCTCCGCCTCCGACCGCCATCGTCTGTGTTTCCATGTCCCGTTTCCATCCGTTCCAGCCACGGAAGCGACTGACCGGAACGCACCCCGATGATCTTCAGGATCGGGGAGAAATTACATGCATTTGTGGCCGAACTGCGTCTCGCAATCCGCCTGCGGGTCACGTCTGCGAGTTGCGCGGCGTAGCCGCATCCCCACCCTCCAGCATCGGCAGCACCAGCGTCGCGCACAGCCCGCCGGCATCCGACGGCGACAGGGTGAACTGTCCACCGTAAAGAGCCGCGAGATCGACGACAATGGACAGGCCGAGCCCGGTTCCCGGCACGGTTTCGTCCAGCCGTCGGCCGCGCTTCAGCGCTTCCGCCCGTTCTTCCGGCGAAAGCCCCGGACCGTCATCCGAGACGCGAATCGCAAGCCGTCCGGCCCCGGTCCCGTCGAGGCGTTGGAGGGAAACCTCGACCCGCGACCTTGCCCATTTGCAGGCGTTGTCGATCAGGTTTCCGGCCATTTCCTCAAGATCGTGTTCCTCGCCGCGAAAGCGAAGCCCCGTCTCCCCGGAGAGCGTTACATCGACGTCGCGCTCGCCGTGGATCTTCGCCATCACCTTCACCAGCCGGACAAGCACGGGGGATACCTCGGTGGACACGCCGATGACCCGGCGTTGTGCGGCCATGCGCGCGCGTTCCAGGTGATGATTGACCTGCGCCCGCATCACGGCCGCCTGTTCGCCGATCTTGCGCGCGTCGGGACTGTGACCGGCGCGGACCTCGTTGAGGATCACGCTCAGCGGCGTCTTCAGCGCATGCGCGAGATTGCCGACATGGGTGCGGGCGCGTTCGACCACTTCGCGGTTGGACCGCACCAGGGCGTTGAGCTCCTGCCCCAGCGGGCGAAGGTCAGGGGGAAGATCTTCCTCGACGGTTTCCGCGTCTCCGCGCCGCACGGCGGCAAGCGAGGCGCGAAGGGCCGCCATGGGGCGCAATCCGATCCGCACCTGAAGCACGATCGCGCCCACCAGCCCGATGCCGAGAACCAGAAGCGTCAGCGCCACCTGTCCGGCGAAGGTCGCCTCGCGCTCGCGCAACTCCTGCGTCTCGCCGGCGACGGCGATCCGGTAGGCCGCGGCCTCCGCGAAGATGATGCGCCTTTGAAGAACCCGCAATTCCGCGCCACGCGGACTGACAATGACAGAGCGCAACTCGCCGTCGACGGGGAGATCCGGCAACTCGAGCCGGTCGCCGAACAGGGAGAGGGAGGAAAACAGCACCTCGTCGCTGCGCGCGTCGAGCACGACCCAGTACCAGCCGGACGCAGGCAGGTCGAAGCGCGGTTCGCCGAGGTTGCCGGGTTCCGCCGGCGCGCCCGGCGTTCCGCCGGCCATCTCGCCGACAATGGCCTTCACATAGACGTCCAGCCGAGCATCGAAGGCGCGTTCGCTCGCCTCGCGATAGAGCGCGACCAGCACGAAGCCGGCGATAAAGATGGCGATTGCCGACCAGATGGCCGCGACCAGGATGAGCCGCGCGGCCAGCGAGCGGTTGCGCATCCAGCCGGACAGCCGGCCGGCGTTCCCCACCGCCTGTTCAGCCATCCGCCTCGCCGATCCGGTATCCAAGGCCACGCACGGTTTCGATCAGACCGGTGTCGAATTTCTTGCGCAGACGCCCGACAAAGACCTCGATTGTGTTGGAATCGCGGTCGAAATCCTGATCGTAGAGATGCTCGATCAGCTCCGTGCGCGACACGATGCGGCCCTTGTGATGCATCAGATAGGACAGCAGCCGGAATTCGTGGGAGGTGAGCTTCACGGTCGTGCCGTTTTCCGTGACCTTGCCGGCGCGCATGTCGAGACGCACCTCGCCGACGGCGATCTCGTTGCTCGCATGACCGGCGGCACGCCGCAAAAGCGCCCTCAGCCGCGCCACGACCTCCTCCATGTGGAAGGGCTTGGCAACATAGTCGTCCGCGCCGGCGTCGATGCCGGCCACCTTGTCCGACCAGCGATCGCGCGCGGTGAGAATCAGCACCGGCATCGTTCGTCCGTCGCGCCGCCAGCGCTCCAGGACGCTCAGGCCGTCGAGCACCGGCAGGCCGAGGTCGAGAACCACGGCGTCATAGGGTTCGGTGTCGCCCAGGAAATGGCCTTCCTCGCCGTCCTTCGCGCTGTCGACGACATATCCCGCCTCCTCCAGCGCCTCGCGGAGCTGACGGTTGAGGTCGTCGTCGTCTTCCACAACAAGCAGTCGCATCTTGGCGAAAAACCTCTTCCTCAAATTCCCGAAGTCAGCGCAGGACCCTGCCGCTCTGGGCATCGACCACGCGCGTGTCGACCCGCCCGCCGCTCAGCACCGAAAGCACATAGACAAGACGCCCGCCCTCGCGGCACAGGTCCGCCCGCACGATTTCCCCTCCCACGGCCCCCGCGACACGGCCGAGCGGCAGCGCCTGGCCGCTGGAGACGGCAGCCCGTGCCTGCGGCTGGCTGAGACATTGCGCCTGCGCGGTCACGGGCTGTGCAAGTGCCAGCATCGCGAAGAGGACAACGGCCGTCAGCGCCGGGCGGGTGGCTTTCAGAAGCCGGAAGGAAGGGTGTGTGTGCATGTAGGTTCCGTACCGGGTTTCGTGTGAATAGCACATGAATGACCCTTTCAAGAACCCGTAAGCCGACAGCGAATTCAGCCATCGCCGGCTCAGGCGTCCTTGCCTGCCCCTCGCCCGACCCGGGTTGCGCGCACAGCGCCCTGAAGGCCGTCGACAAGAAACAGCGACAGGAGGATCCCGCCCGCCCACTCATCGAGCGGCGACGGCAGGGCGGCAACATTCCAGGAGAAGGAAAAGATGCTGTCGGCGATCACCGCCGTCCACCACAGGCCGAGCGGCACCACGAACATCAGCCGCCCCAGGCGCGCGGCGGTGAAAAAGCTGCCCTGTTCCGCCAGCAGCACGGCGCGGGCATGGGACCGGGCCTCCATCTCGGAGCGGATCGCCGTTGCGGCGAGATCGGCCGAGAGACGCTCGCTTTCGCCACGCGCTGCGATCCGGCGGTCGAAATGGGCGAGCACCAGGCGCAGAATAGGTCCGGCGAGCCATTGCAGGAGCAGGGTCATCGGCGCCCCTCCCGCCAGGCCGGCGGACCGGAGGTGACATGGCGCAACACGATGTTGGCGACATTCACCCCGACCACCAGCCAAAGCGCGATGTGCGGCGGCAGATGCGCGCTCCAGTCGACGTCGGCGAGATAGCGCAGGATCTCCAGGAGGACGACGCTCAATGCCGCGCCAAGGTTGAGCAGCAGCGTTTTCCAGCCACGCATGAACGTTCCTTTCGGTCTTGATGGTCGGGGGAAACGGAGGCGTCAGCGCGAGGGTCCGCGCCAGCGTCGCCAGGCGGCGCGCACGGCGCCAAGGAGCGCAAGCCCCACTGCCAGCATCCAGGTGAGGCTGGAGGGGCGGATTGCCGGGGACGCGGGATGGCGGCTCCTGACCGTGGCCTGCAGGCGGCGGTCGGCCGCCGCACGGGTCTTCGGTCCGAAGATCCCGTCGACGGCAAGAGGCGGGCTGTCGCGCTGGAAGGCGCGTGTCGCCGCCATCGGATCGGCTTGCCGGTAGCCCAGCGCCCGCAGCATGCGCATCGCGCTCTCTTCGTCCATGAGCGCATCCGCCGGCCGCCGCGGCGCTTCAGCGCGGTCAAGGCCCGGGAACACCCCGGTGCGCAGCAGATGCGCCTCCTCCTTGCGCCGGCGCACCAGCCCCGGCAGCTTGCGGCCACGGGCGGTGTTGTAATTTGCGCTCAGGATCGCGGCGGCACGGGCCGGATCTCCTGCCGAGAGCGCGCGCGCCCAGCGCCAGGTCAGCGCCCGCGGGCCAAGGTTGTAGGCGACCGAACAGGCGGCATCGAAGTGATGCTGCGGCAAGGCACCGAACCGGGCGGTAACGGCCGCGCCATATTCCTCGTCCACCAGCCGCTTCAGGATCACATCCGCATCGGCGCGCGAGATCGCGTCGCCCATGCGCAGTGCCCGCCCGTGCCGGGTCCGCCACCAGGCGGCAAAGACCCGGCTGCGCATGGTGAAGCCGTATCCGATCGTGAGAACGCCGACCGGATCCCGGTAGGCGGTCGACACAAAGCCTTCATGCCCGGCGATGAACGCCAGACCCTTGTCGCTGATTTTCATGATTGTCTCCCGATGGCCGGGCCAGGATGCAGCCCTCACGTTCACACGATGAAGTCCGCGCGCGCCTCCAGTCCCGGACCGACGGCGTCGGAGATCTGGCGCACCCGCAATCTGACCAGGGATTGCGGAGCTCCGAAGACGGAGAGTTCCTCGGCGTTTGACAGGACGACGGACGGGGCCGCCACCTCCCGCGACCAGACCGTCAGGCCGGCGGCGTCGAGCAGCTCCGCCAGATAGGCCTCGCGCGCCTCACCGAGCGGGACATCGACCGTGTTCCAGGCATCGCCGCCGGTGCGCGTGCGCCGGATCCAGGAAAAGGCGATCCCGCTGCCGGCGACCCGCTCGGCCGCGAGATGCACCGGCGCAAGGGGCATCAACGCCCGCGCCCGCCAGACATGCGCCAGGTCCTTGCGCGCCGCGCTGTCGAGCGGCAGGCCCGCCGGCAATACGGCATAGGTGAAGGGCACGCCGATTTCGTCGAGCGAGGGCGGCAAATGCGCGACCGCTTCATCGAGCAGAACGCCGCGGGCACCGGCGGGAAGCGGACGGGCGGCGGCGCCTTCGGTGCCCAGAAGCCCGCGCAGCAGCATGCCGAGCCGGTAGCGGCGCGGGCCGATCAGTTCGGCGCGCTGAAACTGCAGCACCTCCACGTCCCCGTCGGCGCCGACGATGGCAAGCGGGTTGGCGCCGCCAAGCACCTGGTCCTGCGACACCTCGGACAAGGTGCCCGAGGAGATCTCGACATCGACCTCGCTCACCCGGTCCCAGCGCGCCACCGGCCCCGCCGAGAGAGGCGTCAGGGTTTCCACCAGAAGCGCGGGGGCGGTCAGTTGGGCATGATACACCGGCGCGCCCTCGCCGCGGACCCGGTAGACATCGACCGCCCCCGGCCAGGGCGCGGCGAAGGCGGCCATGCGCGGCGCGGCGTCCTGCGCGTCGCCCGGCAGTGTCGGCAGATCGAGGATCAGCACATCTGCCGCGCCGGTCGCGGCGATCACCGAGCGCGGGCGCGCCTCGCCGCCGAGGCTTCGGGCGCGCAATGCAACCGGGGCCCGGGCCGCGCGGGCGCTGACGCGGCGCGCAGCCCCCTCCTCCACCGCCTCGATAAGGTATTCGGCATCCCGCCCCCGTCCGGCGGAGGGATCGGCGGCAAGCGTCACGACATCGCCGGGTTCAAGCTCCAGCCGTCCGGGCGGCAGCGAGAATTCGACCTCCTCGCGTCCGCTCCAGCGCGCGAGCAACAGCTGATCGGCAAGCGCCGCCGCCAGGGCAGGGTCGAGGGCGCAGGCGAGATCGATCTGCTCGACCCGCGCGCTGTGCCCTTCCCGCCGCTTGGAGGAAATCACATAGCGGCGATGCCCGCGCGCCGCGTCGCGGGCGGCGATGCGGATTTCAGCCGGAAGGTCCGCATCCTGGGCACGCCGGACACTTGCCGCCGCCGCATCCCGCTCGACAGCCAGATCCGCATTGCCGAGACGGGCGACAGGCGGGCTCCAGCGCGGCAGCACGGCAATCTGCGGACCGCGATCCACAGCGACCGCGCCTGCGGCATCGAGAAGCGGCGACAGCACGTTCCTGAGCGCTTCCGGTCCCGGGATCGCGGTGCCATCCAGGGTGCCGGCAATCTCGCCAACGGCGAAAAGGCTTGCCGGAATGTCGAAGTCGGCGGCAAGCGCGCGCGCCAGGCCGGCAACGGACGCGCTGCCCAGGCGTCCGCTCAGCCAGTGTCCGGCGCGCCAGTTCACGCCGTCGGCCCAAATATCGGTCTGGCTGGGAAAGGCGGGAAACGGCCGCGCGTCCCAGGTCCACAGATAGAGATGGCCGGCATCGACCATCGGCGCGCCATAGACCGGCGACACCGGGTTGTCGCCCGCCGCAATCTCGGGGTGCGCGCCGGTCCACCAGCCGAGCACCGTTTCCAGTGCGCGCCGCTGGATGAGATCGTCGCGCCCGCCGCTGGAGAAGCGCGGCCAGGCGGCTTCCGACGACTTGGCGTCGAAGAACAGGTTCGGCTGGTTGGCGCCCTTGTCGATGGCCGGCACACCGAGTTCGGTGAACCAGATCGGCTTGGACCGCGGCACCCAGTCCGTCGCGATGCCCGTCTCCACGCCCGCCTCCCGCTCGATATGGGGGTTCGACCACCAGCCGGCGAGGTCCTTGGCGCGATAGACCCAGGGCTTGCCGTAGGCACCATCGGTGATCGGCGTGCGGGTGCCGGCCGCGCGCGCCGCATCGTCGGCATAGTACCAGTCGTGGTCCTCGCCGCCGGCAACGGCCGCCCGCAGCACCTCCCGGTCGTATGGGTTGACGTTGCCGTCCGGATCGCCGCCATCGCGGGCATCGGCTAGCGGGAAATAGGCGTTGATCCCGACCGCATCGATATTGGCATTCGCCCAAAGCAGATCGAGGGGAAAACGCAGATCCCCGCCGCCCGGCTGATGGGCGCCATATTCGCTCCAGTCCGCCGCATAAGTTACCTTTGCGCCCGGGAGCACGGTCTTGACGTCGGCGGCAAGCGCCTTGAGCACATCGACAAAGGGATAGACGCCCGGTCCCGCGCTCAGCCTTGTCAGGCCGCGCATTTCCGACCCGAGCAGAAAGGCGTCGACCCCGCCGGCCACGGCGGCGAGCCGTGCCTGATGCAGGATGAAGCGGCGGAACGACCATTCCGCCGGGCCGGCATAGCCAACCCCCTGCGCCTGCGGGAGAAAATGCGCGACCTGGGCCGTTCCGGCAAAGGCCGCGACCTCGCTTGCCGCCGCCGCTGTTCCCTCGGGCGAGCCGGCAAGGCCCGGCGCCAGCGACGCGGTGATCCTGCCGCGCCAGGGGTGGGCGGCCTGTTCGCTGCCGCCATAGGGGTCGGGCAGGCCGTTTCCCGCCGGAATGTCCATGAGGATGAAGGGATGCAGCGTGACCTGGAGCCCGCGGGCGTTGAGGTCCCGGATCGCGGCGATCACGCTCGAATCGGCCGGCGTTCCGCCATAGGCCGGCCGTCCCTCATGCAGGCTGACGGTCGCGGCCGTCCCGGCGGTTTCGCCGGAGACCGCCCACACCGCCCCCTGCACGCTCGAGCCCGCGGTTTCCACGCGTGGCCGGATCGAGCACGACCCGCAGCGCAGATCGTCGCCGAACCAGGAGACGACAAGCGCCACCCGCTCCAGATTGGGACAGACCGCCTGCAGTTCGTCGATGGAGGCGGACCAGTTGCTAGACGCATGAGCGATATGGCGATTGACCGTTTGGCTGACCCCGGGGCGCACGGTCCGGGTCACCGGCTCGGTCGCATAGACGAATTCGCCTGCCCCCGGGATCACCGTCATCGCCCGCACCATCGGCTCGAGCGGCTCGACCGAGCGGATGATCTCGAAGGTCAGTTGCGGCAGGCGGTCGCCATATTGATCCAGCGGCAGGCGCTCGAAAACGGCGTAGGCCACATTGCGATAGGCCGGAGACGGCCCCTGCAGCACGGCAATCAGCGGGTCCGGCTCCTGATCGGGCGTACCGTGATAGAAGCGGACGGTGACGCCCTCCATCTCCATCGGCTTTCCGTCAGCCCAGATCGCGCCGACATGGCTGACCGGCCCGGCCGCCAGCGCGACGGCGAAATTCGCGTAGTAGCGATAGCTGCGGGTGGTCGTGCGCGGACCGCCGCCACCGCCCTTGCCGCCGCTCGTTTCCTCGCGCACCTCCTCCTCGAAACGGGTTGCCCAGATGATCTGGCCGGCCAGACGCACCCGCCCGTAGACCATCGGCAGGCTCGCGCCCTCGACGGAGGATTGCACGGAAAGGTCCTCAAGCCTGCGGCCCTCAATCCTGCGGGTGGCGCCGAACAGGCTCTGATCGAGCGCATAGCCCGCGATCGCCCCTGCCGCCTGCCCGAGGAGCGCCCCCGCGCCGCCCAGCAGGGCGCCACCGATGGCCTTGCCTGCCGCCGCCAGTACTAGGGTTGCCATGGGTCCACCTCGGGAAAGAGAAAGGCTGCAATGATGCGCCGCCGCCAGGCGGGCACGAGCGGGCTTTCGGTCACGCAAAGCCCTTCATAGGCATGGATCATCTTTGCCGGGCCGCTGAGGATCGCGGCGTGTTTCACCAGCGCGGCGTCGCGCCAGCGAAACAGCAGCAGGTCGCCGGGTCCGGCCGCATCCGGCGGGACCGGACGCATGTGCCGGCCCGCCGCGGCGAGCAGCGTGTCCGCGCCACCCTCTTCCGCCCAACCGCGCGTATAGGGCGGCGGGCGTTCCGGCTCCGCCCCGTAGAGCGCGCGCCAGACCCCGCGCACCAGTCCCAGGCAATCGGCGCCCGCGCCTTTGCAACTTGCCTGGTGACGATAGGGCGTGCCGATCCAGCCCCGCGCCTCGCGCAGGATGCAATCGCGTGTGACCATGCTGGTATCTCCCCTGTGCCGATCCGCACCGCCGGTCAGTCGACCAGCGGGCCGCCGTCGTTTTCGGCAGCGCCCCGGCTTGGATAGGCAAGCGCGAAGTCCGCGCCGGGCATATGCGGGAAACCCTGGAAGTTCTCCGTGTTGAAAAATTTTCCGGTACAGGTGGCAAAGCGCTTGTCGCAGCCGGCGGTCAGGCGCACGGCCGAGCCGGGCGCCGGCAGCACGGCAAGCGGGGCCAGCAGCGCAAGCACCCGCACGGCGCCGTCAAGACGGTCGGCGACAATCTCCCCGGTCATGCCGGCATGCGGACCATCGACGATTTCCAGGCGCCCGCCGGCAAACCAGTCGGTCTCGGGTCCGCCGATGCCGGCCACATTGAGAGCCGCGCCATCGATGGCGGACTGCACCGTGCCCTCCGCGCGAAACCCGCCCGCATAGAGATCGACCCGGCAGCGCGCGTCACCCAGATCGGCATCGCAGATATGGGAGAAAACCCGCCCGCGCGGCTGGTCGAAGAGATGCGCGAGCCCGCGCAGCTCGGCGCGAAACGCCTTGCCGGAGCGGGTCACCTCGCCCACCTCGGCGCGGCGCATCAGCACGCGTGCCTCGGGGTCCTGCCAGTCCACCGCGAAAACCTCGACCGCCGCACCGTCCCACAGCCCGCCGGCAAGATCGCCGTCGGAAATCTCCGGCGACGACAGGATGCCGGCGACCTCAGCGCTTCCAGAGGCAAAGTCCGGCTCCAGTGTGGAGGCGGTCGTCTCGAATCCGAGATCGGGGCGGAACGTCGCGCCATCGAAGGCGATCTCGCGGTCATGGTCGGTGAAACCGAACACCTTGCCGTCGCGGCGGGTGATCCGCCAGCAGGTCGCGCGGGTGGTGGCGGCGCCGGCAAACCGGGCCGCCGTTTGCAGTGACAGTGTCTTCATCGGATCTCAGGCCTCCGCGTCCGGGTCGACTTCGACCAGCGGGATCGTGGGAACGCGCCCCGCCTCGACATGGGTCAGGCCGAGTTCCAGCCGGTCGGTGTCGAAGCGCACCGGCACGTCGAAGCGGAAGCCGGCCGTCACCTCGACCCCGGCGGACGGAGGCCCGGCCACAAGCGTCACGATGCCCGTCACCGGATCGCAGGTGAAATCCGTCGTCTCCACAAGTTCCACGCCATCAAGAGCGACGCGCACGCTGCCGGCGACCGGTTTGGCGATCGGCCGCTTGCGGGTGAAATCGCCGCCGCCATAGGTCTTGGCGAGCGCAAAGCTCGACGCGACCCCGTCAGCGGTGGCCAGAAGACAGTCGAGCGGGGTCACCGTGTCGC
Source organism: Paracoccaceae bacterium (assembly GCA_002709505.1). Lineage (GTDB taxonomy): Bacteria > Pseudomonadota > Alphaproteobacteria > Rhizobiales > Stappiaceae > Stappia. The sequence continues at coordinate 7,672 of PARB01000015.1, read as the reverse complement.
CGGTCGCGGCGGAGGTGTTGTCGAAGGGATCGCGAAACCGGAACCCGTAGAGGCGGCCGTGCATGCGCTCGAAGAAGGCCGCCACCGCCTGGAGATCGGCCAACGACCCCACGCCGGTGCCGGCATCATACCGCCGGCGCGACCCCGCCCAGCGCGCGTTGCGGGTTTCCGCGCCCGACGCCAGCGCCACGACCTCGGTGCGCCATTGCGGCCCGCCGGTCGCGCCGAAGGCTATCCCCAGCGGAAACCGTTCCTCCAAGAATGCAGGCATGTCTAAGCCTCCCGGACTTTGCTAAACCGCGATCGCCCTGTGCAAAAAATGTCGGACGTCCGAGCGGTTTGATCTTGCTCAAAGCGCAAGCGTCCCTCGTCGCGCATTGTTGGGCTCAACAACGGAGGTATCCCCTACATGAGTCACGTTCCCCACGAGCTGCACGAAGAGTTCCCGGACAAGGCCGATGCGCTGCATTCGCTGAAGCTTTCCAACGCGCACTTCGCAAAACTCGCGGATGAGTATCATGCGGTGAACCGCGAGATTCACCGCGTCGAGACGGACGTCGAGCCGGCGTCCGACGAGGCTCTCGAAAACCTCAAGAAGAAGCGCCTGCATCTGAAGGACGAAATCGCGGCCCTCCTGGCCGCTGCCTGAAACGCCGGCGCCTGAGCCCCTCCTCTTCAGGCCCGACGTCAAAGCCCGCGCCGTCCCCGTCCGACGGCGCGGGCTACCATTGTCTGGATCTGCGCTTCCGAACGCGCGAAGCTTTCCGCATCCCGCGTCTCCACATTGAAGATGATCGGCGGCATCGCCGCCGCGTTTCCGGCCCCGCTGACGCCCAGCCGTCCGTGCGCATCGCGCGCCAGCGGCAGGATCGCCTCCGCGCCCGCCTCTCCCATCAAGCCGACCGACGCACCGCCTCCCCCAGCATTGCCGAGCGGAAAATAGGTCGGCGACGCCACGACGCCGCCCTTGGCGAAGGGGAGAATCCCCGGTCCCGGCGACAGCACGCTCGACGCCAGACCCGTTGCGAGACTGCCAAGTCCCTGCGCCAGGCCTTTTTCCAGCTGACCGATGGCCGTCTTCAGGGCCATGTCGGAAAGCGACAGCGCGATGGAGCGAAACACCGCATCCAGCGCCTTGCCGTTCCTGACCGCCTGGGTGAGGCCAACTGTCAGCGCGGATGCGATCTGTCTTGAGGCCGTGTGGATGTCGTTCATGGTCCGCTTCAGGTCGTCCGCCTCCTTCGCCGGCAGATCCAGCGGGGCGTTCATGTCCTCGGTCATCGCAGGTCTCCATCGGGAAAGCGGCGCATCAGCGCCTCAAGACGGTCGCGCGACAGCAACGGGCCGCCGGCGGGCGGACGCCCGATCGCGGCAGCGACCTCGCGCGGGGTGGCCGCCCACATGGTCTTTGGCGACCAGCCCAGCGTGACCAGACAGACCCGAAAGACGTCGGCCCAGGGAAATGCCGCGGGCGGGGCATCACCCGCGGCCCTCAAGGGTTTGCGGGACGCAGCGCCTCCCCCTCACCGTCCTCGTCACCGCAGAAGGTGACCTGAAGCAGCCGGGCCGCCACACGGGTGAGCGCAGGCAGGCCGCCCTCGATCTCCATGGCGAGAACATCGGCGTCGTCGATGTCCTCCCCGGCGCCACGCAGGCCGGCGCCGATGATGCGGGCGAGATCGCTTGCCGAAAACCGCCCCTGCCCGAAGCGCTCCGCCAGGGCGGGGAGATCCGTCGCTGCGAAGGCGCTTTCCAGCTCGGCCAGCGCGCCCAGCGTGAGCACGAGCGTGCGGCGCCGGCCGCCGAGAACGGCGGCAACCTCGCCGCGGTGCAGGTTCGCCATGGCCTAGCTCCCCGCAAACGTCAGTTCGCCGGCGGATTCCAGCGCGATCTCGTAGGTGACCTCGCCGTCATGGGTGCCGGAATACTCCAGCCCGACGATCTGGAAGCGCCCGGTGATCGTCCCGAAATCGGGCACCACCACCTGCCAGTCGCGGATAATCCCGTCGAAGAACAGCCCGCGCACCGTTTCATCCGCGCTTGCATCGCGAAAGATGCCGGAGCCGGACAGACTTGCAGCCCGCGTTCCCGCACCTTGCAGCAATTCGCGCCAGCGGCCGGCACTGTCGGCATCGGTGATGTCGACGCTTGCCGCATTGAGCGCGATGCGCCTCGCACGCAGCCCCGCGACAGTGACGAATGTCCCGACACCATCGGTGTCGCATTTCAGCAAAAGGTCCTTGCCTGCCTGAGCGGCCATCGCATTCTCCCCTTTTCACATGACTTTGCTTTGGGTTGGCTCCCGCCCGAAGGCCCGAAGGGACGCTGCCCCTCAGGCCGCCGGCTCGGTGACGATCCGGACGCTCAGCCGCCCGCGCCATCCGCGTCCGTCGCGCTGGCGCTCGCTGCGCATCACCGGGTCGGAGACATGCACGAGGCGCTGCGCCCCGACGGCGGGGCCGAGTTCGGCCAGCACGTCGCGGACCGCGGACAGCACCGCGCTGACCTCGCCGCGCGCGGGCTTCCGCGAATAGGCCAGCACCTCGACGATGTGGCGCTCGCCCTCGCCCGGCGTTGCGGCAAGCAGGCGCGTTTCCACCGCGCCGAGATCGACGAAGGGAATGGCGGCGCCGCGGGGCGCGCCGTCGTGGACCCGATCCGCGCCGATCACTGCGGTCAGCGCCGCATCGGCGCGCAGCGCGGCAACGATCGCGCCGCGCAGATCTGCCTGGGCACTCATGCCGTTTCCTCCTCAAGCACGCATGTCACGAGGCCCGAGCGGCGGCGGGCATCGTCGACCGCCAGGACGCGAAACGCGCGCATGCCTTCGGCGAGCCGCCAGCCACCGGCGATGGCGGTTCCGCTGCGCAGCCGCGCCACATGGGTCGCGACCCCGCCGAGGCGCCCGCTCACCTGCCGTTCGGCAAGGCTTGCCGGCGCCAGCGCCACGAACACCAGCCCGACGTCGGTGAAGACCGTTTCCGCCTCCCCGTCCGCCGCCTCGATCCGGTCGGGCCGCGACAGCCGCATCGCCCGGTCGAGTTCGTCCGCCGCGCTCACAGCCTGAGCATCCGGTAGGGCGCAAGCAGCGCCGACCAGCCGGCCGGCACGCCTGCCGTCGCAAGATCGAAGCCGGCCGCCCGGCCGTCGAACCAGTGAGCGACCAGAACAAGGATCGCCTGCCGGAGCGGTTGCGGCACGGCATCGGCATCCGCACCATAACCGGCGGTGAATTCCACCTCGATGCCGTTGAAGCCGGAAATCGCGGCCGGGGCTGCGGCGGCCACCCGGAGCCGCGGCGGCTCCGCCTGTCCGTCCAGCCGGTGGTCGGCCGCGGCCAGCGGCATCGGCAGCCCGTCGCCGTCATAGACCGTGATGCTGTCGACGGACTGCACCGGACCGACGGGCAGGCGGATGATGCGCCCCGGCGGCCAGGCATCGAGATAGAGCCGCCAGCCCTGGGTGAGGAGCGCCCGGCGCGCGACGCGTTCCAGGTGCTGGCGCGCCGCCATAATCAGGCGCGAGATCAGCGGGTCCTCTTCGGTTCCGCTCACCCGGAGATGCGCGCGCGCCTCTTCCAGCGTCACCGGTTCGAGCGCCGGCGGGGTCGTCACAATCGCCGTCATGGCGGTCCTTTCCAACAGGATGGCAGTTGAAGGATGCACTTCCGGAAACCGGGAGCCCGCCCGTGCGGCGGGCTCCCGCACCCGGTCAGACAGAAAAGGTCAGGCGGAGAAGGTCAGGAGCTTGATCGCGTCGAAATCCTGCACCCCGCCGCCGACGCGCTTGGTCGTGTAGAACAGCACGTAGGGCTTGGCCGAATAGGGATCGCGCAGAATGCGCACGCCCGTGCGGTCGACCACCAGATAGCCACGGCGGAAGTCGCCGAAGGCGATGGCCGGCGCATCGGTCGCGATGTCGGGCATGTCCTCCGCCTCGGTGAGCGGAAAGGTCATCAAGGTGGCCGGCGCGCCCACGGTGGCCGGCGGCTGCCACAGATAGTTGCCGTCGGCGTCCTTCATCTTGCGCACCACGGCCTGGGTGCGCCGGTTCATCACGAAGCCGGCGTTCTGGCGGTAGCCGCTCTTCAGCGCATAGACGAGGTCGATCAGCGTGTCGCCGGGGTCGGTCACGGGAAAGGCGCCGGCCACGCCGGTGGTGAGCTGGCCGAGGTTGCCCCAGCTCCAGGACGCCTCCGCCACGCGCGGATAGTCGAGAAAGCCGCGCGGCTTGTTGACGCCGTCGCCGGTGACGAAGGCCGTGCCCTCCTGCTCGGCGAAGGCGAGTTCCACCTCCTCCGCGATCCAGGCATCGACGTCGACGGCCGCATCCTCCAGCAGCGACGGCGTCGCGGCCGGCATGGCGTAGAGCTCCATCGTCGGGAAGGAGAGCTCGGAGAGCGTCGGGGCGCCGGTCTGCGGACGGGCGGCGGTTTCCGCGACCCAGCCCGACTGCGGACCGGAGATCGAGAACGGCTTCTTGAAGACGCTGGACGACACCTGACGTGCACCTGCGATGGCGCGGATCGGCGAGACGCTCGCCATGCCGCGCAGGATTGCGGTCTCGGTCTCGTCCGGCACCAGATAGCCGCCGTCGGGGTCGGAGCCGACCGAGAGCGCCTTTTGCTCCAGCGCGCGCAAGCCGTCTTCGCGGCCCTTGCGCATGTAGGACACGAAGGCGCCCTTGTGTTCCGCGGCGAGACCGTCGGCGGGTTCGTCCGGGCCTGCGCCGCGCGGCGGCCGGGCGGATTTCAGCGCGATCGCGTCCAGCCGGCGCTGCTGGCGGTCGAGCTGCGCGTCGATGCGCGCGAGCTTGTCCTGCGTCAGGGGATCGACGGCCCCGCGCGTTTCGATCTCGGCGAGACGCTCCTCATTGGTCTCGCGGTAGGCATCGAAGGTGGCGCGCATGTCGTCGAGCTCAGCGCGATGTCCTCCCGCAGCAGTGGCATGGGTGACGGCCTTGGTCTCGGGGACGCCCGTCCCGGCTTGGGAAAATTCGGTAGGCATGGTCGAAGGATCTCCAGTTTCATGAATGCGACCGGCGCTTCGGCGGTCAGGAGCGAACCGCGCGCAAGGGCGACACGGCGGCGGTGCCGGGCACGTCGAGACGGGCGCCCGGATGCAGCGGGAAGGTGACGAGCGACACCTCCCAGAGATCGATGTCGAAGACCCGCCGCACCCCGGTCGTCGGGTCGCGCCGGGCGCTGCGGGTGCGAAAGCCGATGGACAGACCGTCGAGCGCGCCGCCGGCGAGAAGATGCGCCGCCTCCGCCCCGGCGGCTGTGCGGGTCAGCAGGCGTCCCTCGACGCGCAGGCCGCGCGCATCCTCGAACGCCCGGTCCCAGACGCCGATGGGCCTGGCCGGGTCGTGCTGCCAGAGAAAGCGGATGCCGCTGGCGCCCCGTTCCGACAGGCTGCGACGGAACGCACCGCGCACGACGAGATCGCGCGCATCGTCGGGCGTGGCGAAGAGGCTGGCATAGCCGCTGACCGCGACGCTCTCCCCTTCAAGGGGCGGACGGGCACTCACGCGGCGTGCGCGCCGGATCGGGCGCGCCGGCTCAAGAGCACCGCCAGGCGCGCGGCAAAATGGGTGAAGATCGCTCGGTGGGCGGGGTGCGGGGCATCGTTCGCGCGCATCAGCATGCGCACGCTCTCAAGAGGCTGAACTGTCATGGATCTCTCCATTGCGGCGCGGACGCGCCAGTTGGCTTTGGCCAGCGGCGTCAGGAATCGAAGTCGCTGAACAGGCGGTTGAGGCGGGCGATCGCCTCGACGAAATCGTCGAAGCGCTTGTTCGAACGGATCGTCTCGCGCAGGCTCCAGACCAGCAGGCTGGAGGCCGAACTGGCCCACAGGAGCAGGACCAGATGGGCAAGGTCGCCCTTGCCGGCGATGGTCTCGACAACGGGCTCCATCATGTCGGATCCGCTTCCGGCGCCGCCCCACGCTCCCTCGTCGCGGGCTCCCCACCCTGCGGCTCCGCGCCATAGCCGACGGCGATGCGCTTTTCCGCCCGGGTCAGGAAGCTTGCCTGTTCGAGCCGCGCCCACAGGCCGGCGCGTTCGCTGGACAGCGCCTCCACCTTGTCGAGATCGGGGGCGAGCCGCAGCGGCCGCGCCCGGTCGGGCGACAGCCAGCGCGCCAGCGCCTCGCCGACGCGCGACGACAGCGGCAGGACGGTCTGGCGCCAGAAGGCGCGGTTGGCCTCCTGATAGTTGGAGTAGGTGTTGTCGCCCGGAATGGCGAGCAGCATCGGCGGCACGCCGAAGGCGAGCGCGATCTCGCGCGCCGCCTGGTTCTTGGCGGCGATGAAATCCATGTCCCGCGGGGTCAGCCCCATCGGTTTCCAGTCGAGACCGCCTTCCAGCAGCAGCGGCCGTCCGGCATTGGAGGGACCCTGATAGCCGTCCTCCAGTTCCTTCTTGAGCCGGTCGAACTGTTCGTCGGACATGTTGGAAGCGTCCGGCCCGCCATAGACCAGCGCGCCGGAGGGCCGTGCGGCATTGTCGAGCAGCGCCTTGTTCCAGGCGCCCGCAGCATTGTGCAGGTCGAGGCTGACCTGCGCCGCCTCGATGGGGGCAAAGCCGTAGTGGTCGTTGAGCGGGTGGAACACCTTCAGGTGCAGCACCGAATGGCCGCCGTCGCGCGCATCGGCCGATAGCCGGACCGTGCGCCCGGCGACCGTATAGTCATAGGCCTCCGGCCAGCCGTCGCGTCCAAGCACCACCTTCACCCGGTCGGGACGCAGGGCGTGCAGCTCGCGCAAGGTGCCCTCCACCGAAACGCCCTCCACATAGGCGTTGCCGGCGACCAGCAGGTGGCCGTAGACCTCCTCCAGGAACGCGGTGCCCGACGCCATCTGGTTCGGTGCGGCAAGCAGGTCGAGCGCCGGATGGCGGTCGAGTTCGCGCTCGCCGTCGTAGAGCACGAAGGGCACGCTCGCGGCCGCCTCCGCGATCATGCGGACCGCACGATGGACCACCGGATTTCGGGCGTAGCCCTCGCGGGCGAGTGCGGCGTAGTCGCGCGGCGTCCACACCGGACGGCCTGCCCCGTGAAAGGCCAGCAACGGTCCGGCGCGCGAGGCCTTTCGCTCCTGCGGCGCGCGCAGAACCGATTCAAACATGGTTCGCAACCCCATGATCGCTTTTCCTTTTTTGCAATGTCTTGAGAAACCGATTCCGCGACTTGAAGTGCGCAGCCAGCGTCTTGAGAAAGGGATTCAGATGCTGCGCAGGCGCGGCGTCCCGCCGGCCTTCAGCGCCAGTTCGTGAAGCGCGTAAACGAGCGCGTCGAGCCGGTCCGGCGAGCGCCCGTTCGACAGTCCCTCGCGGGTGAAATCCGTCATCTCGTCTTCCAGATCGGGGAAGGCCCCGACATGGCGCACCCTTCCCTGCTCGTAGAGCATGGCCACCGGTTCGGCGCGCAGCCACTTGCCGCGCCGCGCGCGCACGGCTCTCACCGGAACACCCGGGTCGACGCCGGCGATCACCGCCGCGACCATCTCGCCGCCCTGGTTGACCTCGGCGACCAGACAGTCGGCCTCGAGATCGCGCCACAGCGCCACGGCGGCGGAGGCCCAGCGCGCAGGCGGCGCCGCCCCCAGGCTCCGGTCTGCGAGCACATGAACGATCCCGTCCGCATCGATCCCGGCGGCAACGATGCCGCAG
>PARB01000014.1 GCA_002709505.1 Paracoccaceae bacterium | reverse complement strand
GGCACGCGGCGTGCGGCGGGCACGGGGCTTCGGGGCCTCCGGCTCGCCGGCATCTCCGCCGGCCGTCTCGGCCGCGCCATTGGCAGCCGGCGCATCGTCCTGATCGCCGTCCTTTGCACCGGCGTCGTCGCCCGTGCCGGGGGTGCGGGCCTTGCGCAGGCCGCGTCCCCGTGTACCGCGCGTGCGGCGCCGGCCACGATCGTCGTCGTCGTCGCTGCTGTCGCCGTTGTCCTCGTCCTTCGCCTTTGCGGTCGCAGGGCCGTCGCCGGCCCCCGCGCTCTTGGCGTTCAGAACGGGCATGTTGTCGACGAAGGGCTGGGGCGCATCCACCGGCATCACCGACTTGGCCCCGTCATCCGACTTGGCCGCGTCACGGTCGCCGCGGTCGCTGCGCTCGTTGCGCTCGCCCCGATCCCCGCGCTCGCCGCGATCACCGCGATCGCGACGGTCCTGGCGATCCTGACGCTCGGCGCGTTCGGTTTGCGCCTCCGCCTCGTCTTCGGCCTCGTCGCCGCGCGGAAGCACCACAGGCTGCTGCATGCTCTGCTGGGCAGAGGCGATGATGCGCAGATAGTGCTCGGCGTGCTGATAGTAGTTTTCCGAGATCACCCGGTCGCCGGCAGCGGCGGCATCGCGCGCAAGCTGCTGGTATTTTTCGGCGACATGGTGGGCGGTACCGCGGATCTTCACGTCGGGTCCATTGGACTCATACGTCCGCGAAAGCGGATTGGGACCCTTGCGGCCGCCACGGCCACGGATGCGCTTGTTGTTCTGATTTCCTGGTCTCATTCTGCCGTTTTCTCTCACGAACGGCGATCGACAACGGCCGATCAACAGTCCGGTCCGACACGGACCGGCGCCATGAAACGCAACGAGACTAAGTCGGTGTTGCGCGATCCATACAGGTCCTTCGCTCGCGAGCAGGGCGACGCGTCAGCGCCGGCCTCTCCGGTAGTCTGGAAGAAGTCACCTGAACAGACCTATGCCAAGTCGCCCTGGGACCCGAAGGTCCTCGGCGCATCGTCGCCGACGGTGATTGCCCGTCGCGCAATGCAGGTTCTGGCTGGAACGAAAAGTCTCTCAAAAACTTGTCGAACTGCCTACCCGTGGATAAAAGCACCACCCCCGTCGGGTCTCGGCGCTCAGAAACTAGCCGGTTCCGCCGGGTTTTCCAAGCGTCTTTTTCACGCGGGAAAAATCTGGTGTCATTTTGCAACCCTATGCGCGCCGACAACGCGGTCGCGCCCGCCAAGGTCTTGAAAGACGACGGTCTCTTCAAGTCCGCCCGCTTCCAGGATCCGACACACGGATGACGCCTGGGTCGCGCCGATCTCGACCATCGCCGCCCCGCCGCCAACCAGAAGGCGCGCCGCTTCGGCGGCGATTCGCCGATAGGCGGCCAGCCCGTTGTCCTCGGCAAAGAGCGCCAGCGGCGGATCGAACAGGCGCACCTCGCGCGAAAGCGTCGCGGTTTCCTCCACCGCGATATAGGGCGGATTGCTGACCAGCAGGTCGAAGCCCGGGGCCAGCGCATCGGCGAAATCCCCGCACACCGCATGGAACCGGTCGCCGACACCGTTGTGCCGGGCATTCTTCCGCGCGGTGGCAAGTGCCGCTTCGCTCAGATCGACCGCGACGGCGACAGCCTTCGGCAGCTCGCTCAACAGCGCGACCGCGATCGCCCCCGTTCCCGTGCCGATATCGGCGAACAGCCAGTCCCGCTCGCGCCCGCCGCGCGCATCGCACCACGCCAGCGCCTGCGCGACGAGGGTTTCCGTGTCCGGACGCGGCTCCAGCGTCTCCGGCGACAGGGCGAAGGTCAGCCCCCAGAACTCGCGCTCCCCCAGAATGCGGCCGACCGGCTCTCCGGCGAGCCGCCGGGCCATCATGTCCGCAGCGAGCGCCGCCTCCTGCGGCGAGACGGGCCGCTCCGAATCGAGCACGACCCGGTCCGCATCGACCCCGGCGGCACGGGCGGCGAGGAGGCGCGCATCAAGCGCGGCGGTCTCCATGCCGGCGGCGCGGAACGCTTTGCGCAACCGGGTCGCGAGCCGGCCGAGCGTCTCCGGCGCATCGCCCGGTGCCGCGCCCTGGGTCACAGGCCCTCGGCCGCGAGCAGATTGGCCTGATAGTCGAGGACAAGCGCGTCGATGACCTCGCCGAGCGCCTCGCCGCTGACGATTTCGGGAAGCTTGTAGAGCGTCAGGCCGATGCGGTGGTCGGTCACCCGTCCTTGCGGGAAATTATAGGTGCGGATGCGTTCCGAGCGATCGCCGGAGCCGACCTGCAGCCGGCGGGCCTCGGTGCGCTCCTCGGCAAGCCGTGCGCGTTCCGCATCGAAGATGCGCGCGCGCAGCAGCTGCATCGCCTTGGCCTTGTTCTTGTGCTGGGAGCGCTCGTCCTGCACGCCGACGACGATGCCGGTCGGAATATGGGTGATGCGCACGGCGGAATCGGTGGTGTTGACGTGCTGGCCGCCCGCACCCGAGGCGCGGAAGGTGTCGATGCGCAGGTCCGACTCCTGAATGGTGACGTCGACATCCTCCGCCTGCGGCAACACCGCGACCGTCGCGGCCGAGGTGTGGATGCGCCCGCCCGATTCCGTATCGGGCACCCGCTGCACCCGGTGAACGCCGGATTCGAACTTCAGCCGGGCGAAGACATTCTGGCCCGAGACCGAGGCGATCACCTCCTTGAAACCGCCGACCTCGCCCTCGCTCGCCGACAGGATCTCCATCTTCCAGCCATTGAGCTGGGCGAAGCGCTGGTACATGCGAAACAGGTCGCCGGCAAAGAGTGCTGCCTCGTCGCCGCCGGTACCGGCCCGCACCTCGAGGATGACGTTGCGGCTGTCGGCGGAATCGCGCGGCAGGAAACCGAGGCGCACGTCCTGGCTCAGCGCCTCGATCCGCTCGACAAGCGTCTCGCGTTCGGCTTCCGCCAGCGCCTTCATGTCCTTGTCGCCGCCCGCGTCCGCGATCATCGCCTCGACGTCGGCAAGCTCGCCTTCCGCCTCCTGCAGCGCGCGGACCTTCTTTGCCAGCGGTTCCAGTTCGGCATAGTCGCGCGACAGTTTCACATAGGTGTCCGGATCCGGGTTTTGCGTCATCCCGTGTTCGATCTCGGCAACGCGCGCCAGCAGCGCTTCGAGTTTTTCCGCCGCAATCATGGCGTGGGGGCATCCTTTGAGGTGAGAAGGGAAGGGCCGGCGCGACCAGCAGGCGCGATCCGGCAAGGCGAGAGAGCCGTCTCGCTACAACGGAATGTCGTTTTCAGCAGCGAAGGCGCGCAGCAGCGCGCGCGGATCGTCCAGCGCGCCGGGCGTTTCCAGCCGGGGCTGCAGCCGCGCCGACAGGCGGCCGACATCGAGGCCGCGCACCATCGCCTTCACCGGCCCCAGCGCCGCCGCCGACATCGACAGGGCGCGGTAGCCGATGGCGGCAAGCGCCATCGCCTGCAACGGCTGGCCGGCGATCTCGCCGCACAGCGTCACCGGCGTGTTGTGCGCCTTGGCGCGTTCGGCAATCTGGCGCAGCGCCCTGAGGAAGGGCACGCCCATCGTGTCGAACCGCGCGGCGACCCGCGTGTTGCCCCGGTCGACGGCGGTGAAGAACTGGAACAGGTCGTTGGAGCCGATGGAGGCGAAATCGACTGCATCGAACAGCTCGTCGAGCTGATAGAGCAGCGAGGGAACCTCGATCATCACGCCGAGCTGCAGGCGTTCCGGCCCCTTGTGATTGTGCCGGCGCAGATGCTTGATCTCGCGCTCCACCATCGCCTTGGCCTGATGGAACTCAGAGACCGCCGACACCATCGGAAACATGATGCGCAATTCGCGGCCCGCGGACGCATGCAGCAGCGCGCGGATCTGGGTGCGCAGGATGCCCGGACGGTCGAGGCCGAAGCGGATCGCCCGCCAGCCCATCGCCGGGTTCTCCTCCTGGATCGCGCGCAGGTAGGGCAGCACCTTGTCGCCGCCGATGTCGAGCGTGCGGAAGGTGACGGGTCGCCCGTCCGCCGCATCGAGCACCTGACGGTAGTAGTCGGTCTGCTCGCTCATGCGCGGAAACGACGAGGCCACCATGAACTGCAGCTCGGTGCGGAACAGGCCAACGCCGGCAGCGCCCGATTCGGAGACCGCCGGCAGGTCGACCAGCAGGCCGGCATTGAGCTGCAGCGAGATGTCGACATTGTCGCGGGTGATCGAGGGCTTGTTGCGCAGCCGCCGGTATTGCGCCTGACGGCGGGCGCGGAAGCGCACCTTTTCCGCATAGGCGTTTTCGATATCCTGCGCCGGGCGCAGGTGGATCTGGCCGCTCTCGCCGTCGACGATCACCGCGTCGCCCGATTCGGCGAGGCTGACGAGATTTTCCGCAAGGCCCACGGCGGCGATGCCCAGCTCCCGCGCCACGATGGTGACATGGCTGGTCGGGCCGCCCTCCTCCAGCGCGATGGCGCGGATGCGCTCGCGGCCGTAGTCGAGCAGCTCCGCCGCGCCCATGTTGCGCGCCACGATGACCGCATCCTGCGGCAGGCTTTCCGACACCGGTCCGTGCTGGCGGCCCATGAGTTCGCGGATCAGCCGGTGCGCCAGATCGTCGAGATCGTGCAGCCGTTCGCGCAAGTAAGGATCGGTCTGGCGCATCATCCGCGCGCGGGTGTCCGACTGGACCTTCTCCACCGCCGCCTCGGCGGTCAGGCCGTTGTTGATCGCCTCCTCGATCTTGCGGATCCAGCCGCGATCATTGGCAAACATCCGGTAGGCTTCCAGCACCTCGCGGTGCTCGCCGTGCTGGGCGAAATCGCCGGAGGCAAGCAGGTCGTCGAGCGAAATGCGCAGCCGGGCGATGGCGCGCTCCAGCTTTTCAAGCTCGGCAGAGGCATCCTCGGCGATCAGGTTGGTGACGACGACCCGCGGTTCGTGCAGCACCACATGACCGAGCCCGACGCCGTCGGAGAGCGCCACGCCCTGAAAATGCATCGGCCGGGTCAGGTCGAGCTTGGTGCCCTGCTGGACGATGGCTTCCAGTTCGCCGGCGGCGACCATTTCCGCGATCACCATCGCGGTGGTCTGCAGCGCCTCGACCTCATCCTCGAAATAGGTCCGGTGCGACTGATTCTGGACGACCAGCACGCCAAGCGTGCGCCCGGCGCGCAGGATCGGCACGCCGAGGAAGGAATTATAGGCGTCCTCTCCCGTCTCCGGCCGATAGGCGAAGGCGGGATGGGCCTGGGCGTTGGGAAGATTGAGCGGCCGCGCATCGGCTGCGATCAGGCCGACAAGACCCTCTCCGACCTTCAGGCTGGTCTTGTGCACCGCGTCGCGGTTGAGACCCTCGGTCGCATAGAGCTCGAGCACGCCGTCGGCACGCAGGATATAGACGGAGCAGACCTCGGCCACCACATTGGCCGCGATCAGGACTACGATCTTGTCGAGCCGTTCCTGAGCGTTGATCGGCTCCGCCATCACTTCACGGAGACGACGCAGCAGAACACGGGGGCCGGCGAGAGTGCTCCGCATCACCCGTCTAGTCCTTTCCGCATGGTCCGAACGGGCGACGAAAACGAACCGGTCAGCGCGCCCCGCGGGACCGCCGGGCCGGCAACCGTTCGCTTACCCGTCCAGATCGTATAGCGAATGGAGAGTCCGCACCGCAAGCTCGGTGTAGGCGGAATCGATGAGAACGGAGATCTTGATCTCCGAGGTGGTGATCGCGCGGATGTTGATCCCCTTCTGCGCGAGTCCCTCGAAACAGCGCGCCGCGATGCCCGCGTGGCTGCGCATGCCGATGCCGATGACCGAGACCTTCACCACGTCGCGCGCGCCCTCGATCGCCTCGTAGCCGATCGTGCCGCGCTGCTTTTCCAGCACAGAAAAGGCGCGGTCGTAGTCGCTTTCGGGCACCGTGAAGGTGATGTCCGTGGTGCGCCCGTCGGGCGAAATGTTCTGGACGATCATGTCCACGTTGATGTTGGCATCGGCGAGCGATCCGAACACCGCGCTGGCGACGCCGGGCTTGTCGTCGACGTTGCGGATGGAGACCTGCGCCTCGTCCCTTGCAAAGGCAATCCCGGTCACGACTTGCTGTTCCACGATTTCATCCTCGTCGCAAATGAGAGTTCCAGGCGGCAGGCCGCCCGCGCCGACCTGCGGCGCATCCGGGTCGTCGAAGCTGGAGCGCACGAAGGTGCGCACGCCATGCACCATGGCCATTTCAACGGAGCGCACCTGCAGCACCTTGGCGCCGAGCGAGGCCATCTCCAGCATTTCCTCAAAGGCGATGCGTTCCAGCCGGCGCGCCTTGGGCACGATACGCGGATCGGTGGTATAGACCCCGTCGACGTCGGTGTAGATGTCGCAGCGATCCGCGCCGATCGCGGCCGCGATCGCCACCGCGCTGGTGTCCGACCCGCCGCGTCCGAGCGTCGCGATCCTGTTGTCGGGCGCAACCCCCTGGAAACCGGCGACCACGGCGACCTGCCCCTTTTCGAGGCGTTCGACCAGCCGCTCGCCGTCAATGTCGGTGATGCGCGCGGCACCGTGCTGGGAATCCGTTTTCAGCGCGATCTGCCAGCCCTGCCAGGATCGGGCCTCCACGCCCATGTCCTGCAGCACGATGGCAAGCAATCCGCTGGTGACCTGTTCACCGGAAGAGACCACCGCGTCGTATTCGCGCGCGTCGTGCATCGCCGACGCCTCGCGGCACAGGCCGACCAGCTTGTTGGTCTCGCCCGACATCGCCGAAACCACGACGGCCACCTGGTGACCGGCGTCGACTTCGCGTTTCACATGGCGCGCCGCATTGCGGATGCGCTCCAGATTGGCGACGGAGGTTCCGCCGAACTTCAAAACCAGTCGGGCCATGGCACACGTATGACACTGCGAGCGTGAAAGGGGCCGCATCGGCGGGACTGCCGGGCGGATCGGCGCATAGCCATACAGACTGCGACGCCCCACCGCAACTGCCACGCTTGACAAAGGGCCTGCGACCATCGACCAAACCAGAACCAAGCGAAAGGGATCCCACGATGAGCGCCGCACATACCTCCAAAGGCACCTCCACCGGCACGGTCGACGATGCCGAGGTCGCCCGATTTTCCGCGCTTGCGGCGGAATGGTGGAACCCGGCCGGCAAGTTCCGGCCGCTGCACAAGTTCAACCCCGTCCGCCTCACCTACATCAAGGAGCAGGTCTCGGCCCATTTCGGCCGCGACGAGCGTTCCGCCGACGCTTTCAAGGGGCTGTCGATCCTCGACATCGGCTGTGGCGGCGGACTGCTGTGCGAGCCGATGGCGCGGCTCGGCGCCAATGTGGTCGGCGCCGATGCCTCCGCCACCAACATCGAGGTCGCGAAGCTTCACGCCGAGACTTCCGGCCTCGACATCGACTATCGCGCCACCACGGCAGAGGACCTCGCCGCCGCGGGTGAAAAATACGACGTCGTGCTCAACATGGAGGTCGTCGAGCACGTCTCCGACGTGCCGCTTTATTTGGATGCCTGCGCGCAGCTGGTGAAGCCCGGCGGACTGATGTTCATGGCGACGATCAACCGCACGCTCAAGGCCTATGCGCTCGCCATCGTCGGCGCCGAATACGTGCTGCGCTGGCTGCCCAAGGGCACGCACAGCTACGAGAAGCTGGTGAAACCGGAGGAGCTGGAAGGCCCGCTGACCGCCGCCGGCCTGAGCGTGCGCGACCGCTGCGGCGTGACCTTCAATCCGCTCGCCGACAGCTGGAACCGATCGTCCGACATGAACGTGAACTACATGATGCTGTTTTCCCGCGACGCGGACCGGGCGGAGTGAGACGGCGATGAGCAGCACGCCTCTGGTCCTCGTTCCGGGCCTCCTGTGCACGGACGCCCTGTTCGGCCCGCAGATCGCGGCGCTCGCCGGTCGGGCGGTGATGATCGCAGACCACCGCTCGGACGCGACGCTGGACGCCATCGCCGAGCGGCTGCTGGACACGGCACCGGAGCGGTTCGCGCTCGCCGGACTGTCGATGGGCGGCTATGTGGCGATGGCGGTGATGCGCAAGGCGCCGCACCGCGTCACGCGGCTGATGCTGCTCGACACCACCGCCCGCCCCGACGCGCCGGAACAAACGGAAAACCGCCGCCGGCAGATGGCGCTTGCCGACGCCGGGCGGTTCGATCAGATCCTGCCCGCGCTGTTTCCGCTGTTCGTGCATGAAAGCCGCGAGCATGACCCCGCCCTCAGGGCGATCTGCACGCTCATGGCGGAAGACGTCGGCCCCCAGGCCTTCATCCGCCAGCAGGAGGCGATTCTGGCACGGCCAGACGCCCGCCCGGACCTTGGCCGCATCGCCTGCCCGACCACCATCGTCGTCGGCGAGGGCGACCGGCTCACGCCGCCGGACCGGGCCCGCGAAATGCACGCGCTGATCCCGGACAGCCGGCTCGAGGTGGTCGCCGACGCCGGGCATCTTCCAACCCTGGAAACGCCCGACGCGATCACCCGCATCATGCGCGACTGGCTGGCCTGACACGCCTGCGATAAAAGCGGCGCCGACCCTCAGGCCCTTGTGTCGACCATGGGCTCGAAGCCGCCGAAGATCATGCGCTTGCCGTCGAAGGGCATTTCGCCGATTTCGGCCATGCGCGGATCGCTCATCATCTTCTCGAACACGATGTCCCGGACCTCGCGGGAGGGAAATTCGATCCAGCTGAAGACGACGACCTCGTCCTTTTCGGCCTTCACCGCACCAAAGAAATCCGTCGTCTCGCCCTTTGGCACGTCGTCACCCCAGCAATCGGTCACGCGCGTTGCACCGAACTCGATGAAAAGCTTTGCCGCCGCAGCCGCATGGGCGCGAAACGCCTCCTTGTTTTCAGCCGGCACGGCCGCAATCATTCCAGTCACATAACTCACGGTATTTCCTCCTCAAGGAGCGCGCCCTGCCGCGACTCCCGCCGTCGTGCAGGGTCGTCAAACGCATTGCAGCCAGGCGCGCGCAAACGGCAATAATCGTTTGCCTATTTAGGTTGATATCAACATAATTACCCCATGTCAAAGACGCTGCCTTTTGAGTCGACGCTGAACGTGCGCGACACCTGCCTGTGCCTGCATGTCCAGCGCGCCGGCCGCGCTCTGGCGCGCCATTACGACGAGGCGCTTCGCCCCTTCGGCCTGACCAACGGACAATTTTCCCTGCTGATGTCGCTGAACCGGCCCGAGCCGCCGACCTTCGGGCCCGTTGCCGAGCTCCTCGCCATGGACCGCACGACACTGACCGCCGCCCTCAAGCCGCTGCAGCGTCGGGGGCTGGTGCGCATCGAACCGCATCCGAAGGATCGGCGAGCCAGGTGCCTGATCCTCACCGACGCCGGGCACGCGGCACTGATCGCCGCCCTGCCCGCCTGGCATGAGGCCCAGGCACACATCGACCGGCTACTTGCGCCGGCGGACCCTCAGGCCCTGCGCGATGCGTTGAAACGGCTGTCGTGACGAAACGGCGAGGGGATCAGTTGCGGTCTTCGGGAAGCACCGGCAGGGGCAGCACCGGAATGCCTTCCTCGATGAGTTCCGCCGCTTCCTCGCGCGTTGCAGCACCGTAGATGCCGCGTTCCTCGGCCTCGCCGTAGTGGATCTTGCGCGCCTCTTCCGGAAAAGCCGATCCGACGTTCTCGCCCTTGGCCATGAGTTCCGCGCGAAGCGCCCTGAGCTTGTCGAGGATTTCCGCCGCGCGACCGCTCGCCTCAGCGGCGATCGGCCCGGTCGCGACGGGCCCGGCGGGCGCATCGGGCACCGCGGCCTCGACGGGAGCAGGCACCGGCGTCGGCAGCACCCGGCCTTCGCGCGAGCGGGCGGTGGAGACGGCCGGCGCCATCAAGGCCTTTTCGACATGGGTCGACCCGCAGGCCGGGCAGGCCACCAGATCGCGCGCCCGCTGCGCCTCGAAATCGTCGGAGCCGCGAAACCACGCCTCGAAGGCGTGTCCATCGGTGCAGCGCAGCTGATAGCGGATCATCGCGCGCCCTCGGTGAGCGCGCCCGC
The DNA here is from genome assembly GCA_002709505.1 of Paracoccaceae bacterium. Taxonomy (GTDB): domain Bacteria; phylum Pseudomonadota; class Alphaproteobacteria; order Rhizobiales; family Stappiaceae; genus Stappia. The sequence continues at coordinate 37,760 of PARB01000014.1, read as the reverse complement.
CTCGCGCAGCGTGAAGGACCGTGCATTGGCAAGCGCGGGAATGCGCCCGCGCGCCGCCGCGACCTGGGAGAGATCGAGCTCGGCCAGCGCATATCCCGGCGCGTCGTGATCGATCTCGGCCAGGATTTCGCCCCAGGGCGCGACGATCAGGCTGTGGCCGTAGGTCTCGCGCCCGTCCTCGTGTTTCCCGCCCTGGGCGGCGGAGACGACAAAGGACCCGGTCTCGATGGCCCGCGCCCGCTGCAATATATGCCAATGCGCCTCGCCGGTCTGGCGGGTGAAGGCGGCCGGCGCGCTCAGGACCCCGGCGCCGGCCACGGCGAGCGCGCGAAACAGTGCGGGAAAGCGGATGTCGTAGCACACGCCCATGCCGAGCTTGACGTCGCCAAGATCGACCGTCACCGCCTCCTCGCCCGGCCGATAGGTCGCGGATTCGCGCCAGCTCTCGCCATTGGGGAGATCGACGTCGAACATGTGAATCTTGTCGTAGCGCGCCATCAGCTGCCCGTCGGGCCCGAACAACAGTCCGCGATTGGCAACGCTGTCCACGCCGGTGCGGATGGCGAGCGACCCAATGTGCAAGAACACGCCTAGCTCCGCAGCGAGCCGCCCGTAGGCAGCAACGCCGGCATCCTCCTCCTCGGTCGCAATCTTGGAAAACAGGTCCTTGCGGCTTTTTTCCAGAAGATGCGTCATTTCCGGCGTCTGGATGTAGCGGGCGCCGTCGCGCGCCGCCGCGCGGATCAGCGCGCTCGTCTCCTCGATGTTGCGGGCGATGTCGCGCCCGCTGCGCGTCTGGATCACGGCTGCGCAAAGATGAGTCATCCGCTGTCCTTCCCGCTCGTCGAGGCCTGCGTCAGGCCGACAGCAGCGCGTCGAGCTTGCCGGCGCGTTCCAGCGCCATCAGCTCGTCGCAACCGCCGACATGGGTGTCGTTGATGAAGATCTGCGGAAACGTCGAGGCGCCATTGGCGCGCTGGATCATCTCCTTGCGCAGGGCCGGATCGAAGGTCGCGTCGAACTCCCGGAACGCAACCTCTTTCTTCTGCAGAAGGCTCTTCGCCATCGTGCAGAACCCGCACATCTGCCGGGTGTACACTTCAACCGCCATGTCGCAGCCTTCCTGAGCTTTCTTGCCGTCGCAGGGCGCGCGAATGCGGCCCCGGTCGGGATATATCGAGCAATGGGAGCGCTGTGCAAGGGCCAGCATCCAGCACCCGCGCGCTAGCCAAGCGGCCGATCGGCGCCCGCGTGGGCGAAAACCAACACGTCCACCCCCGCCGCCCCGGCCTTCATCAGCGCGCGCGCCGCCGCATTGGCCGTCGCCCCCGTGGTGTGCACGTCGTCGATGAGCACGCAGCGCCGCCCGGCGATCCTGAGCGCGCCTTGCGAAGAGACCGCAAAGGCCCCGCGCACGTTTTTCGCCCGCGCGCTCGCATCCAGCCCGACCTGCCGGCGGGTGGCGCGCACGCGGCCAAGCCCGTCCGCGCAGATCTCGACATTTCCGTTGGCGCGGGCGATCTCGCGCGCCAGAAGCCCCGCCTGATTGTAGCGGCGCGACCAGTTGCGAAAACGATGCAGGGGAACGGGGACCAGCAGCGGCGGACCGTTGTCGACCTCCTCAACGCACAGCAGCTCGCTCCCGGCGCGCGCCATCCAGCGCCCCATCGCGCGCGAAACCGACGGGCGATCATGATACTTCAGCCGCGCGACCAGTGCCCGCGCCGGCCCGCTGTAGGCGCTGACCGCACGCAGCCGGTCATAGAGCGGCGGTCTGGCGATCGCCTGCGGCGACACCGCGCCGGCCCCCAGATCATAGGCGAAGGGAACGCCGAGGCGCTGGCACCAGGGCGGTGCGAGAAACGGCATCTTGTGCCAGCAGTCGAAACACAATGCCTGATCGCTGGCGACCAGCCGGTCGCAGCACAGGCAGGTCGGCGGCAGGGCCAGATCGTTTGCCGCGTGAAAAAACCGGACCGCCCCTTGCAGCAGACGCGCCACCGGCGAGACGCGCGCCGGAGCCGGGCCGCCGGTCTCCCCGCCGCAAGAACCGCTCGCCGAGATGCCGGCCTGTCGCTCCACCGTGCGCCCTGCCCCGTTCGCGACCGCAGCCCGCGCGTTGACGCGGGAGCGGCTTCCGTGTTTTGACGAAGCCGCGCGGCCTCGTCATATCAAAGCCTATCACGAACATGCCCGCACGCACGCCCGTTCGCACAGTCTCCCGGGCCCCAACACGACGGAACACCACCATGCCGACCCCGCCGCCTGTGCCTGCCCCGGATGCCGCTCCGCGCGTCTTCGACCGCGCCCTCCTGGCACGGCGCCGGGCCCGCGCGCTGGCACGTCGCGCGCCGGGCGCCGATTTCCTGCTTGCCCATGCGGTGGAAGATCTGGCCGACCGGCTTGCCATCGTCACCCGCGCCTTTCCCGTCGCGGTCGATCTCGGCGGCCATACCGGCCGGCTGCACGAGGTGCTGCGGCGCATGCCCGGTGTCGAACAGGCGCTTCGCGTCGACGTCCTGACGCAGGATCGAAAGGTCCCCGGCGCGCATCTCGTCGCCGACGACGCGCTGATCCCCTTTGCCGATGCGAGCCTCGATCTCGTCGTCTCCGCGCTGTCGCTGCACTTCGTCAACGACCTGCCCGGCGCGCTGATCCAGATCCGCCGCGCGCTGAAGCCCGACGGACTGTTTCTGGCGGCACTTCTCGGCGGCGACACATTGCATGAACTGAAGGACGTCTTGATGCGCGCGGAGCTGGAAACCACCGGTGGCGCGGCGCCGCGTGTCGCGCCTTTCGCCGACACCCGCGCCCTCGGCGCACTGCTGCAGCGCGCGGGCTTTGCCCTCCCCGTCGCCGACGTCGACCGGGTCACGGTGCGCTACGACAACCTTTTGGCGCTGCTGGCGGATCTGAGGGCGATGGGGGCGGCCAACATGCTGAGCGAACGCAGCCGCACACCTCTGGCCCGCGCGACGCTGATGCGCGCGGCCGAACTCTATGCGTCCGATCACGCCGATGCGGACGGACGCATCCGCGCCACCTTCGACATCGTGTCGCTGTCAGGCTGGGCACCGCACGAAAGCCAGCAGAAACCGCTGGCGCCGGGATCGGCGAAAATGCGCCTGTCGGATGCGCTAGAGGCGCTCGACCGGCAACCGGACGGATCGTCGGGCCCGTCGCAAAAGGGCGGCACGGATTAGCAGCAAGAGACTCGAAGAAACGAAAGCGGCTGGCGCCACGTCACATCGCGGCGGCGGCGGCGACGATCACGCTGAACACTTCCTCGTCGATGACACGGCCGATGGCCGTGAGCGAGGTGATGATCGCGAAGGAAATGAACCCGACCATCATCGTGTATTCGATCGCCGTCGACCCGGCCTCGTCGCGCGCGAACCGGTCGAACAGGACGGCAACCCGGTCGCTGCCGTCGCGAAGGCTTTTTGAAATGGCGGTCATCTGGCGCGTCCCGTTGTTGTTTCGGCACGGCCGTTCCTGCTTTGGAGGAAGCCCTCAGGCGAGATCGATCAGATGCGGGATCAGGGGCTCGTCGGCGGGCGGCATCGGATAATCCCGAAGCCGCGCCGGCTTCACCCATTTGATCGCCTGACCCTCCCGGCCTGCAACCGTGCCCGACCATCGTCGGCACACGTAAAGTGGCATCAGCAGGTGAAATTCCTCATAAGCGTGACTGGCAAAAGTTAACGGCGCAAGGCACTCTTTCTTAACCGTAATTCCCAGTTCTTCGTCCAATTCGCGAATGAGCGCGTCCTCCGGGCGCTCGCCCGGATCAAGCTTTCCGCCGGGAAACTCCCACAATCCCGCCATCGCCTTTCCCTCCGGGCGCTGCGCGATCAAAACCCGGTTGTCGGCATCGAGCAGCGCGCAGGCCACGACCAGAACCATTTTCATCCAGGACCCCGTCTCGTTTCGGCACGGCCGCATAACCCTTTGCTCACCATGTCCGGGAAAACGCCGGTTCAGCCGCCGGGCGGCGGAAACCGGTAGTGATAACTGTAGGCATCCTCAAAGCCGCAGCGACGGTAGAGCGCGCGCGCAGCCCCGTTCTCGCGCACCACCTGCAGCCAGGCGGTGCGGCAGCCGAGCCGGCGGCCCTGCTCCAGGCATGCCCGTACCATCCGCGCGCCGAGACCCTGCCGGCGCACGAGCGGATCGACCGCAAGATCGTAGATCCCGATAAGGTCGCGGTCGGCCACGGCGATCGCCACCGCCACCGGAGCGCCGTCGGCGGCGCGTGCCACCAGACAGATCCGCCTGGCAGCGATCCGCGCAAGGGCGGCGCCCAGATGCTCCACCGCATCGGGCGCGACCGTTTCCGGCCGCGTTCCGCCGACGCGAACAAAAGCGTCGAGCCAGTCGGCAAGCGAGCAATCGGATATCTCCGGCCTCGCTGCGCGAACGTGCTCCGGCGCTGTCTCCGCGTCCGGGACCGGGCATGTCCACACATCGGTCTCGCCCGCCGAAAGCCAGCCCATGGCATCGGCATGCGCGGTCAGCGCCGGCGGCGTCAGCGGGGTATGGCGCAGGTGAAACACCACGTCATGACGGGCATACAGCGCCTGTGTTTCGGCAAGCCGCGCCGCGAGCCGGTCATCGTCATGCGGATCGAAGACGTTGAGCGAATTGACCCGCCGCGCCGGAACGCCCGGCGACAGGCGCGACAGCCAGGAGCCGTCGGCGCGCTGCATCCGGGCGGGAAAGCCGTTCAGGTTGGCGGTCTCGATCGCCAGGATGGAAGGCGGCTCCACGCGCTTGCCCGCGTCAGGACCGGTAGTCGCCGTTGATCGCGACATATTCCTTGGTCAGGTCGCAGGTCCATACCGTCGCGCAGGCCGCGCCGATGCCGAGGTCGACAGTCAGCTGGATCTCCTCCTGCTGCATCACCGCCGTGGCCGCCTCTTCCGAGTAGGCCGCGTCGCGTTCGCCGTCGACGGCGACGCGCACATCGCCGAACCAGATCGCCAGCCGGTCGCGCTCGGCCGGCTCGCCGGCCTTGCCCACCGCCATGACCACCCGGCCCCAGTTCGCGTCCTCGCCGGCAACCGCCGTCTTCACCAGCGGCGAATTGGCGATCGAGAAAGCAATCTTGCGGGCGCTCTCGTCGCTTTCCGCGCCGCGCACCGTGACCTCGAGAAACTTGCGCGCGCCCTCGCCGTCACGGACGATCCAGTGGGCCAGTTCCCGCGTCAGATCGGCGAGCGCCGCACGAAATGCCGCAAGCCTCGGATCGTCGAGCGTTTCCACGCGCGCCCCGCCGGCCGCGCCGGTGGCGAAAAGCAGCACCGTGTCGGAGGTCGAGGTGTCGCCGTCGATTGTGATCGAATTGAAGCTCGGCCCGACCGCTTCCGACAGGAGCGCCTGCAGCACGGGAGCCGCGATCGGCGCATCGGTGACGAGGAAGGAGAGCATCGTCGCCATGTCAGGCGCGATCATGCCGGCGCCCTTGGCGATGCCGTTGAGCGTGACGGAAACGCCGCCCATGTCGATGCTGCGCGTCGCCGCCTTGGGAAAGGTGTCGGTGGTCATGATGGCGCGGGCCGCATCGAGCCAGCCGGTGGGCGCGGACTGTTGCGCCATCGTGCCGAGCACGGCGTCGAACTTCTCTGCGGCGAGCGGCTCGCCGATAACGCCTGTGGAGGCGAGGAACACCTCGCCCGGCTCACAGCCGGCGGCCGCTGCCGCGAGCTGCGCCGACAGGCGCGTCGCCTCGACGCCCTTCTTGCCGGTGAAGGCATTGGCATTGCCGGAGTTGACGAGCAGCGCGCGCGCCTTGCCGCCGGCCAGATGCGACCGGCACCAGTCGACCGCCGCCGAGGGACAGCGCGAGCGGGTGAAGACGCCGGCGATCTCCGTGCCCTCGTCGAAGAGCATCAGCAAAACATCGGTGCGCCCGGCATATTTAATGCCCGCCGAAGCGGTGGCCAGACGCGCGCCGCCGACAGCGGGCACCTCCGCATAGGACTTGGGGGCCAGGGGAGAAATCGCATCCGACATGGCGGCACCGTCTTTTCTTGAGAAGCGAGAAACAAAAAGGCCTGCCCGCGAAGCGCGGACAGGCCATTTGTCTAACCGGTTGGCCGGATCTGTCAAACTACTGTTTGGCAGCGTCCCCGCCGTCCGTCGCCGCGTCGGCGTCCTTGTCCTCCGCGGCCGGTTCATCGGCAACGATTTCAATGGCCGTCTCGGCCTTCAGCGCCGACATGACTTCCGCATAGCGGGCGCGCAGCAGGTCCTGGCGCAGGCGGTCGCGCACGTCGTCCAGTTCCGGCGCCGGCTGCTTGCGGGCGTCCTCGACGGTGATCACATGCCAGCCGAACTGCGTCTGCACCGGCTCCTTGGTGAAGGCGCCGACCTCGAGCGCAAAGGCTGCGTCCTCGAACTCCTTGACCATGCGGCCGCGGGTGAAATAGCCGAGATCGCCGCCGTTGGGGCCGGACGGGCCGGTCGACTTCTCCTTGGCCAGTTCGACGAAATCGCCGCCGTCCTCGAGTGCCGCGATCACGGCCTCGGCGTCTTCCTTGCTTTCCAGCAGGATGTGACGGGCCTTGCGCTCGTCCTCGCCGACGTAATCGGCGAATTCCTTGTCATAGGCCGCCTGCACCATCTCGTCGGTGACCTTGTTCTCCACTTCGCGCACCAGATAGGCGTTGCGCAGGGCGCGCATCGTCAGGAAGTCGACCTGGCGCTGGAAGTCTTCCTCGTCGTCGATGCCCGCGTCCTCGGCCGCATTGGCCATCAGCTGCATGTCGATGACGATGTCGGTCAGGACCTTGCGCCACTGGGCCGGCGGCACATTGGCGAGCTGCTGGGCGAAGTCCTGCGACGCGAAGGCGATGTCGGCTTCGGTGATGACGCTTTCCCCGACCGTGGCGACCGCATCGCCCGGCTCCTGCGCCTGCGCTGCGGCAAGGCCGAGGCCCGAGGCAAACGCCAACGCGACCGTGGCGCGCTGCAGTGTCGCGGCAAATCTGGGTGTCATGCTGTAATCCTCTTGGTTGAGCGCGATGCCGTTTCGGCACCGTCGCATATACGGGCCAGGGGCCTTTGCGGCCAGGCCCGGCCGGCGATTGTCGCACTGGAGAAACCGTCGCAGCGGCAGCGCGAACGCCTCCCGCCATGGCTCGGCGGCAGACTTGCGCAAAACGCGCGGCGTTGACAACCTCCGGACCCCCTCTTATCTGTCGAACGTCCCCGCCTCATGGCCGGACGACCCCATCTAGGCGCGCGTTCCTCTCCCGTCTCAATGTGGCGGTTGCGAGGCCGGTGCCAAGTATCGTCAATCCGAATGCCGGGTTGCCGCCCATGTCAGACCCTGGCGGCGCCCTTGGCAAGAATAAGGACCGCCACATGGCCGGCCTCGGCGCACTCGCCAGAAAGCTCTTCGGCTCAGCAAACGATCGCCGCATCAAGATGATGCGCGGACGAGTCGCCTCCATCAACGCCATGGAGGAAGAGCTCAAGGCGCTCAGTGACGATGCACTGCGGGCGCGCACGGACGAATTCCGCAGGCAGATCGCCGAGGGTGCGTCGCTCGACAGCATTCTCGAGCCCGCCTTCGCCACCGTCCGCGAGGCCTCGCGCCGCGTGCTCGGCCAGCGTCACTACGACGTGCAGCTGATCGGCGGCATGGTCCTTCACGCCGGACAGATCTCGGAGATGCGCACCGGCGAGGGCAAGACGCTGGTGGCAACGCTGGCCGTCTACCTCAACGCGCTTGCCGGCAAGGGCGTCCACGTCGTCACGGTGAACGACTATCTCGCCAGCCGCGATGCCGACTGGATGGGCCGGATCTACCGCTTCCTCGGCCTCAGCGTCGGCGTCATCGTCCACGGGTTGACCGACGAGGAGCGCAAGGCGGCCTATGCCGCGGATGTGACCTACGGCACCAACAACGAGTTCGGCTTCGACTACCTGCGCGACAACATGAAGTACGAGCGCGCGTCGATGACCCAGCGCGGTCACAACTTCGCGATCGTCGACGAAGTCGATTCCATTCTGGTCGACGAGGCGCGCACGCCGCTGATCATTTCCGGTCCGCTGGAGGACCGCAGCGAGTTCTACAACACCATCGACGCCTTCGTTCCCCATATCGAAGACGGCGATTTCGATCTCGACGAGAAGCAGCGCTCGGCCACCTTCACCGAGGCCGGCAACGAGAAGCTCGAGGCGCTGTTGCGCGAGGCGGGCCTGCTCAAGGGCGAAAACCTCTACGACGTCGAGAACGTCTCCGTCGTTCACCACCTGCAGCAGGCGCTGAAGGCGCACAAGCTGTTCCAGCGCGACAAGGACTACATCGTCCGCAACGGCGAAGTGGTGATCATCGACGAGTTCACCGGCCGCATGATGCCGGGCCGCCGCTATTCGGAAGGCCTGCACCAGGCGCTTGAAGCCAAGGAAAAGGTCTCGATCCAGCCGGAAAACCAGACGCTGGCCTCGATCACCTTCCAGAACTATTTCCGCCTCTACGACAAGCTCGCCGGCATGACCGGCACCGCCTCGACCGAGGCCGAGGAGTTCGGCGACATCTACGGCCTTGAGGTCGTGGAAATCCCGACGAACCTCCCCGTGCGGCGTATCGACGACGACGACGAGGTCTATCGCACCGTCGAGGAGAAGTACCAGGCCATCGTCGAGCTGGTGGACGAGTGCAAGTCGCGCGGCCAGCCGGTTCTCGTCGGCACGACCTCGATCGAGAAGTCCGAGGTTCTCGCCGCCGCGCTCAAGAAGGCCGGCTACCGCCAGGTCGACGTCACGGATCCGGAAGCGTTCAAACCGCTTCTGGAAGGCGACTTCAACGCCAAGAAGGCCCGGATCTTCGCCGTTCTCAACGCCCGCTACCACGAACAGGAAGCCTCGATCATCTCGCAGGCCGGTCTTCCGGGTGCGGTGACCATCGCCACCAACATGGCCGGCCGCGGCACCGACATCCAGCTCGGCGGCAATCCGGACATGCGCCTTGAGCAGGAGCTTCAGGGCATAGAAGAGGGCGAGGCCCGCGCCGCGCGTGAGGCCGAGATCCGCGCCGAGATCGAGGCCCGCAAGAAGACGGCGCTGGAGGCCGGCGGTCTCTTCGTCATCGGCACCGAGCGCCACGAGAGCCGGCGCATCGACAACCAGCTGCGCGGCCGCTCCGGCCGTCAGGGCGACCCGGGCCGCTCCAAGTTCTTCCTGTCGCTGCAGGACGACCTGATGCGCATCTTCGGCTCCGACCGCATGGACGGCATGCTGCAGAAGCTGGGTCTCAAGGAAGGCGAGGCCATCGTCCATCCCTGGATCAACAGGGCGCTGGCCAAGGCGCAGCAGAAGGTCGAGGCGCGCAACTTCGACATCCGCAAGAACCTGCTGAAGTTCGACGACGTGATGAACGACCAGCGCAAGGTCGTCTTCGACCAGCGCATCGAGCTGATGGACGGCGAGGCCATCGCCGAGACCGTCACCGACATGCGCCACGACGTCATCGAGAGCCTTGTTTCCCGCCACATTCCCGAAAAGGCCTATCCCGAACAGTGGGACACCGAAGGCCTGCAGGCGGAAGTGCGCCAGGTCCTCAACCTCGATCTGCCGGTCGTCGCCTGGGCCCAGGAAGAGGGCATCGCCGACGAGGAGGTGATCGAGCGGCTGAAGAAGGAAGCCGATCAGGCCATGGCGCGCAAGGTCGGCCAGTATTCGCCCGACATCATGCGCCAGGTCGAAAAGGCGGTCCTGCTGCAGACGCTCGACCACCTGTGGCGCGAGCATCTCGCCAATCTCGATCACCTGCGCTCGGTCATCGGCTTCCGCGGCTACGCCCAGCGCGATCCGCTGCAGGAGTACAAGACCGAGGCCTTCACGCTGTTCGAAAGCATGCTGACCAACCTGCGCCAGGCGACAACGGCGCAGCTGATGCGCGTCGAACTGGTGCAGGAACAGCCGCCGCAGCTGCCTGGTGACGAGGACCTGCCCGAGATGCAGGCAAGCCACATCAACCCGCAGACCGGCGAGAACGAGTTCGAGACCGCCGGCGCGCAGCCCGCGACCGGTGGCCCGCGCGATCCGCAGGACCCTTCCACCTGGGGCAAGGTCGGGCGCAACGAGGCCTGCCCCTGCGGCTCCGGCAAGAAGTACAAGCACTGCCACGGCGCGCTCGCCTGAGTGCGACGGTACATTCCAGCCCCGCCCGGACATCCCGGGCGGGGTCTTTGATTCTGTTATCGATTTTGCAGGTTTTTCCCATATGATCGGCCCGGTTCTCGACACCATTTTCGGCGCCGACGGCCACAACCTTCCGGGTCTGCGCATTGCAACCCCCGCCGGGCTGTCGCTCTCAACCCTGCGCGCGCCGGGCGACGCGGACACGACCGCCGCGCCGTCAGCGCCCCTCACCGTGCATATGTTGTGGGTCGAGGGCGAGCTGTGCCGGCTCGGACAGCTGTCCTGCGCGAGCTTCCTCGCCCATGGCTATGACGTTCAGCTGTGGACCTACGGCGGCCTGACGAATGCGCCCGGCGACGTGACGCTGCGCGACGCCCGCGAGATCCTGCCCGAGAACCGAATTTTCCGCTATCCGAACGGCAGCCTCGCTGCCTTTGCCAACCTGTTTCGCTACGCCGTTCTCGCGCGCTTTGGCGGGCTTTGGTCGGACACGGACGTCATCTGCCTTATCCCTGCGGCCCGGCTGCGGCTGGCCGCACCGGACGGCTTTCTGGCCACCGAACGCGTCAGGGGCCAACGCCGGGTGTGGATCAACAACAACGTCATCTTCCATCCCGCTCCGCGACGGGGCGACGTCATCGACCTCGCCTTCCGCTTTTGCGAGGGATATGACCCCGCCCGGCTGGAATGGGGCGATTGCGGTCCGAAGCTCCTCACCACGCTGGTGACCCAATGGCGCGCGCTCGCGCCGCCGCTGATGGCCGCCCGCGTCGCCAATCCGGTCAATTACTGGGACTGCCCGAAGGCACTGCTGTCGCCGCGCACCCGGCTTGGGCCGGACACGGCCTTCCTGCATTGCTACAACGAGATGTGGCGCCGCGCCGGTGTCGATACCGACGCGCCCTTTCCACCGACCTCCTTGATCGGCCGGATCGCGGCGCGCTACCAATGACGCTGCGGGACGCACAGTCCCTCGCGACGAGGAGGCCCGCATGCGCACGACCCCCGAAATCGAGAACATCGAGGACTGGCTGATCCGCGAGGCGCTCGGCCAGCCGGACATTGGCGCGATGTTCGCCGGCACCTGCGAGCGCATGCGGGCCGCCGGCATCGACGTCGACCGGGCGCTGCTGTCGTGGTCGACGCTGCATCCGCTGATCGAGGCGGAAACCGCGCTGTGGCTGCCGGGCGAGACCGTCGCCCACGGGCTGCACACCCACGACCAGCCCGATACCGATGACTGGCTGCAAAGCCCGATCCGCGCGCTGCTGTCCTCGCGCGAGACGCGCATGCGCCGGCGGCTCGCCGATGGCAACGCCCCGCTGGAATTTCCGATGCTGGCGGGACTGCGCGATCAGGGTTTCACCGACTATCTCGTGATCTCGACGCCCTTCGACCTGCCGAGATCGAACCCCTTCGACGTCTCCGGCATCATCGTCACCTGGAGCACCAGGACGCCGGGCGGATTTTCCGACGAGGTCGTCGACCGGATCGACTATCTGCAGATGCGCCTGGCACTTGCCTGCCGGGCCAATGTCCAGTCCCGCATTGCCCGCACCATCGCCGAAACCTATCTCGGCAAGCGCGCCGGCGGGCAGGTGATCTCCGGGCGCATTCGCCACGGCGACGGAGAGGCGCTGGATGCGGTGATCTTCTACAGCGACCTGCGCGGATCGACGGCGCTCGCCGACCGGCTGGCGCCCGACGATTATCTCACGCATCTCAACGCCTATTTCGAGGCGACCGCCGGCGCGGTGATCGCCCATGGCGGCGAGGTGCTGGATTTCATCGGCGATGCGGTGCTGGCGGTGTTCCCGATGGACGAGTTGGGACTTCAGGCGGCAACCGGCAACGCCATGGACGCCGTCGCCGAGGTGCGCCGGCGGCTGGCGTCGGCGCGCAAGCAAACGCCGCATCCGCTCGGCTGCGGCATCGCGCTGTCCTCGGGCCGGGTGATGTTCGGAAACATCGGCGTCGCCGAGCGTCTGACGTTTTCCGTCATCGGCCCGACCGTGAACGCCGCGGCGCGTATCGAGGCGATGACGAAGCGCCTCGATACCGAGGTCCTCGTCACCGCCGAAATCGCCGATCAGGCACCGGAGCGCTTTCGCGCCGCCGGGCGGTTTCCGCTCGACGGCTTTTCAACCCCGGTGGAGCTTTACGCGCTCAGCGAAACGGCGCTCAAAGCACCGTGACGCGGGCGCCGATGCTGACGCGGTTGTAGAGATCCTCCACATCCTCGTTGAGCATGCGGATGCAGCCCGACGAGACCGCGCGGCCGATCGACCAGTCCTCGTTGGTGCCGTGAATGCGGTATTCGGTGGAGCCGAGATAGAGAGCCCGCGCGCCCATCGGGTTCTTCGGTCCGCCCGGCATGAAGCTCGGCAGGTTGCGGCCCTTCTTGCGCTCGCGCACGATCATTTCCTGCGGCGGCGTCCAGCTCGGCCACTTGGCCTTGCGGGTGATCTTTTCCTTGCCCTGCCAGCCGAAGCCCTCGCGGCCGACGCCGATGCCGTAGCGCACGGCCTTGCCGCCCGGCAGCACGAAATAGAGATAGCGGTCGTCGGTGTCGACGATGATCGACCCCGGCTTTTCCGAGGTCCGGTAGCGCACGGTGGTGCGCTTGTATTTCTCGCGCACGATCTTGCCGGCCGCCTCCGGCGTGATCTTGTAGGTCTGCCAGCTGCGGCTGGTCGGATCGTAATAGCGCTCCGTCACCGCCGACGCCTGGCCAAGCGTCATCGCCGTGGCCACCACGGCCATCATCATCAGTCCGAAAATCCGCATCGTCATCCTCACCGCGCTCTCGCCGCCGTCCCTACCGAGACGAGCCAACCGCATTCCGCCGCCCCGCCGGCGGCACCCGCTGCCACCCTGCGGCATCGCCGGTAAGAATACTATGAACGGCCGTCCGCCGGCAGCGATCCGCGCTCCAGAAACGCCACGACGTCCGCGCGCTGTGGCAACGGCGCAACAGCGCCGTAGCCGCAGACCGCGAGTGCTGCCGCCGCATTGGCATGACGGGCCGCCGAAACCCCGTCGGCCCCGGCGAGAATTTCCGCCAGGAACGCCCCGTCGAAGGCATCCCCCGCCCCGGTCGCATCGACTGCCGCAACGCTGTGCGGCGCAATCCGCGTGAGGCCCTGCGCATCGGCATAAAGAACGCCCTCGGCCCCCAGCGTCAGCGCCACCTGTTTCGCGCCGGCGCCAAGATAATGCGCGGCGATGTCCTCGGGCGTGTCCAGCCCGGTCAGCAGCCGGGCATCGTCGAGACCGGGCAGCACGATATCGGCCATGGCCGCGGTTTCGGCAACGATCGCCCGCGCCCTTGCGAGCGGCCAGAGCTTCAGGCGCAGGTTGGTGTCATAGGAGACGCGCCCGCCGGCGGCGCGCACGATGTCGATCGCCTCGAACACCGCATCGCAGGCGCTGGCCGAAATCGCCTGGCTGATCGCCGAAACATGCAGGATGCACGCCTGTTCCAGCGCCGCGCGCGGCAGGTCCTGCGGCGTGACGAGGCTCGCCGCCGATCCCGCCCGGCGGTAGGTGAAGACATGCCCGTCCGGCCCGTGGGTGACGAAATAGATCCCCGTCGGCGCGTCCGTGCGCCGCGCAATTTCGGTCGCGTCGACACCCTCGGCCCGCCACAACTCATGGAGGAGATCGCCGAAGACATCGTCTCCGGTCGCACCGATGCAGCCGGCGGATGCCCCCTGCCGCGCGGCGGCGATCGCCACGTTCGACGTGTCCCCGCCAAAGCCCTGCACATAGGGCCCGCCGGCCTGCGTCTGGTTGAACTCGACCATGGCCTCGCCGAAGCACAGAAGATCCGCCACTCCAAACCTCGCAAATTTCAATCGATTTAATTCCAGTCGGGATCTTGTGCTGCGCCGGCCTGTGCCTGTCAAGCGCCCTCGCCCAAGTCGCTGCCCCGTTCACGGCCCGGTCGCTGGCGGAACGGGGTTTCCGCTCGCCTCGCGGCAACACCTGTGGCAACAAGGCCGCACGGTTGGAAACAGGAGACATTGCATGGTTTCGCAGACGCCGGCGGGCTGCCTGCCGTTCACCGAAAGCGGGCCGGACGGCCCGGGCGCGCCCGTGGTGCTGCTGCACGGATTTGGCGGCGATGCCACCGGCTGGTCGCTGGTGCAGGCGCCACTGGCCCTCCATCGCCGCATCCTGGCCTTCGACCTGCCGGGACACGGGCGCGCGCTCGACTGGCCGGAGATCGGCGGCGCGGGGATCGCGGCCCGCGCCGTGCGCGGATCGCTCGACGCGCTGGGGCTGGAGAAAGTCCACCTCGTCGGCCATTCCATGGGCGGCGCCACCGCCGTGCTCGTCGCCCTCAAGGCGCCCGAGCGGATCGCGAGCCTGACCCTGCTGGCACCGGGCGGCTTCGGCTTCGAGGTCAACCACCGCCTGCTGCGCCGCTATGCAGCGGCGACGGAGGCGGGCGAGCTGGAAATGCTGCTGGAGCAGTTCTTCGGCTGGGAGTTCGACCTTCCCCGCGCCATCGCCCGTCACGCCGCGGAGACCCGCGCCCGCCCCGGCGCCCGCGAGGCGCTGATGGCCATCGTCGAGCATCTGGTCGACGGCAAGACCCAGAAGGTGCTGCCGCGCGATGCGCTGGCCGGGCTGAATGTTCCGGTCAAGATCGTCTGGGGCACGCAGGACCGCGTCCTGCCGACGCGCCAGTCGCACAAGCTGCCGGGCGAGGTCGCCACCCATGTGTTCGAGCGCGTCGGCCACATGCCGCATCTGGAAATCCCCGACGCCGTCTGCCGGCTCGTCCGCGAGCAGCTCGCCCACGGCTAGGGTCCCCAGCGCAAAAGCAAAAGGCCGGAAGCGGATGCTCCCGGCCTTTCGATCGTGAACGGCGGCGATGTCGCGGTGCTCAGCCCTTGCGGGCGTTCTCGCGCTCGATCGATTCGCGGATGATGCGCTTGGCGTCATCCGGGCCGCCGAAGCCCGTGATCTTGACCCACTTGCCGGGCTCCAGATCCTTGTAGTGCTCGAAGAAGTGCTTGATCTGCTCGACGGTGATCGCCGGCAGGTCCTCGAAGTGCAGCACATTGTCGTAGCGCTTGGTCAGCTTGGAGGAGGGCACGGCGATCAGCTTTTCGTCCATGCCGGCCTCGTCTTCCATGAACAGCACGCCGATCGGACGACAGTTCATGATCGCACCGGGCACGATCGGACGCTGGTTGGCGACGATCACGTCCACCGGGTCGCCGTCGCCGCACAGCGTGTGCGGCACGAAGCCGTAGTTTCCAGGATACCGCATCGGCGTGTACAGGAAGCGGTCGACGTACATCGCGCCCGCATCCTTGTCCATTTCGTATTTGATCGGCTCGCCACCGACCGAGACCTCAACGATCACATTGATGTCTTCGGGCGGGTTCTTGCCGATCGGCACGGCGTCGATGCGCATGGATCAAGCTCCTCGATTGGTCGTTGGCGCGCTGTATCGCAAGCGCCACGCCCAAAGGCAAGCCGGAAATTGTGCGCTGCACCTTAAGTGCTAGGCCATGACCGCAGCCGGATGACTAGCGAAAGTCATGGCCGGCGAAGGCATCCGCATCGAAGTCGCGCTCCACGCCGCCACGGGCCGACAGCGGATAGGCCTCCTCCACCAGATAGGGCCCGCCGCCCGTGCTGGCACGGGAGGAAAACAGCACGAACCGCGCGGCGGTGAAGGCCGGCACCTGGAAGCCGCCGTGCTCCGCCAGCCAGCGCGCGACGTCCTGATTGGTCGCGCTGCGGCACCGCGCCAGAGTTACATGGGGAATATACTTGCGCCGCTCCGCCGGCAGGCGCAGCCGCTGCAGGATGCGCTCCTGCTCGCCCTGCAGCTCCATCAGCGCCCGGTTCGGCTCGACCCGCGCCCATACCGCATGGGGCTTGCCGTTTCCGAAAGAGCCGAGGCCGTCGATGCGGATCTCGACGGAATCGCGGCGGATGCGCGCCAGCGCATCGGCGATCTCGTCGGCGGTCGGATCGTCGACATCGCCGATGAAGCGCAAGGTGATGTGGTAATTTTCGGGGTCGATCCAGCGGGCGCCGCGCAGGCCGCCGCGTAGCAGGGAGAGCATGAGACCCGTCTGGGAGGAAATCTCAAGCCCGGTGAACAGTCGAGGCATGGGATACCCTCCTCTGTCGCCGATGCCCCATCACGACAGGGAAACGCCCCGCTTCGCAACCAAAAAAGAAAATCCGAAAAAGATCAAACCCCTGGGACCGCCGACGTGCCACCGGCGACCGGGCGGGAGCCGGGTTCTACCCCTGCCCGCGCCCGGCGAATCGCCGGCGTCCGCCCGCCGGGTACGGGCAGGGCGAGCCGTGCTTCTGGAAGATCGCGGTGATCTTCTTCTCGATTTCCGGCGTGATCGTCACTTCGAGCGAGGCGAGATCGTGTTCCAGCTGCGCCAGCGAGGTCGCGCCCAGGATCACCGAGGTCATGAAGCTGCGCGAACGCGCGAAGGCGATGGCCAGCTGCGACGGCGCGATGCCGAGCTCCGCGGCGAGGTCGAGGTAGGCGTTGATCGCCTCTTCCGCGCCCGGCTTCTCGTAGCGGTTGAGCCGGTCGAACAGCGTCTTGCGCGCGCCGGCCGGCAGTGCGCCATCGCGATACTTGCCGGTGAGATAGCCCTGCGCCAGCGCCGAATAGGCCAGCAGCCCGACATCCTCGCGCAGGCCGATCTCGGCCAGCCCGACCTCATAGGTCCGGTTCACCAGCGAATAGGCGTTCTGGATCGAGACCACGCGCGGCAGGCCGAGGCGCTCGGCCGTCGCCAGCCAGGTCATCGTGCCCCAGGCGCTTTCGTTGGACAGGCCGATATGGCGGATCTTGCCGGCTTTGACCTGATCGGCGAGCGCCGACAGCGTTTCCTCGATCGGTACCTCGTCATCGACCGGCTTGGGCGCCTGCCAGATCGTCGGATTGGACCCGAAGCCCGAGACCGCACGGTCCGGCCAGTGGATCTGGTAAAGATCGATATAGTCGGTCTGCAGGCGCTTCAGGTTCTTGTCGACCGCCTCCTCGACATTGGCGCGGCTGAGGTTCGCCGTCACGCCGCCGTCGCGGAACCAGGTGTTGGCGCTGCGCCCGACCATCTTGGTGGCGAGCACGACCTTGTCGCGGTTGCCCCGCGCCTTGATCCAGCTGCCGATGATTTCCTCGGTCCGCCCCTGGGTCTCCGCCTTGGGCGGGATCGGATAGAGTTCGGCGGCGTCGAACAGGTTGACGCCATGCTCGAGCGCCATGTCCATCTGGGCATGGCCCTCGGCTTCCGTGTTCTGCTCGCCAAAGGTCATGGTTCCCAGCGACAGGCTGGAAACGTGAAGGTCCGTGCGTCCAAGACGGCGCTTTTCCATGCGATTTCTTTCTTCTTAAGGGGCCGGAGACGGAGCGGCCTCGAACGGGAGGCCTGAAAGGTTGCGGGAATTTGGCGCAGGTGACACGCCCCGGTCAAGCAGACGACTTGCGGAAGATCGAAATTACGAATTGTCGGTCCGCGCCCGCTCGATCAGCGCCTCGACCTTGGGAAGGATCCCTTCCACGATCAGCGCCACGCCCTTTTGCGTCGGATGCATGCCGTCGGGCAGAACGGTTTCGCGCGACAGCGGAATGCCTTCCAGGAAATAGGGATAGAGCAGCGCATCGTATTTCGCCGCAACATCGGGAAAGACCGCGTCGAACGCCGCCGCATAGTCCTCGCCCATGTTGCGCGGGGCGCGCATGCCGGCGACAAGCACCGGCAGACCACGTTCATCGAGCCGTGCAACGATCGCCTCGATGTTCTCGCGCACGGAGGCAACCGGCACGCCGCGCAGCGCGTCATTGGCGCCAAGCTCGACGATCACCGCGTCCGCATCCTCCCCAACCGACCAGTCGAGCCGTGCCAGTCCGCCGGACGTCGTGTCACCCGACACACCCGCATTGACCACCTCGACCGCGTGTCCCCGCGCCCGGAGCGCGGCTTCCAGCTGCACCGGAAAGGCGGCTTCGGGCGGCAGCTGATAGCCGGCCGTCAGGCTGTCGCCGAGCGCGACGATCTTCAGCGTGTCCCCCTCCGCCCGGGCCACCCCGGTCAGCGCCGCGACAATGGCAAGGGCACGGAAAACTGTATCAAATCGTATCACCGGGACTGATCCTCTGGACGTCGTCTTCGTAGGGACCCATATCGAACGGATCGAACCGCCCGATTTGCGGAGGCGCCTGGCGCTCCGTTCGACCCCCAGCTTGGTTCATCCAGCAGTATATAGGGTAGTGCATGACCGACCGACCAGACCCGGCCCCGCTGATTTCACTCCGGGACGTTCATCTCAGCCTGGGTCACGATGCCGGCCGCGTCCACATCCTGAAAGGTGTCGGCCTCGACATCGCCGCCGGCGAGACCGTCGGCATCGTCGGCCCGTCCGGCTCCGGCAAGTCGACGCTGCTGATGGTCATGGCCGGGCTGGAACGCGCCGACAGCGGATCGGTGACGATCGGCGACGCGGATCTCACCCGCCTGTCGGAAGACGAACTCGCCCGCTTTCGCGGCCGTTCCATCGGCATCGTGTTCCAGTCGTTTCACCTCATTCCCAACATGACCGCGCTGGAAAACGTCGCCGTTCCGCTGGAACTCGCCGGCCATGCCGATGCCTTCGAAGCGGCGCGCGCCGAGCTTGCCGCCGTCGGACTGGAAAGCCGTGTCGACCATTATCCGGCGCAAATGTCGGGCGGCGAGCAGCAGCGCGTCGCCATCGCCCGCGCGCTGGTGACCCGCCCGCCGCTGCTTCTGGCGGACGAGCCGACCGGCAACCTGGACGAAAAGACCGGCGCACAGATCGTGGAACTGATGTTCAAGGCCACCCGCGAGCGCGGCATGACGCTGGTGCTGGTGACCCATGACGCCGGACTGGCAAAGCGCTGCGACACCGCGATCCGCGTCCGCTCAGGCCATATCGAGACGGTCGAGACGCGCGCCGCCGAAACGCAGGGAGCCTGAGGCATGACGGCTTTCGTCGCCGGGCAGGCGCCCGCGTCCCGCCCCGGCCTTGCGCTGGCCTTCCGCTTCGCGCTGCGCGAGATGCGCGGCGGCCTGAAGGGCTTCTACATCTTCATCGCCTGCATCGCGCTTGGCGTTGCCGCCATTTCCGGCGTTACCTCCGTCTCCCGCTCTCTCGTGGAGGGCATCGCTGCTGAAGGCACCACCATCCTCGGCGGCGACCTGTCGTTCCGCCTGATCCACCGCGAGGCCACGCAACAAGAATACGCCTATCTGGAAAGCCTCGGCGCCGTGTCGCGGATCGCCACGCTGCGCGCCATGGCGCGCGCGCCGGCAACCGGCGAACAGACGCTGGTCGAGGTCAAGGGCGTCGACGATGCCTATCCGCTGTTCGGCGAAATGAGCCTGACGGCCGGCGGCGCCCTCGACACCGCCCTGGCGCGAGACGGCGAGACTTTCGGCGCGGTGGTCGAACGCGAGCTTCTGGTGCGTCTGGGGCTTTCGGTCGGCGACAGCTTTACCCTTGGCCGCGCCACGCTGACGGTCTCCGACACCATCGAGGTCGAGCCGGACCGCCTCAGCGACGGGCTGAACTTCGGCCCGCGGGTGATCGTCGCCAACGCGGCCATCGACGCCAGCGGACTGGTGCAGCCGGGCAGCCTTGTCCGCCAGAACTACCGGGTCCGCCTCGACGCACCCGACCGGCTCGACGCCATCGTCGAGGAAGCAGAGGAAGCCTTCCCGGAAGCCGGCTGGCGCATCCGCTCGCGCGCCAATGCCGCCCCCGGCCTCCAGCGCAACATCGGCCGCCTCGCCCAGTTTCTCAGCCTCGTCGGCATGACCGCCCTGCTCGTCGGCGGCGTCGGCGTTGCCAATGCGGTGCGCTCCTTCCTCGATGCCAAGCGTCCGGTGATCGCCACCTTCCGCTGTGTCGGCGCCGATGGCGGCTTCGTCTTCCGCGTCTATCTGATCCAGATCCTGATGCTGACGGGGCTGGGCATCGCCTGCGGCCTCGTGCTCGGCGCGGCGATCCCTTTCGCGACGCAAGGCTTCCTCGCGACCATCCTGCCGGTGCAGGCGATCGCCTCGATCTATCCGGCCGAGCTTGGCCTTGGCGTCCTTTACGGTGCGCTGACCGCGCTTGCCTTCGCGCTCTGGCCCCTGGGGCGCGCGCATGACGTGCCGCCGCGCCTGCTCTTTCGCGACGACGTCAGCACCCGCCACCGCTGGCCGCGCAAGCGCTACATTGCCGGCACAGCGCTTGCGGTCGGCGTGCTCGCCGCGCTGGCCATCTGGCTGTCCGGCGACACCCGCATCTCGATGGTCTATGTCGGCGCGACGGCCTCCGTCTTCCTGCTTTTGTCCCTGATCGCGCGCGCCATCATGGCCGGCGCCCGGCGCCTGCCGCGTCCGCGCGGCGCGGAGCTCAGGCTGGCGCTCGGCAACATCCATCGCCCCGGCGCGCTGACCCCCTCCGTCGTGCTGTCGCTCGGCCTCGGCCTGTCGCTTCTGGTGACGCTGGCGCTGATCGACGGCAACCTGCGCCGCGAGCTTGGCGCGACGATTGCCCGCGAGGCGCCGAGCTTCTTCTTCCTCGATGTGCAAAACAGCGAGCGCGATGCCTTCGACGCGCTGCTTGCGCGCGAGGCGCCCGACGCCGCCATCGACGGCGCGCCGATGCTGCGCGGGCGGATCGCCGCCATCAACGGTGTGCCGAGCTCGGAGATCGAGACGCCGCGAGGTGGCGGCTGGGCCCTGCGCGGCGACCGCGGCATCACCTATGCGGACAGTCTGCCCGAGAGCAGCACGCTGACAGAAGGCGAGTGGTGGGAGGCCGACCATACGGGCAAGAACCTCGTGTCCTTCGAAAGCGAAGTCGCCGGCGAACTCGGGCTGAAGATCGGCGACACGGTGACGGTCAATGTGCTTGGCCGCAACATCACGTCGGAGATCGCCAATTTCCGCCGTGTCGACTGGGAATCGCTCTCGATCAATTTCGTCATGGTGTTTTCCCCCAACACCTTCGCCGGCGCGCCGCACACCCACCTGCGCACGCTGACCTATCCCGACGGCGGCACCCGCGACGCGGAACTTGCCCTGCTCAAGACGGTGGCGAATGAATTCCCGACCGTGACCTCCATTCGGGTGAAGGACGCGATCGCGCAGGTCAACGCGCTGGTGGAACAGCTCGCCTGGGCGATCCGCGCCGCCGCCTCGGTCACGCTGGTCTCCTCCGTGCTGGTGCTGGGCGGGGCCCTGGCCGCCGGCCACCGGCACCGGGTCTATGACGCGGTGATCCTGAAGACCCTCGGCGCGACGCGGGCGCGGCTGATCGCGAGCTTCGTGATCGAATATGCAGCGCTTGGGCTGGTGACCGCGACCTTCGCGGTCATTGCCGGCGCGCTTGCGGCCTCCTTCGTGCTCGTGCAGGTGATGGACAGCCAGTTCACCTTCCTGCCGGCGACCGCTATCGGCGCGGCGATTGCGGCGCTCGTCCTCACCGTCGGCTTCGGGCTGATCGGCACCTGGCGGGTGCTCGGCCGCAAGCCCGCCCCGGTGCTGCGCAACCTTTGAGCCGCGCCATCCACACCCGGGACAGGAAATCGGCCGGCAAGGGTGCCATTTTACGCGTGGATGGATATTGTCCCTCCTGTATGCGAGGCGCGCGCCCCGCCAAGAGGACAAGACCCGGAGACACGTTTTAATGATCCTTTTCAACCTGAAGAGCGCCGCGCTGGCGCTTGCGATCGGCTCCGCCGCCCTGGCCGGCACGGCAACCCCGGGCGCAGCGGAATCGCCCTTTCACACCGGCGTATGGCAGGTAAACGAGCCGCAAGGGCCCCAGGGTCTGGTCGTGAGCGACTGGCTTGTTTTCGAAAACGGCCTGCCGGCGCGCTGGCTCTATCGCAAGGCCGGCACGAACGACCAGAACCAGTTCGACTTCCTGACACGCCGCATCGGACAGGCGACCTATGATCCGGTCCAGATCCGCGTCTATCGCACCGGCGAGCACGAGATGAAGTTCACCACCTTCGCCAAGGGCGCGGAGCCGGTGGAACATCCGGCCGAACGCCTGTCGATCCCCAATTACAAGAACTCCTGCCTGTCGGTGGAAAACAAGGGCGAGCGCCTGTTCGGCCGCTGGACCGGCACCACCGCCGCCGCCTTCAAGTCGCTGCGCCTGTCGAAGTCGAAGATGACCATCGACGGCACCACGACCGAAGTGGAGGTGACCCCGGTGCGCGTCGGACGTCTCGGCATCGTCGAGAACGGCAAGCCGATCGCCTTCCTGACCGATGCCGGCGGCGACTATGCCGTGCTGCAGTGGTTCAAGCCGGGCGTCACGCCGGAGACCATGGTCGATCCCAAGAAGGAGATCCTGGACTTCGCCCGCGAGGAGATCGTGCGCTGGCCGGGCGGCACCTGCGACCGGCAGATCGCCTCGCGCCTCAAGGCGATGAAATAAAAACAACCGATGCGGGCCGCGTTTGCGGCCCGTTTACCCTTTGCCGTTCATGACAGATCGGTAATGTGTTTTGGTTCGATTGCACCTTGTTCGGGCGTTCCCCAACGCCCATATTCAACAGGACTTGTACGTAATCCGCCGTTTTTGGCGCGATTTGGGCGGGATAATCTGCCCGCGCGGGTCAGGACACCGGTGTTTTACAGGGGCAATCGCCCGCCGACGCGGATAGCGCGGACGGATCACGAGAGGATGGAGAGGATTTCGATGTCGACCTTCGACCGCAATTCCAACTTAGGGTATACGGCGGCCGGCGCGCGCGCAGGGGCCGGCGTCTATGACGAGGGCCTTCGCGCCTACATGCTGGGCGTCTACAACTACATGGCCCTCGGCCTCGGCCTCACGGGCATTCTGGCGCTCGCAACCGCCTGGATGGCGACGACGCAGGATCCGTCGCAGGCCGCCGCCCAGTTCGGCAACGGCATCATGCTGACCCAGCTTGGCGCGACGCTTTACGGCAGCCCGCTCAAGTGGGTGGTCATGCTCGCGCCGCTCGCCATGGTGTTCTTCCTCAGCTTCAAGATCCAGTCGATGAGCGCCTCCACCGCGCAGACCACCTTCTGGGTCTATGCCGCACTCATGGGCGTGTCGCTGTCGTCGATCTTCCTGGTCTACACCGGCGGCTCGATCGCACGGGTGTTCTTCATCACCGCCGCTTCCTTCGGCGCGCTGAGCCTCTACGGCTATACGACGAAGAAGGACCTGTCGGGCTGGGGATCGTTCCTGTTCATGGGCCTGATCGGCATCATCCTGGCGTCGATCGTCAACATCTTCCTGGCCTCTTCGGCCCTGCAGTTCGCCATCTCCGTGATCGGCGTCCTCGTGTTCGCCGGCCTCACCGCCTACGACACGCAGCAGATCAAGGAAATGTACGACGGCAACGACGGTGCGGAAGTGGCCACCAAGAAGTCGATCATGGGCGCGCTGCGTCTCTACCTCGACTTCATCAACCTCTTCCTCATGCTGCTGCAGCTCTTCGGCAACCGCGAGTAATCGCGGGCGGGCCTCTGAGGCCGCATGAAAAACGGTCAGGGCGCGGGAGACACTTCCGCGCCCTTTCTTTTTGCGCGGGCTGCCGCGCCACCGACCGGCCGCGCACGTGGAAGTCTTTCGCTCTGGAAAGTCATTTCAAATCAGTCCCCCCGCCGTGTCCGGTCACGTCCTTTGTGACGGGATATCGCTGACGGGCGATTGACCCCCCGAAGGGACCCAGACACTATCGCCGGTATTCTTCATCCAGAGATTGTCGTGCCATGTCCTGCGTAAACCGGTTTCATCGTCTCCCGCTTTTCCCACTCCTTGATGCTGTCGGTCGCAGCTCTCTGCGCGCGGGAACCGCCCTCGGCGCCGTCCTGCTTGCCGGCGTCGCCCAGGCGGATCCGGAATATGATGCCCAGTGGGGCCTTGGCATGATCGGGGCCAAGGCGGCGCATGATCGCGGCTATACCGGCGCCGGCGTCACCGTCGGCGTCGTCGACAGCGGCGTCTATGCGCTGCATCCCGACCTGATCGCCAACCTCAGCCCGATCAACATGAACGGCCCTTCGGGATCCGCGTCCGACGGGATCGACGTCGAGGGACACGGCACCCATGTCTCCGGCATCATCGCGGCCGAGCGCAACGGGATCGGCATGCTTGGCGTGGCGCCGGACGCCCGGATCTCGGCGCTTCAGCTTGCCGACTACGGAACCGACCTGCTCGACGACGACACATTGGACGAGACCGCCGGACGGCTCTTCGATTTCGGGCTCGCAAATGGCATCGAGTTCTACAACAACTCGTGGGGCTCCGACGAAATGATGCCGTGGAGCGGTCCGGATCTGGACGCCGCGCGCCTGTATTTCGACACCACCTACCCGCTCATGTTCCAGGCCGTCGAACGCGGCATTGCGGCCGGAAATGTCTATGTCTGGGCCACCGGAAACGACAGCCTTTCGAGCGTTTCGGTCGAGTCGGGCCTCCCCCACCTTTATCCCGAACTGAAGGGGCACTGGATCGCGGTGACCGCCCTCGGGCAGGACGGTGCGATCGCGCCCTATTCCAATCGCTGCGGCGTCGCCGCCACCTGGTGCATCTCCGCGCCCGGCGGCGATGACGACGAGGACACCGGCGGCATCTATTCCACCGCGAACGACGGCACCTATGTCCGCATGTCGGGCACCTCCATGGCCGCGCCGCATGTGACCGGCGCACTGGCCATCGCCCGGCAGATGTTCCCCGACGCACCGGGAAGCCGACTCACAGAACTCGTGCTGGCCACCGCCACCGATATCGGTGCAGTGGGCATCGACGAGATCTACGGCTGGGGTCTTCTCAATCTCGACGCCCTGACCTCGACCCGCGACGCGAAGACCGGTGCGGTCTTCTCGCAAGGGACTTACGCCCGGGGCCGCACCATGGGCCAGATCGCCGATGTCGCCGGCGTCCTCGGCTCCGGCGGGACCGGCAACGACAGCGGCACCGTCACCTTCTCCACCTATGGCGACGCGCCGAAGACGGACTTCAACACCCGCTGGTGGACCGCTCCCATCGCAGGCCTGACGCAGACCTCGGCGAGCGCCACCACCGCCTCGGCGCTCACCCGCACCGGCGGCGCGCTGATCGGCATGGACTTCCGTCCCTCGCAGGACGTGCGCTTCGGCTTTGGCCTGGGCTTCAGCGAGACCCGGACCTCAAGCGCCGGCAACAGGACCAGTTCCACCGGCCTGCATGCGCTTGCCTATGGCGGGCTCGACATGGACCGCTGGTTCGTCGACGGCGCCGCCGGCCTCAGCCACTTCGACAGTTCCACCACCCGGTCGGGCATCGTGGGTGCTGGCGGCGGCGCCGGCGCGCTTGCCGGCACGTCGAAGGGAACGGACATCGGCCTGTGGAGCAACGCCCGCGTCGGCATGACCTTCCAGACCGCCATGGCCGCGCTGCAGCCCTACGCCCAGGCCCGCATCGTCCACCAGTGGCTGGGCGCAACCAGCGAGACCGGCGCCGGCGCCTTCGCGCTCACCGCGCCGTCGGCGACCTCCTCGCAGACCGATCTCGGCGCCGGCATCCGGCTGTCGGGCACGGATATCGGCACCTCCGTCGGCGCCATCCGCCCGGTTCTCGACCTCGGCTATGCCCGCGCGGTCGGCACGCTCGGCGACAGCCGGGCAACCACCATGCTGGGGGCACCCGTGGGCGCCAGCGCGGTCGGCATCGGCCGGGATATCGCCCGCCTCACAGCCGGCCTCACCTATGCCTCGGCCTCGGGCAAGGTCACCGGCTCCCTCGGCTATTCGGGCGAATACCGCGCCCGCGCGGCGTCGCACGCACTCAATGCCAATGTCAGCGTGAAGTTCTGACGCCGCGCCGCACCCGGTGAACCCAAAACGGCCGCGCAATCCATGCGCGGCCGGCACCATGCGAACCGCCCCCCGGTTTTGTGCAAGGGCCTCACGATAAACCCCTATTCAGGGTGATTGTCCCCCTTGCGACGGCTCGCCATACCTTGGGCATTTTCCCCAAGTGGCGAGGACATATGTCAAAGGTATTTTTCCAATCGAACCATTCCCGACGCGGCCTTTCCGGTCGCCGGGCGGGCAGCCTCGCCGGAACCGCCCTTGGTGCCATCCTGCTCGCCGGCGCGGCTCAGGCGGACCCGGAATATGATGCGCAATGGGGCCTCGGCATGACCGGCGCCAAGGCGGCGCACGATCGCGGCTATACCGGTGCCGGCGTGACGGTCGGCATTGTGGATTCAGGCATCTTCCGGTTTCACCCAGATCTCGCGGGACGGCTGAGCCCGATCTCGATGAACGGTTACGACGGAGGAGCCAGCGACGGCATCGACGCATTCGGTCAGGGCACCCATCTGGCCGGTATCATCTCCGCAAACCGCAACGGCACCGGCATGGTCGGCGTCGCCTATGGCGCCCAGGTGTCCGCGCTTCAGCTGACGACGCGCGGCAGCCCCACGATCGACATGAGCCGGATCGACTTCATCGCCGCCGGCCTCTTCGATCACGGTCGCCTCAACGGCATCGAATTCTACAACAACGCCTGGGGATCGACGCAGACAATGCCCTCCTCCGGCACAGCACTGGATAGCGTTCGCCACTTTTTCGAGACCGACCGAAGCCACACGCTCGCAGCCATCAGGCGCGGTGTTGACGCCGGGAGCATCTACGTGTGGTCCGCAGGCGACAACGGCGATGCCAGCGTGAAACTCGAGGCCGGCCTCCCCCATCTCTATCCCGAGTTGAAGGGGCACTGGATGGCGGTTACCGCCGTCGGCCAGACCGGCGAAATCACTGCCTATTCCAACCGCTGCGGCCTGGCTGCGACCTGGTGTATCTCCGCACCCGGCGGCGATGACGATATCTCTTCGGGCGGCATCTATTCGACATCCAACTCCACCGGATATCAACGAAAGTCCGGAACGGCCCAGGCCTCGGCCCACGTCAGCGGCGCGCTCGCGATCGCCCGCGAGATGTTCCCCGATGCCAAGGCAAGCGACCTCGCCCAGCTCGTCTTCGCCACCGCCACCGATATCGGTGCCGCCGGCATTGACGAGATCTACGGCTGGGGCCTTCTCAATCTCGACGCCCTGACCTCGACGCGCGATGCGAAGACCGGTGCGGTCTTCTCGCAAGGGGTCTACGGCCAGGGCCGCACCATGGGCCAGATCGCCGATGTCGCCGGCGTCCTCGGTTCCGGCGGGACCGGCAACGACAGCGGCACCGTCACCTTCTCCACCTATGGCGACGCGCCGAAGACGGACTTCAACACCCGCTGGTGGACCGCTCCCATCGCAGGCCTGACGCAGACCTCGGCGAGCGCCACCACCGCCTCGGCGCTCACCCGCACCGGCGGCGCGCTGATCGGCATGGACTTCCGTCCCTCGCAGGACGTGCGCTTCGGCTTTGGCCTCGGCTTCAGCGAGACCCGCACCTCAAGCGCCGGCAACAGGACCAGTTCCACCGGCCTGCATGCGCTTGCCTATGGCGGGCTCGACATGGACCGCTGGTTCGTCGACGGCGCCGCCGGCCTCAGCCACTTCGACAGCTCCACCACCCGGTCGGGCATCGTGGGTGCTGGCGGCGGCGCCGGCGCGCTTGCCGGCACGTCGAAGGGAACGGACATCGGCCTGTGGAGCAACGCCCGCGTCGGCATGACCTTCCAGACCGCCATGGCCGCGCTGCAGCCCTACGCCCAGGCCCGCATCGTCCACCAGTGGCTGGGCGCAACCAGCGAGACCGGCGCCGGCGCCTTCGCGCTCACCGCGCCGTCGGCGACCTCCTCGCAGACCGATCTCGGCGCCGGCATCCGGCTGTCGGGCACGGATATCGGCACCTCCGTCGGCGCCATCCGCCCGGTTCTCGACCTCGGCTATGCCCGCGCGGTCGGCACGCTCGGCGACAGCCGGGCAACCACCATGCTGGGGGCACCCGTGGGCGCCAGCGCGGTCGGCATCGGCCGGGATATCGCCCGCCTCACAGCCGGCCTCACCTATGCCTCGGCCTCGGGCAAGGTCACCGGCTCCCTCGGCTATTCGGGCGAATACCGCGCCCGCGCGGCGTCGCACGCACTCAATGCCAATGTCAGCGTGAAGTTCTGACGCCGCGCCGCACCCGGTGAACCCAAAACGGCCGCGCAATCCATGCGCGGCCGGCACCATGCGAACCGCCCCCCGGTTTTGTGCAAGGGCCTCACGATAAACCCCTATTCAGGGTGATTGTCCCCCTTGCGACCGATCAACATAATTTGGGCATTTTCTCTGCGCGGCGCGGACGAGTGTCACAGGCGGTGTTCCGGTCGATCCACTCACGACGCGGCCCGACCGGTCGTCGGGTCGGCAGTCTCGTTTGCAATGACAGGGGACAGCCGGACAAGGCGCAATCACACGACGCTCAGGTGCCGCTTCTTCTCGAACACCTTGAGCACCTGCGCCAGATCCGCGCCGCGCTTCAGGATCGTGCCGCCAGCGCCAACCACCGCATAGGCGCCCTGCCGGCGGGCGTTGCGGGGGACCTTTTCGACGCGATAGAGCGGCATCTCCGACGCGCGCCGGAAGATGGAGAACACCGCGCGATCCTTCAGGTGATCGATGGCGTAATCGCGCCATTCCCCCGAGGCGACCCGGTGTCCGTAAACGCGCAGGATGAGATCCAGTTCGCGGCGATGAAAGGCGACGATGGGAGGCGGCGGCGCCTGTCCGCCGCCGCTGCCGAAGGGGCCATCGGAGGCGGCCCGCGACGGGGCGTCGCTTCCCGGCCCCGATGCGAACCGGGATGCATCCTCGTCGAATTCGCTCATTGCGCCTCCCGCCTGAATGCCTGCCCGAACACCTGTCGTGACATTTGCCCGAAGACCTTCCGGACGCCCCGCCCGCCTGTCGTTTGCGCGTCGACAGACGCAGCCGACGCGTGGATCAAACGACAGTCGAAAATTCACATTGGCGTCATGATGGGCCGTTGCCTTCCGCTTTGGCAAGCAACGTTTTCCGCCCGCTTCGCACAGGTCGCGCAGATTTCACGATTTCGCCCCAATACAGCCCCGACCGCGCCATCTTGACCTGCGAGCTTACACTCGTTGCAAACGGTTCATCGAAACGCGAAGCCTCGGTACGCAACAGCCCCCCAGCCCCCCGGGGATTTGCTGTTCATGAACCCGGACCCGAAAGGGTCGCGTATGCAACCGGAAGGGCCGGCTCCACGCCGGCCCTTTTCCCGTTTGGGCTCCCCTGTTTTCAGCTCTGGTCTGCCCTGGATTGCCGTTGCGGCGACCGCCTTCGGGACGTCTCGCCGCGTCCGTCTTTTGCGAAGGAGGAATCAGGGGTATCATTGGTGCATGAGCCTCGGCCTGATTGCCCTGCGCCCCGCGCACCAAGACGATGCCGTCTCCCTTGCCGCCGTGCATGAGGAGGCCTGGCGCGCGACCTATCGCGGCATCATCGACGGGCGCGAGCTGGAGCGGATGATCTCCAAGCGCGGGCCGAAATGGTGGCGCACGGCGCTGTCGCGCGGCGTGCAGATCCAGATCCTGCATGTGGCCGGCACGCCGGCCGGCTATGCCACATTCGGTCGCTCGCGCATGCGCGAATTGCCCTTCGAGGGCGAGATCTACGAACTCTACATCCGGCCCGACCATCAGGGCCTCGGCTTCGGCACGGAGCTGTTTCATGCCGCCCGCGGCGCGCTCGCGCGCTCGCGCATGTCGGGCCTCGCCATCCGGGTCCTGCGCGACAATGAGGACGCCCTGCGCTTCTACCGCCATCGCGGCGGACAGGTCCTCTTGACGACCCGCGAACGGATCGCCAACAGCGCGCTCGACCTGACCGTCTTCGGCTGGTTCGCCGACGACGACGCGAACCGGTCCACCCCCTAGGCGGCCCGCCCGTAGCGCGCGGCCCGTGACAGGAACCCGCGCCGATCCTGGTCGCTGGACCCGTGCACCGGCGCAAACGTGCGGAAGCGGATCTTCCTGAAGCCGCAAAAGCCCAGGATCTGCCTCTTCATCACTTTGTAGCCGGGCGCGCCGATGACGAGGCGAAGATACCAGGCCGGCGTATCAGCGCTGACGAGCACCTCCGCCGTACGTCCGGTCAGATGCGGAACCGGCCAGGCCTTCCCCTTCTCGTAGGAAAAGGCGAAACGGGGCAGCAGAACCCGGTCGATCAGCCCCTTGAGCTTCGCCGGCATCCCGCCCCACCACAGCGGATAGGCCAGCACCAGATGCTCGCACCACGTCAGCGCCTCCTGCACCTCCACAAGGCAAGGCTCCAGCGGCTTGTTGCTGCCGAAACCGCTTTCCATGTCGATGTCGAAGCTCATTTGCGAGATCCGCAGGACCCGCACCTCGTTGCCGGCGGCCTCGGCCGCATGGGCATAGGCCTGCGCGATCGCGCCCATCAGACTGTCGCCGCCCGGATGTCCATCGAGAACGAAAATACGTCTGGTCATGTCGGTCTCCTGAAATCACCATTTTCTGACCGTGGTCAATCGTGATATCGTTTATTTTCTGACCGTGGTCAACATAAAAATTGACCACGGTCATTTATTGAAGGAATACCTGCAATGGTCGGAAAACCGCAACAGCGCACCAAGCGGACGCAGGAGCGCATCCTCGCCGCGGCACGAGATCTTTTCGAAAACAACGGATATGAGGCCACCAGCGTCGATGCGGTCGCAACCCGCGCCGGCGTCGCCAAGGCGACTGTCTTCGCGCATTTCGCCGACAAGGCCAGCCTGCTGATCGCGGCGAAGATCCAGCGTCTCGAAGCGCTCGGCGCCGACATGCGCGCAACCATCGACGACAGCGCGACCGATCTCCCTTCCCGCTATCTCGCGCAGGTGTTCCGGCCGTGGCTGGCGCTCTATCGCGAGGACCCTGAGTTCGCCCGCCTGTTCCTGTCGCAGTCGACGCTCAACGACGGACCCTGGACGCGCCAGTTCCTTGAGGTCTGCGGCCTGATAGAGGCCCATGCCGCGCGCGCCGTCGCGCGGCTCGACGGCGAGGGCCGCCTGCGCCCGGGCCTCGACCCGGAAACCGTGACCCAGGGCATTCTGGCGTTCTACTACCACATGATCGTCGGCCACAGCCTCGGGTCTCTTCCCGACGCCGGCGCCCAGGAAGGCCTGTTCGACCGGCTGATCGAAACCTGGATGCACGGCTGCGCGCCGCCTGCAAGCGCCTGAGCGCCCCCGCCGCGATGTCGTGCCGGCGACAGGCACGGACGTAGCGTTCTGCGGACTTGACGCGGTTCTTCATTTCTGAAAAGTTTCAGTTGCAACTAATTTTCGTCGCAGACGGGGAGGACATCCATGCGACTTCTGAAAACAACCGCGCGCTTCGGGCTCGCGGCCCTCGCGCTCACCTTCGCCACGGGGCTGACGCCGGCCGCAGCCGAGACCACGCTGGTGCTGTCGTCCTGGCTGCCGCCGAAGCATCCCATCGTCGCCGACGTCATGAAGCCCTGGGGCCGTGACGTCGAGAAGGCCACCGAGGGCCGGGTGCGCGTGCGCGTGCTGGCCAAGCCGCTCGGCGCGCCGCCGGCGCATTTCGATCTCGCCCGCGACGGCGTCGCCGACATCACCTACGGCCTGCATTCCTTCACCAAGGACGACCGTTTCCTGCGCTCGCGCATCGGCCAGTTCTCGTTCCTCGGCGACAATGCGGTGGCCGTCTCCAAGGCCTATTGGGACGTCTATACGGGCGAGCTCGACGCGGCCGGCGAGCATGAGGGCGTCAAGCTGCTCTCGCTCTTCGCCCATGGTCCGGGGCTGGTGCACAACAACCAGCGCAAGATCGAGAGCGCGGAAGACTTTTCCGGACTGAAGCTGCGCACGCCCGGCGGCTATATCGCCGATCTGGCGCAGGATCTCGGCGTCACCACCCAGTTCATGGGACCGGGCGAGGTCTACGAGAAGCTGTCGCGCGGCGTGATCGACGGCGTGACCTTCCCGATGGAGGCGCTCAAGGCCTTCCGCCTGACCGACCACATCAAATACTCCATGTCGGTTCCCGGCGGCATCTACAACACCTCCTGGTTCCTGGTCATGAACCAGGCCAAGTGGGACGCGCTCTCGGACGCCGACAAGGCCGCCATCGAGGCGCTGTCGGGCGCCGCTTTCGCCGAACGCGCGGGCAAGGTCTGGGATCAGGCCGATGCCGGCGGCGCGGAGCTTGTCGCGGAGACCGACATCGAGGTGCATCAGGCCAATGACGTCGTGCTCGCCGCCATCAAGGAGCGCGCGGCGAAATACGAGGCCGAATGGGCCGAAGCGGTGAAGGCGCAGGGCTTCGACGGCGCCAAGGCTCTTGCCGACCTGCGCGCGCAGACCGGCGTCAGCTTCTAGGCCGCGCCGAGATGTCATCCCCCACCGAAACGGTCCGGCGTCCGCGCCGGACCGCAAGCAGCGTCCTGCAAACCGTCCTGACGGCGGCGGCCGGCACGCTGCTGGTCGCGCTGACGCTCGTCACCTGCATCGACGTGGTGGCGCGCTACTGGTTCAACGCCCCGCTGTCGGGCGCCTATGAGCTGACCGAGATCTTTCTCGCCTCGCTGATCTTCCTGGCCCTGCCGCTGACCACCGCGCGGGGCGAGCACGTCGAGGTCGACCTGCTCGACGCCGCCGCCGGCCCGCGGCTAGCGCGCATCGTGCGCCCGGTCACCGGCCTTTTGAGCGCCGGCGTCCTTGCCATCTTCGCCTGGCGGCTGTGGGATCACGCCGCACGGCTCGCCGAGGACGGGGCGGTCACCGATTCGCTGTCCATCCCGCTTGCGCCCGTCGGCTTCCTCGCCGCCGGCGCCTGCGCGATCAGCGCCATTGCCGCGGCCCTCAACGCGCTCAGGCCGTGACCCGACGGGTCGCCCTCGTTTACCGCCCTCTCGCCGACTGACCGGGACACCCCATGACGGAATCGCTGATCGGCTTTGCCGCGCTCCTCCTTCTGATCTTCCTGAAGATGCCGGTGGCCTTCGCCATGGCGCTCGTCGGCATGGCGGGCTTTGCCTATATGCGCAGCATCGACGCCACGCTTTCCATGACCGGAACGCTCGTCTTCGACGCAGGTCTCGCCTATTCGCTGTCGGTGGTGCCGCTGTTCATCTTCATGGGCAACGTGCTGGCCCGCTCCGGCGTCAGCCACGGGCTCTATGCGGTCGCCAATCACGCGACCGCGCGCATGCGCGGCGGCCTCGCCATGGCCTCGGTGATCGCCTGCGGCGGCTTTTCCGCCGTCTGCGGCTCGTCGCTTGCCACCGCCGCCACCATGTCCAAGGTGGCAATGCCCTCGATGCGCAAATACGGCTATGCCGACAGTCTCGCCGCCGGCTCCATCGCCGCCGGCGGCACGCTCGGCATTCTCATCCCGCCGAGCGTCATCCTGATCATCTACGGCCTGCTGACGGAATCCGACATCGGCAAGCTCTTCATCGCCGGCGTGGTTCCGGGCATCCTAGGTCTGCTGCTCTATCTCGTCGCCGTCCAGGTCGCGGTGTGGCGCAAGCCGGAGCTCGCGCCGCCGGCAACCGAGCTGGAGCCGCTGACGACGCGCGACGCGCTCGGCGTGATCGCGCTGCTGATGCTTTTCGCCATCATCATGGTCGGGATCTACGGCGGCTTCTTCACGCCGACGGAGGCCGCCGGCATCGGCGCGGGCGCCTCGGTGCCGATCTCCGCCCTCTTCGGCAAGCTGGGGTTTCGCGCGCTTGGCGAGGCCATCGGCGAAAGCGCCAGGGCGACCGCGATGATCTTCGCGCTGATCATCGGTGCCGACATCTTCACCAATTTCGTGAATTTCGCTGGCCTTCCGGATGCGCTGTCGGTCTTCGTCTACGACCTCGGCCTCAACCCGTGGCTGGTGATCGCGGCAATCATCGTCGTCTATCTGCTGCTCGGCTGCGTGCTGGAAAGCCTGTCGATGATCCTCCTCACCGTGCCGGTGTTCTATCCGCTGGTGATGGAGCTCGATTTCGGCACCGGCCTGCTCGCCGATCCCGAGCTGGTGCTGATCTGGTTCGCCATCGTCGTCGTGGTGGTCACCGAGATCAGCCTGATCACTCCGCCGGTCGGGCTGAATGTCTTCGTGCTGCGCAGCGTGCTGGAGGATGTCAGCCTGGCAACGATCTTCAAGGGCGTGACGCCGTTCTGGATGGCCGACATCGTGCGCCTCGCACTCTTGATCGCCTTCCCGCCGCTGTCGCTCTGGCTCGTCATGGCGATGAGCTGACGCGCCGCCACCCGACACACAAAAGCGCCCCGCATCGGCCGATGCGGGGCGCTTTTGCGTGTCGCTCGGGACCGGTCGTGGGCCGGCCTGCCGCCTATCCGCGCTCGTCGAGGATGCGCCGGGCGATCACCTGCGCCTGAATTTCCGCAGCGCCCTCGAAGATGTTGAGAATGCGCGCGTCGCACAGCACCCGCGAGATCGCATATTCCAGCGCAAAGCCGTTGCCGCCGTGGATCTGCAGCGCGTTGTCGGCCGCCGCCCAGGCGACGCGTGCGCCGAGCAGCTTGGCCATGCCCGCTTCCAGATCGCAGCGCCGGCCGGAGTCCTTTTCCCAGGCCGAGAAATACGTCAGCTGGCGCGCCGCCATCAGTTCCGCCGTCATCATCGCCAGCTTGTCGGAAACCCGCGGGAAGTCGATCAGCGGCTTGCCGAACTGCACGCGCTCCTGCGCATACCGCAGGCCGAGATCGAGCGCCGACTGCGCCACGCCCAGCGCGCGCGCCGCCGTCTGGATGCGCGCGCCCTCGAAGGTCTGCATTAGCTGCTTGAAGCCCTGGCCCTCGACCTGGCCGAGCAGGTTTTCATGCGCCACCTCGAAGCCGTCGAAGGCGATCTCATATTCCTTCATGCCCCGGTAGCCGAGCACCTCGATCTCGCCGCCGGACATGCCGGGCGCGGGGAAGGGATCTGCGTCCGTGCCGCGCGGCTTTTCCGCCAGGAACATCGACAGGCCCTTGTAGCCCTTCTCGTTCGGGTCGGTGCGGGCAAGCAGCGTCATCACGTCGGCACGCACCGGATGGGTGATCCAGGTCTTGTTGCCGTAGATCTTCCAGACATCGCCCTCGCGCACGGCGCGGGTCTTCAGCGAGGCAAGATCCGAGCCGGTGTTGGGTTCAGTGAAGACCGCCGTCGGCAGCACCTCGCCCGAGGCGATGAGCGGCAGCCATTTCCCCTTTTGCTCGTCCGTGCCGCCGCACAGGATCAGCTCGGCGGCGATCTCGGAGCGGGTGCCGAGCGAGCCGACGCCGATATAGGCGCGGCTCAGCTCCTCGGAGACCACGCACATGCTCTCCTTGCCAAGGCCGAGCCCGCCGAAGTCTTCCGGGATCGTCAGGCCGAAGACGCCGAGCTCGGCCATCTGGGTGATGATCTCCAGCGGGATGTAATCGTTCTTCAGGTGCCACTCATGGGCATGCGGCAGCACCTTGTCGGCGGCGAAGCGGCGCATTTCCTCGCGCACCTGCTCGTAGGTCTCGTCGAGCCCGGTGGCGCCGAAAACGGAAGCGCCCTCCTGCTGGCGGATCAGCGCGGTCAGCCGGGCGCGCACCTCCGGCGTGTTGCCGCTGGCGATCAGCGCCTCGATCTCGGGCACGAGGAACTCGGCCGCCTCGCGCGGCGGCAGGCCAAGGTCGGCAAGCCGCACGGTCTCGCCCTGGTTCATCGGAATGCCGCCGAAGATCTGCGCCAGATATTCGGCAAAGGCGAGCCGCACCGTCAGGTCTTCGGTTTCGCCGAAGCTGCCGGCATCGCGCAGCCGCCCGGCATAGCCGTGCAACTGCTTGAGCGCCTCGACATAGGTCGCAAGCCACGCCAGCCCGTGGGTCGCCCGCTGCTCGGCCTCCATCTTCGCCGAGGAGATCCGGCCGTCGTCGAGCACCCGCACCCGCACCCGGGCGGCGGCGGCATCGAGCAACCGCTCCAGCGACTGGACGCTCGGGCCCGTCAGCGCCTCGAGAGGGCCGTCCTGGGTGTAGTGACCGACTTCGCTTGCAAGCGACATGCATCTTCTCCGTGATCTTGTCCTTCGGCGCGAGCGCCCCTTGCGAAAGGCGCATTGCGACCGCGGACGGGGCGGCCTGCCCCGTCGAATTGGTGCACTGCAAACAATATCGCCCGCAACCTGCGAAGCAATCCTTCTTTTGGTGCAGCTTTGGAGAAATTTTATTGCCGGATGCCCCGCAGCGCAACATCGCCGGCTTGACCGGGAGCCGGCGCTGCCGCATTGAGCGAGGCATGACCATCCTTCGACCAATCCGCGCGGCCCTGTCCGTGACCTGGGATGCCATCGCCCACATGTCGCGGGACGACGGCTTCGTGCTGGCGAGCCATGTGGCGCTGTCATCGCTGCTGGCGCTGTTCCCCTTCCTGATCTTCATCGCCGCCCTGACCGGCTTTCTGGGCATGGAGAACATGGCCGACCGTATCGCCGCGCTGCTGTTCGATGCCTGGCCGGAAAAGGTCGCGGGACCCATTGCCCGCGAGATTCGCGTCGTGCTCACAGAGCCGCGCGGCGATGCGCTGACCTTCGGTATCGTCGTGGCGCTGTGGTTCGCCTCCAACGGGGTTGAGGCGCTGCGCGTGGCGCTGAACCGCGCCTATCGGGCGCACGAATCGCGCAGCTACATCCGGTTGCGGCTCCAGGCCATCGGCCTGATCCTGGTCGGCACCTTCATCCTGATGGCCTTCGCCGTCCTGATCGTGCTGGCGCCGCTTGTCTGGAAAGCCGCCCTTGCCTATGCCCCGATCGTCGAGCAGTTCACCGCGCAGCTGAACCTGTCGCGCTACCTGATCGCGACGCTTCTGACCGGCGGCGGGCTGATTGCCGTTCACGCGCTGCTGCCTGCCGGGCGGCGGCGCATCGGCGAGATCCTGCCGGGCGTCGTGGTGACGCTTGGCCTGTGGCTCGTCTCCGGTGCCGCCTTCGGTGCCTATCTGGCGAGCTTCGCCAACTACGTTTCCACCTACGCCGGTCTTGCCGGTGCGATGACCGCGCTGGTGTTTCTCTACCTCGTGTCGACCTGCTTCATCTTCGGCGGCGAACTGAACGCCGCCATCATGCGCGCCAGAAAGTCGCCGCGCGCGAACGGCTGACCGTCAGCCGCTCACGCCGGGGTGCGCCGCGTGCCGATGCGCCTTTCGCGGATCATCAGCAGCGCCCCGACCACCAGCGCGCTGCCCGCGATCTGCACCAGCGTCAGCGTCTCGCCGAACAGGAAATAGCTCTCGATCGCTGCCGCCACGGGCACAAGATAGAAAAGGCTCGCCACCCGAGCCGCGCTGCCGCGCCGGATCAGCACCATCAGGAGCAGGATCGCGCCGATCGACAGCACCAGCACCAGCCACGCCATGGCGAAGATCATCTCGCCCGACCAGACGATCGTCCAGCTTTCGGTTAGCGCGAGCGGCACGACGATCAGCAGCGCGCCGGCATATTGCACGAGCGTGCCCGACAGAAGATCGATGCCTCCGGCATAGCGCTTCTGGTAGACCGTGCCGACCGACATGCCGGCGACCGCCAGCAGGCAGACCAGCGCATTGACCAGC
The DNA here is from genome assembly GCA_002709505.1 of Paracoccaceae bacterium. Classification (GTDB taxonomy): domain Bacteria; phylum Pseudomonadota; class Alphaproteobacteria; order Rhizobiales; family Stappiaceae; genus Stappia. The sequence goes on along the minus strand of PARB01000014.1, from coordinate 59 downwards.
GTCAGCCCAGAGGCATCGACGCCAATCCGCGGGGCGACCACAAGCAGCAGCCCGCAGGC
>PARB01000013.1 GCA_002709505.1 Paracoccaceae bacterium | reverse complement strand
AGCTCGATGTTCTCCACCGGCAGGAACAGCTTGTCGCCTCCGGCATATTGCAGCTCGAGGCAATCATGCGGCGCGCCCACCGCCTCGATCGTCTTCAGCCCGATGAAACGGCCGATGCCGTGCTCCGCATGGACGACGAGATCGTTCTGCGACAGGCTCGAGGCTTCTGTCAGCACATTGGCGCCGGACGACTTGCGCCGGCGCTGACGCACCAGCCGGTCGCCAAGGATGTCCTGCTCGCAGATCAGCGTCAGGTTTCCGACCTCGAACCCCTGCTCGACGCCGAGAAGCGCCAGCGCCGTCATGCCCTTCGGCAGCGCCTGCGCATCGGCATCGCTTGCCACCGGAACCGTGCGGTCGAGGCCGTGATCGGCCAGCACATGCGACAGCCGCTCGCGCGAGCCCTCGCTCCAGCAGGCGATGACGATCCGGTTTCCCGCCTTGCGCCGGGCCGACACATGCGCGGTCAGCGCGTCGAACACATTGACGTCGCCGGCCGCTCGCTCGGCGGCGAAGCTGCGCCCCTGACGGCCGTCGAGCGGCACCGTCGCGACCCCCGTTCCAGGCGGCACGTCGAATGCGGACAGCCGCAGCGATGTTCCGTCGGCAAGGCCCGCGGCCCACTCCGCGTCGGTCAGATAGAGCGCTTCGGGCGGCAAGGGCTTGTAGGGCACGGAGCCCGCGCGGCCGCTGCTTTCGCGAACCTCGCGACGGGCAGCATGGTGTTCGGCCACCTGCTCCTGACGCTCGCGCACCACGTCCTCGAGCGCGGCCGACAGCACGAAGGGCGTCTCGCCCGCATAGTCGAAGATCGTCTCCAGCGTCTCGTGGAACAGCGGCAGCCAGTGTTCCATGCCGGCATAGCGCCGGCCTTCGCTGATCGACTGATAGAGAATGTCGTCACGCTCCGACGCGCCGAACTGCGCGACATAGCCCTTACGGAAGCGCGAGATCGCCTCCTGCGAAAGCACCACCTCGCTCATCGCCACGAGATCGAGCCGCTTGAGCTGCTTCGTGGTGCGCTGGGTCTGGGTGTCGAAGGAGCGCAGCGATTCCAGCGTGTCGCCGAAGAAGTCGAGCCGCACGGGCTGTTCCATACCGGGCGCATAGACGTCGACGATGCCGCCGCGCACGGCGTATTCGCCGGTGTCCTGCACCGTGGAGGCGCGGGCGAAGCCGTTGGTCTCGAGCCAGGCAACGAGGTCGGCGAGCTTGATGACATTGCCGGGTTTCGCCGACCAGGACTGACCGGTGGCGAAGGCGCGGGACGGCAACCGCTGCAGCACCGCATTGGCGGTGGTCATCAGAACCGTCGGCGCGCTCAGCGGCTCCGGGCTCGCAAGACGCGCAAGGGTCGTCAGGCGTCTGGCCACGATGGCCGGATTAGGCGAGACGCGGTCGTAGGGCAGACAGTCCCAGGCTGGAAGATCGAGCACCTCGGCGGACGGCGCGAAATAGCCCAGCGCCTCCTGGACGGAGCGGGCATGAGCGCCGTCGCGCGCCACGAACACCAGCCGAAGTCCGGCCGCGCCGTCGGCGAGCATCCGGCCGAGCACCAGCGCCTCCGCCCCGTCTGGAACCCCGGTGACGACGGCACTGCCGTGTTGCGAAAGCACCTTCTCAAGCTGCAACTTGCGTATCCTTGCGCACAATAGGGCGAACCGCCGCCTCGTTCATCTTCTCGTCCTGCGTTGGCGATGCGGCGCGCAGGACGATATCAGGCGTCAGCCGGTCCGCTGAAATTCCACGATCGCCCGATAGATCGGCGTATCGTAATTCGCCGGCACCGGCACGCTGCCGATCATCCAGCTGAACAGGTCCTGATCCGGCACATCCATCAGCTGCTCCAGCGTGTCGAGATCGTCATCGCCGAGCGCATGCAGATGCGCCTTCGCATAATTGCCGAGCAGGATATCCATTTCCTTCATGCCCCGGTGCTGACACCGGTAGAGCATGCGCTTGCGCCGGGCGTCTTGCGGGTCCGGGCCGGCGCTCGCGTTCGGGTCCGAAGGATCGGGCATGATTGTCTTCCTCGCGCTCGTGTTTGATTTTGGCGCTTGCTCTTGACAGAACTTCGTGGGTTCGCGGGTTATAGCGGCCCCGGCGCGAAACTCAATGCGCCGTCGCGCCACCCGACCGACCGTGACCCATCGGCCTGCCCGAAACCGCCCGAGACCCCATGCGCCCCACGCTGCTCGATCCGCTCTTCGCTCCCATTTCGGCCCTGCCCGGCATCGGTCCGCGCACCGCCCGTCATCTGGCGACGTTGCTCGGCGTGGGCGCAGACCGCGAACCCTTTGTGGTCGACCTCTTGCTGCATCTGCCGACCGGGGTCATCGACCGGCGTCTGCGGCCGGGTGTGGCGCGCGCCGAGGAAGGCGCAATCGTTACCCTCGACGTTCACATCGACCGGCACCAGCCGCCACCGCGCCACAGCCGGGCGCCCTATCGCATCCAGGCACATGACGACAGCGGCGACCTGACGCTCGTCTTTTTTCATGCCCGCCAGAGCTGGCTGGAAAAAATGCTTCCCGTCGGTGCCGACATGGTGGTTTCGGGCCGTATCGAATGGTTCAACGGCCAACCGCAGATGATCCATCCCGATCACATGGTGATGGCGGAGGATGCGGCAAGTCTCCCCCTGGTGGAGCCGGTCTATCCGCTGACCCAGGGCCTGTCGTCCAAGATGCTGCAAAAGGCGATGACCGCCGCCCTCGACCTCGTGCCGGAATTGCCCGACTGGCTGGACGGTGAACATGGCCGGCGAAGCGCTTGGCCGGGGTTTGGCGAGGCCTTGCGCACGCTGCATCGTCCGCCCACGGATGCGCTGGGCGCGGACGAGGCAATCGCCGCGCGCATGCGGCTCAGCTACGACGAGTTTCTGGCAAACCAGCTGGCGCTCGCGCTGGTGCGCCGCTCCATGCGCCAGACCAGGGGGATAGCGCGCGTCTTCGACGGCCGGCTCAAGGCGAAGATCCTTGCCGCCCTTCCCTATTCACTGACGGACGGACAGCTTGCGGCGGTCGCGGACATCGAAACGGATCTGGCCGAACCGGTGCGCATGCTCCGGCTGCTGCAGGGCGATGTCGGTGCCGGCAAGACAATCGTCGCGCTGATGGCCGCCGCCGCAGTGATCGAATCCGGGGCGCAAACCGTGTTCATGGCGCCGACGGAGATCCTGGCGCGCCAGCATTATCTCTCGCTTGCGCCGCTCTGCGAGGCCGCCGGCATCCGCATCGCCTGCCTGACGGGGCGCGACACGGCGAAACACAAGCGCGAGACCCGGGCGGCGCTGGAAGCCGGCAAGGTCGATCTGATCGTCGGCACCCATGCGCTGTTCCAGAACGACGTCGAGTTCGCCAACCTCGGCTTGGCAATCGTCGACGAGCAGCATCGCTTCGGCGTGCACCAGCGCCTGACGCTTTCCGCCAAGGGCAAGGGCGTCGACATGCTGGTGATGACGGCAACCCCGATCCCGCGCACGCTGGTGCTGACCTTCTTCGGTGACATGGACGTCTCGCGGCTGACGGAAAAGCCCGCCGGCCGCCAGCCGATCAAGACCGTCACCGTTCCGCTTGACCGTATGGACGACGTCGTCGAGCGCCTTCGCGCCGCACTCGACGACGGCAAGAAGGCCTATTGGGTGTGCCCCCTGGTCGAGGAATCGGAAAAATCCGATCTCGCGGCCGCGGAGGAACGCTTCGAGGTGCTGCAGCAGCTGCTTGGACCCCGCGTCGCGCTCGTGCACGGACGCATGACCAGCGACGAGAAGGCCGACGCCATGTCCGCCTTCAAGGACGGACCGGTCCAGCTTCTGGTTGCGACCACGGTGATCGAGGTCGGCGTCGACGTGCCCGACGCAACCATCATGGTGATCGAGCACGCGGAACGCTTCGGCCTGTCGCAATTGCATCAGCTGCGCGGCCGCGTCGGGCGCGGGTCGGAAGCCTCGACATGTCTGCTGCTCTACAAGACGCCGATCGGCGAGACCGCGCGGGCGCGCCTGTCGATCATGCGCGAGACCAACGACGGCTTCCTGATTGCGGAAGAAGATCTGCGATTGCGCGGCGAAGGCGAGATCCTGGGCACGCGCCAGTCGGGCTCGCCCGGCTTTCGCATCGCCGATGCAGCCGAGCAGGCCGACCTGCTGGAGACGGCGCGCGACGATGCAAGGCTCATTCTGGAAACGGATCCCGAGCTGACCAGACCGCGCGGGCAGGCCCTGCGGGTGCTGCTCTACCTGTTTTCGCGCGACGAGGCGATCCGCCTGCTGCGCGCCGGCTGAGCCTCACTCCGCCGTTTCAAGCGCCCGTTCGGCCTTTCCNGGCGCCTTGGCATCCTTCAGCGGCAACACCGTGTCCCAGTCCGGACTGACAAGACCTGCGGAGATGACGAGCTTGGCCGCCGCTTCCACGGACATGTCCAGCTCGATGATCTCGTCGCGCGGCACATAGAGCAGAAACCCGGACGTCGGGTTGGGTGTGGTCGGCAGGAACACCGCCGTGACGTCCTCATTGTAGGAGTGCAGCTTGTGGGCAACCTCGCCCCGGGCATCGGTGGCGATGAAGACAATCGCCCACAGGCCCGGGCGCGGATACTGGATGATCGCCGCCTTCTTGAAGCTGTTGGACCGTTCGGCCAGGATCGTCTCGAAGATCTGCTTCAGCCCGCTGTGCAGGTTGCGCACCACGGGCATGCGCCCAAGCAGGGATTCGCCGTAGGAAATCAGCGTCCGTCCGGCGATATTGGCCGTGAGAAACCCGATGATCACGAGCCCGAGAAACGCCACGATCAGGCCGATCCCGGGCACGGGAAACGGCAGATAGGTGTCGGGATTGTAGACCGCCGGGATGAGCGGCTTGATCCAGCCGTCCACCCACTGGACGATGGACCAGGTCAGATAGGCGGTGATGCCCAGCGGCCCGGCGATGACCAGGCCCGTGAGGAAATAGTTTCTCAGCCGCGTGACCGGGCGCGGCCGGGGCAGCTTGCCGCCACCGTCTTCAGTCTCTCCGGAAGTCGTATCGCCGCTCATTGTCCTGTCGTACCCTGCGTGAGTCATCAACGACCACAATGCAAGTTGCGCGCCATAGCTGGCGCATGGGACATTCCGCGTTTGCCTGCATCTGGCGTATCGCGCAATACATAATGCAGATCGAGCGATTGGGGAATCGATAGGCGACAGATGATCAGAAATTCGCCATCCCGCTCGCCGCGACGCCGACGTCCGCGTCACGACCGCGCCACCCGGATCGTCTTCGCCTCGCTCGGCGGCGGACTGATCGCGATCGGCGTGATCGGCGCCTTCCTGCCGATCCTGCCCTCCACCGTGTTCTTCATCGCTGCGGCTGCCTGTTTCGCGCGCTCCTCGCCGCGGCTTGAGCGCTGGTTGCTGCGCCATCCGCGCATCGGCCCGGCGATCCGCGCGTGGCGCGCCAACGGGGCGATTTCCGTGCCGGCCAAATTTGCCGCCGTGGCCGGGATGGCCAGCGGCTATCTGGTGTTTTGGCTGACCATCCGGCCGGAGGCTCCGCTTGCGGTCTTTCTCGCCGTGGTGCTGATTGCCTGTGCCGCCTACGTCCTGTCGCGCCCCTCGGGACCGAAAAGCCCCTGAGCGAGCGGCCGGAATGGCCGCCGTCCGTATCACCCCGCGTTTACCAATCCTCACGCACGTGTGAGACTATGTGACGTCGGTCACGGTCGCAGTGTCCGCGCGGGCGCAGACTTGCTGGCATCCCGCATCCGGACGGATCAACTTTCAGCTGCGGCTGCGGGCACCAAACAAATGAGAGGAAAGCTCATGTTGTCCCGTAAGCACGCCGGATCGATCCCGGAGGAGCGACAACGGCCGCCCGCACTATCGCGCCGGATCGCCGATTGTTTCGCCATTCTCATGCTTTGCGTCGCCGCCCTGTCCTTTTCCGGCGGCCCTGCAAGCGCGCAGATCATCGACATCCGCCCCAACGGACCTGTCATCAACCCGAACAACCGTCCGCTGATCTGCGCGCCGCCCCGCGTCATGCGCAACGGCCGCTGCGTCTTGCCGCGGCCCGAGGTCTGCGCGCCGCCCCGCGTCATGCGAAACGGCCGCTGCGTGCTGCCGCGGCCCGAAGTCTGCGCCCCGCCCCGCGTCATGCGCGATGGCCGCTGCGTGCTGCCGCGGCCCGAGGTCTGCGCCCCGCCGCGTGTCATGCGCAACGGCCGCTGCGTGCTGCCGACCCCGGTGATCTGCGCTCCGCCCCGCGTTATGCGCAATGGCCGCTGCGTCCTGCCGCGTCCCGAGGTCTGCGCCCCGCCGCGTGTCCTGCGCAATGGCCGCTGCATCTTGCCGCGTCCTCCGGCCTGCACTCCGCCGCGCGTGCTGCGCAACGGGCGGTGTGTCATGCCGCCGCGCCGGCCCGACTGCCGGCTGCCCTACATCTATTCGCCGGCACAGCGTCGCTGCATCCTGCCCGTGCCGATCCCGCCGGTCGTGCGCCCGCAGGCCTGCGAAGCGCCTTGGCAGTATTCCCGCAGCGCGGGTGGCTGCATCTGCCCCTCGGGCTATGTCGTATCGGGCGGTGAATGCGTCCGCCGAGACAGCCAGGCCTGCACCTTCCCCTTCGTCTATTCGCAAAGCAGCAATCGCTGCGTCTGCGCGCAAGGCTATCGCCCCTATGGCACCGGCTGCGCGCCGGAGCGTCCGCGTGCGACCCCGCAGGAGAATGTTCGCTGGATTCAGGCGTGCCTGAACGAGGCCGGGTACGACGCCGGACCTGTCGATGGCGTCTCGGGCCGCAAGACCCGTGGTGCCTGGAATCAGTTCCGCTCGGAAAACGACCTGGGCGAGACAACCGCGCCCTACAGCGACCCGGAGACCCTGGCAAAACTGTTCCAGGCCTGCCAGCCGGAGACTGAGCCGTCGGCAAACCCGGAGCCGGAGACACCGGATGAGCAGGAAGACCCGTCAGGAGACAACACGCCGGATGGCGACGCCGCTGCTGTCGACGGCGCATTCGCCCCCGCCGACGCGCTTTGTGCATCCGGTCGGCTCTACAGCCTGCTCAGTGCGGAAAATCCGTCGCTGGAACCCTGCGGGCGAAGCTGCATTCCCGCACCCGAGGGAATGAGCGAGGAGGAACTGCTGCGCCAGGAAGAAACACAGGGCATCACCTGGTGCCGGTCCTGCGTGACCGTTGGAACCCTCGGTATGCTGTGCCCCAAACCTGCCACGGCAGAGGAAGACGCAGCACCCGCCAACTGATACGGCACCCGAGAGACAAGCGAACGCCCGGCACACGCCGGGCGTTCGTTTCCGGTTTGCAGCCGGGACTTTTCTATTCGACCGTGACAGACTTCGCCAGATTGCGCGGCTGATCGACATCCGTGCCCATGAAGACGGCGGTGTGATACGCCAGAAGCTGCACCGGCACGGAATGAACGATCGGTGCAATGAACTGCGGAACATTCGGCAGGACGATCGTTTTCCAGGTCGGCGTGCTGCAGGCGGCGAAGCCGGCCTGATCGGTGATCAGCACGATCTTGCCGCCGCGCGCGGCGACCTCCTGCATGTTCGACATCGTCTTCTCAAACAGGCCGTCATGCGGCGCGATAACGATGACCGGCACTTCCTCGTCGATCAGCGCGATCGGCCCGTGCTTGAGTTCGCCTGCCGCATAGCCTTCGGCATGGATATAGGAGATCTCCTTGAGCTTGAGCGCGCCTTCCATGGCGAGCGCGAAACTCGTGCCCCGGCCGAGATAAAGGACATCGCGTGCGCGCGACAGCGGCTGCGCAAGCTTCTCGATCTCCGGCTCGATGGCGAGTGCGCGGCTGAGGTGGGCCGGCAGTTCCGACAGCGCCCGCACCATCTCGGCCGCCTGCGCGTCGTTGAGATGACCACGTTGGCGTCCGGCATGAACGGCGAGTGCGGCCAGGACCGCCAGCTGGCAGACGAACGCCTTGGTCGAGGCAACTCCGATTTCCCGGCCCGCGATGGTCGGGAACACCAGATCCGCCTCGCGGGCGATGGTCGATTCCGGCACGTTGACGATTGCCCCGGTGCGCGCGCCTTCCGCCTTGCAGTACCGCAGGCAGGCCAGCGTGTCCGCCGTCTCGCCGGACTGGGAGATGAACAGCGCCATGTCGCGGTCGCTCAAGGGCGCCTCGCGATAGCGGAACTCGGAGGCGACATCGATCTCCACCGGGAGCCGCGCGATCCGCTCGAACCAGTATTTCGCCACCAGTCCCGCGTAATAGGCCGTTCCGCAGGCGGAGATGATGAGCCGGTCGAGACGTGTGAAATCCACCTCGCTGCCAGCATCCAGCACCGTCGTCATCGACGCGAGGTCGAGATAGCGCGACACCGTGTGGCCGATCACCTCCGGCTGCTCATGGATCTCCTTTTCCATGAAGTGCCGGTAGTTTCCCTTCTCGATGGTCTGGGACACCGCCTCGCTGGTGATCACCTTCCGGGTGACCGGCTCATTGGCCTGGTCGAAGATTTCGCACCCGGCGCGCGTCAGCACGACCCAGTCGCCCTCCTCCAGATAGGTGATCCGGTCGGTGAAGGGCGAGAGCGCAATCGCATCCGAGCCAAGGTACATCTCGTTGTCGCCATATCCGACCGCGAGCGGCGAGCCGCGACGGGCCCCGATCAAAAGATCCGGCTCGTTCTCGAACACGAAGGCCAGCGCGAAGGCGCCGGAAAGCCGCGGCAGGACGGCGGCAATCGCCTCCTTCGGGCTGCTGCCGCGCGCGATCTCGCGGGACACGAGAAAGGCCACGACCTCGGTGTCGGTTTCGCTCGACAGACGTGCGCCCTCGGCCTCGATCTCGCGTCTCAGTTCGAGGTGATTCTCGATGATCCCGTTGTGCACGACGGCCACGCCGGGCGCGACATGCGGATGGGCGTTGGTCTCGGTCGCCGCGCCATGGGTCGCCCACCGCGTATGTCCGATCCCCGCGGCGCCCGACAAGGGCGACCGTTCCAGCTTTTCCTGCAGGTTCCTGAGCTTGCCCGGCGCCCGGCGGCGCGTCAGAACACCTTCGTCAACCGTGATGACACCCGCCGAATCATACCCCCGGTACTCCAGCCGCTTCAGCGCGTCCACCAGTTGCCCTGCAACCGCGCCGCTCCCGAGGATCCCTACGATTCCGCACATGAATGTCTGTCTCCAAATTGGCCAAGTCGCGCCGTTGCGCGTTTCATTCGCAGCTTCTTCTAGTGCGCGCGCCCTGCCCGCGCACAATCAAAACCTGTTTCAATTCATGACACAGACCGCGCAAACCGCCGACGGCACCGAAAGAAAAGGGAAAATGACGGCGCAACCGCCGAGTTTTATCGCTTGTTAACCCTGTTTGAGGTTTTCTAGAACCTGAATTCAAACCGGCTTGGGACCCAACGCGTGAAACCCCTCGAACACAGCAAGAAAGCGCCCGTCAGGGGACGCAAGCTCGGCGATGCCGGGCGGATCTCGCTGTGGGGCGGCGCAGCGCTTCTGTTCGGCGTCGTCGGCGTGTCCTCCGTTTTTCTGACGCAGCCCGGTATCCCTACCGGCCAGCGCATGTCCATGACCCGACTTCCTCCGGCAGGCGATGTGCCCACAACCGCATCGATCGGCAGGCAACAGGGCCCCGGGGTAGAGATCTATCCCTCCGTCGGCGGCACGGATGCGGCCCAGGCCCGCCATCAGATCAAGAGCGAGGTCGAAACCCTGCGCCGCGAGGTTGCCGCCCTCCGGCGTACCGTGGCGGTCCTGCAGGAACGCAAGGCCATCCTCGCCGAAAAGGTCGCCGACGCTCAGTCCGCATCGACGACGGAGACCGACGAGACAGCGGCGCGCCAGCCGACACCCTTCAATGAAACACTGGATGCGGCGGTCGAGGCGATTGCCGGAAAGCCGGGTCCCGTCGAGACCTTGCCAGCTCCCGTCGGACCGCTCACCCGAACCGCGCCTGAGAAACCAGCAACCGCCACGCGCTTTGCCGAAGAAGCCCTTCCGGCACGCCTGCGCGAGCCGGTGCGCATCGTCGCCCTTCCCGGTGTGGAATCGCCGGTGAGTGTCGCCTCCATTCCGGCTCCGTCAGGCGATGGCACGGCAGCAGCTCCGGTGCCTGGCGCGCGGCCCATGGCCGCCGCCGACGGAACCGCACTTTCGGTCTCCGGCGCGGCCGGACGCATTTCCGGCGACACCGGCAACCGGATCGCACGCAGCGACTTCGCCCTCGATCTGGGACGCTTCGAAAGCCGTGAGGCGGCGGAAAGCCGCTGGGCGGAAATCCGCGAGACGCAACCGGCCCTTCCCGCCGGGATTTCCTCCCGGATCGTCGAGGATCCGCAAGGACCGGGCGGACTGCGCCTGATGGCCGGCCCCTTCCCCAATGCGGCCGATGCGGCCGCCGCTTGCGTTTACCTCTCCTCCGGCGATATCACTTGTTCGCCGGCCCTCTACCCGAGGGACACGGCTGCGCGCCGCTGACGCGCCTAGCCCATCGCCCGCAACACTCGCTCCGGTCTTGCGGTCCCACGCGTAGGTTCATTCGATGTTCGATCCCGCCGACCAACGGCACCGGGCGTTCGCCCTCCTGCTTGTCATGCCCCTGTTCTTCTCGTCGAACCTGGTGATCGGGCGCGCCGCTATCTCAAGCGTCGAACCCTGGACGCTGGCATTCCTGCGCTGGGTTCTGGCCTTCGCGATCCTCCTGCCCTTCGCCCACAGGGGGCTCGTGCAACACCGCGACACCCTGCTGCGGCAGTGGAGCCTGATCGGCATGATGGGGCTGCTCGGGATGTGGTTCTGCGGCGCCGGCGTCTATTTCGCGCTCAATTACACCACGGCGACGAACGGCACGTTGATCTACACCTCCTCGCCGATCCTGATCGTGCTCTTGGAATGGCTGTTTCGTGGGCGCCAGGTGGGCTTGCGCGAGGGCATTGGCATCGCGCTTGCCATCCTCGGCGTCGTGGCGATCGTGGTGAAGGGCTCGCTTTCCATCCTGCTGGCGCTGGAATTCAACGCCGGCGACGTCATCTTCGCGCTCGCGGCCCTGAGCTGGGCGCTCTATTCGGTGCTCCTGAAGCGCAAGTCGCTGGCGGAGGTCCCGACGCTCTCGCTCTTCGCCGCCCTGGCGCTCGCCGGTGCGATCACGCTGTTTCCCTTCACGGTCATCGAGATCGCGGAAACCGGACGGTTTCCGGTCTCCGGCGACGCCTGGGCCTCGATCTTCGGCATCGCCCTGGTGTCCTCCGTCCTCGCCTTTTCCTGTTTCCAGTATGGCATCAAGCTCGTCGGGCCCTCGACCACGGGGCTGTTCATGTATCTCATGCCGCCCTACGGCGTGATGATGGCCGTGGTCTTCCTCGGCGAGGAGCTGCACGCCTATCACTTCGCGGGCTTCGTGCTGATCATGAGCGGGCTGGTGCTGGCAACCGCCCCGCCGTGGCTGATCGCGCGCATCCCCTTCGCCGACCGCCTGACCGGACAGATCCGCAAGCCGGTGTCCGGACGCGCCTGAACGGCCTTGCGCCCCGGACGAAAAAGAGGCGGCCCGACGGACCGCCCCTTTGGCGTTTCGGCAGAGCCGGCTGTCAGCCGAACATGTCGGCCGTGATGCCGGCGTACCAGCCGAGCGATTCCTCGTAGGTCGCCTTGCGCAGTTCGGCGTCCTCGCCGGTCTCGCTGATGAACCCGTCGGTCTTGGTGATCTTGTCTTCGCCCGCCTCGTAGCGGGCGCCGACCTTCACGCCGTTGTCGGTCGAGATCAGGCTCCAGCAGGTGTTCGAGAACCGCGGCGGAAAGGCCTTGGCGTCGAGCAGGTCGGCGCGGATCGCCATCGCCGCCGCCTTCGCCTGGCTGTTCGCGGAAAAGCCCGACTTCGGCATGTCGCCGGCAATGCAGCTGTCGCCCAGCACATGGATTGCCGCATCCATGGTGCTGCGCAGCGTCGCCGGTTCGATCGGGCAGTAGCCGCTGTCATCGGCGAGCCCCGCGTCGCGGGCGATGGTGCCCGCCATCTGGGCGGAGATAACATTGGCGACATCGGCCTTGAAGGTATCGAAGTCCGTCTCGATTGTCCCCGCGCGCGCATCCACGGTCTTGATGTCGCCGATGATCGATTTCGGCAGCCATTCGATCATGCCGGGATAATGCTTCTCCCAGCCCTCCATGAACAAAGCCTGCTTAGAAAAGGCTTCTTTTGGATCAAGAATCACAATTTTTGCGCTTGGATTTGTTGATTTTAGATGGTGCGCGACCATCGAAACGCGTTCATACGGCCCCGGCGGGCAGCGATAGGGGTTCGGCGGGGCGACCATCACATAGGTTCCGCCCTCGCGCATCGCCTCGATCTTGCTCTTCAGCAAAGCCGTCTGCGTGCCCGCCTTCCAGGCATGCGGCATCAGCCCCGACGCCTCGATCGAATAGCCCGGCACGCTGTCGTAATCGAAGTCGATGCCCGGTGCGACGACCAGCCGGTCGTAGGCGACCCGGCCGCCGGAGGCGAGCGCCACCTTCTTGGCATCCCGGTCGATGCCGGTCGCCCAGTCATGAACGACGTTGACGCCATAGTCGGACGCCAGCGTCGCATAGGAATGGCCGATGGACTCAAACGAACGGAACCCGCCGATGTAGAGATTGGAGAAGAAACAGGTGTAATAGGTCTTGGTCGGCTCGATCAGGGTGATGTCGATCGCGCCCTCGCTGTCCTTGGCGAGATAGCGCGCCGCGGTCGCCCCGCCGGCGCCGCCACCGATGATCACCACCTTAGGCCGTGCTTGGGCGAAGGCCGCACGGCCCCGCCCGGCCAGAACGCCCGCTCCTGCGACAGCCCCCAGCCCTTGCGTGAAATGGCGTCTTGAAATTCCCGTCATGTCGCATCCTCCCGGAAAGCGCGCAGCGATCCCCGTCCCCACGATGGACGGCGTCTTGTTATTGACCCGCCTTGGAGAAATAGGCCGCGAGGGCGGCGATTTCCTCGTCCGACAAGCTGGCGGCAATGGACTGCATGACCTGGTTGTCCCGGCTCTTCGTCTTGTAGGCATGCAACACCGTCACGAACCGGTCGCCCGGCCAGCCGGTGATGGAGGGAATGCCTTTGTCCTCGCCGTCCGCCTGATGGCAGGTCACGCATTCCGACGACAGATATTCACCGTAGTCCGGGTCGCCTTCAAGCGCCAGAATATGCGGCGGGATCTCCGGGTCGGCGTTTTCAAGCGGCGCGGTCGGCGGCGCTTCGGGAATGTTCGCCGCACCGGGAGAGAATTGGCGCAGAAAGGCCACGACCGCCCGGCGGTCGTCCGGGTCGCGCAGGCCGCCGAAATTCATCTTCGTGCCATGAACCGCGCTCTTGGGATCCTCCAGATAGGCGGAGAGCGCTTCCTCGCTCCAGACAAGCCCCTCTTGTCCGGCGGCCTCCATCGCCCTGGAATAGCGATAGCCCTCAAGCGTGCCGGCCCGGCGGCCGTAGATGTCGTTGAGAAGGGGGCCGACGGTGTGCTTCGCGCTGACGCCGACCTGATGACAGGACTGGCACTTGCGGAAGATCTTGCGGCCCTGGTCAAGCAGCGGATCGCTGGCGAGCGCATCCCCCATGCCAACAACGAAAAACGCGGCCGCAAGAACCATTGCATATCCGCCTGATCCCCGCATGCCGCGTTCTCCCTGTTCGCCAATCCGGCCGGCGTTGACCCTAGTCGACGTTGATCCCCGCCGTCTCGCCATCCTCTTCCGGCGTCACGTCGATGATGCGCGCCCGCTTGGTGATCTTCACCTCCTCCTTGCAATCGGTCATGCAAGGCTGGACCTCGGACACCAGCGGCGTGTCCGGACGGCCGTCGTCGATGAAACCATCCTCGTTCGGCATGCGGATCGAGGTGAAATTCTCCTTCGACAGCTCGAACTCTTCGTCCGTCACCACATCGTTCATATACAGCAGATAGGCGACGATCGCATAGGTCTGGTCGGGCGTCAGGCTCTGTGCGTTGCCAAACGGCATGGCCCGGTAGATATAGTCATAGACCGTCGACAGATAGGGCCAGTAGGACCCGATCGTCTTGACCGGGTTCTGGCTCTTCAGCGTGTCCCAGCCGCCGGCCAGAACCGGCCAGCGTCCCGCCCCTTCGGCGAAATCGCCGTGGCAGATCGCGCATTGCTCGGCGAAGACCACCTCGCCCTCGGCGACGGTTCCACGCCCCTCGGGAAGTCCCTGCCCGTCCGGACGGACATCGATGTCCCAGCCGGCGATTTCTTCCGGCGTCGCCTCCCTGCCCAGTCCGAACTTGCCGGCCTCGGCCGCGCCGACCCCCAGCGAAACGACGGCGGCAAGCGTGAGGACCTTAAGAAATCTCGACATTTTCGACCCCTCCGTTGGCCATCACGTGCCACGTTTGAATGCCGTTGTTGTGATAGATGGAATTCTCGCCGCGCACGGCCCTGAGCTCGTCCTTGGTCGGCTGCACATAGCCGGTCTCGTCATAGGCGCGCGACTGCAGCAGCAGGTCGGACCCGTCCCAGTCGAACTCGAAGTAGAAGCGATGCAGCGCCTTGGGCAGGCTCGGCCCGTCGATGCGCGCCTGATGCCAGTTCTTGCCGCCATCGAGGGTGACGTCGACGCGCGTGATCCGACCGTTGCCCGACCATGCCAGACCGGTCAGCACCGTCTGGCCCTTGCCGTGGGTGATCGGCGCCTGCGGGCTCGGATTGGTGATCACGGACTTCGCGTCCATCACCCAGGTAAAGCGCCGCGCCTTGCCGTTGGCGAGAAGGTCGGTGTATTTCGACGTCTCCTCGCGCGCGTGCCAGGGCTGATCGCCCACCTCGATGCGGCGCAGCCACTTGACCCACATGTTGCCTTCCCAGCCCGGTACGACCAGACGCGCCGGATAGCCCTGTTCGGGACGCAGCGCCTCGCCGTTCATCTTGAAGGCGACCATGCAGTCGTCGAGTGCCTTTTCGATCGGCACGGAGCGGTTCATTCCGGCTGCGTCGCCGCCTTCCGGCATGATCCACTTGGCATTGGTCTTGAGGCCGGCCTCCTCCAGGATGTATTTCAGCGGCACGCCGGTATACATCACGCAGTGAACCATGCCGTGGGTGAACTGGCAGCCGTTCAGCTGGGCGCCGCGCCACTCCATGCCGGAATTCGCCGCACACTCCAGGAAATAGATCCGGTTCTCGCGCGGAAAGCGCTTCAGGTCCTCAAGCGTGAAAATCAGGGGCTTGTCGACCAAGCCGTTGATCATCAAGCGGTAGTCGGTCGGGTTCATCTCGGCGACGCCGCCGTGATGGCGCTCGAAGCACAGGCCGTTCGGCGTGATGATGCCGTCGAGATCATGCAGCGGCGTGAAATTGATCGAGCTCTCGCGCGAGGCCGTCAGCCATTCGACGCTGCGCCGCACCACCTCGGATTCATGCTCCGACGGCATGCCGTAGGGCGCGTTGTCGACGCCGACGCCGAGATAGCGGCTCCAGTCGGCGACATTGGGCGGCAGGTTGTAGGGATCCGGCTCGGCCGCACGCGCGAACCCGGCCGTCGCGGCCAGGCCACCGGCCGCTAGCCCCGCCTTCAGAAGGTTGCGCCTGGAGGGACTGGCGATGCCTTTCTCCGGCCTATCAGATTTCGACATTTTCTCTCTCCGGTTCGATCGGATCAAATCCATTTATTCAGATACATGAACATTGCGGACGCAGTCGGGCCCTCACCGGGCCCGTTACATGCCCACGACCTTGACCGCACGGTGGCCCTCGAGCTTCACCGTGCCGCGCTCCTTCAGGTGCCCTTCCACGACATCCCAGATCGCCGGGCCTTCGGTGCCTTCATTGACGCTGGCCCAGCCGGCCACAACATAGTTGCGGCCTGGGTCGATCGGCTCGCCGTCCTTGAGGAAGGTCATGTTCGAGATGCGGCTGCCGATTTCCGCGGTCGGATCAATGGTGTAGGCCATGCCGCCGACGCGCACCATGTCGCCGCCCTGCTGGTAATAGGGGTCGGCGTTGAACAGGTTGTCGGCGACGTCCTCGAGGATCTCCTTGATCAGCGCCCCGCTCATTTCGGAGCGATAGGCCTGCGGATATGTCATCGAGGTGGCGTTGTGCAGGTCTTCCACGGTGATCGCCTGGCCGGACGGTACGGTGGTGCCCCAGCGGAAGCCCGGCGACATCGCGATCTCGGCGTCGCGCTGGTCGATGAGCGCATCGCAGATCAGGTCGTCGAAGGTTCCGTTGAAGTTGCCGCGGCGATAGAGCAGCGACTCCGTCGTGGCGAGCTCGCGAGCAAGCTCGTCGGCATAGGGCGCACGCACCTTGTCGACCAGTGCGGTCGTCTCGGCGTCGGGGGTAATCACGTCTGAGAAGATCGGGATCAGCTTGTAGCGATAGTCCTTCACCTCGCCGTCGCGCACATCGAGATCGAGGCGCGACAGGAACTTGCCGTTGGAACCGGACGCGATCAGCAGCGTCTTGCCGACCTTGACCGGCTCCGGCAGCGCATCATGGGTGTGTCCGGTGAGAATGACGTCGATGCCCGAAACCCGGCTCGCCAGCTTGCGATCGACGTCGAAGCCGTTGTGCGACAGCATGACGATGACCTCGGCTCCGTCGGCACGCGCCGCGTCGACATTCGCCTGGACCTCCTCCTCGCGGATGCCGAACGACCAGTTCGGGAACATCCAGCGCGGATTGGCGACCGGCGTATAGGGGAACGCCTGGCCGACGACGCCAATCTTCACGCCGCCACGCTCGAACATCTTGTAGGCCTTGAAGACAGGCTCGTCCCACTCGGTGTCGCGAATGTTGCCGCCCAGAAAGGCGAAAGGCAGCTCGGCGACGATTTCCTCGACGCGGTCGCTGCCGTAGGTGAATTCCCAGTGGCCGGTCATCGCATCCGGGCGCAGCGAGTTCATCACCTCGATCATGTCGGCNCCGCCGGTCTTCAGCGAGGTGTAGCTGCCCTGCCAGGTGTCGCCGCCGTCGAGGAACAGCGTGTTGGCATCGCGATCCGCGCGGATCGACTTCAAGACGGTGGCGATACGGTCGATGCCGCCCATACGGCCATAGGTCTGCGACAGCGCGTCGAAATCCTGCGACGTCAGCGCATAGGCTTCCGGCGATCCGGGCTGGATGTCATAGAGCTTAAGGAAATCGGCGCCGGTCACATGCGGCGGCAGGCCCTTGACCTCGCCGACGCCGAGGTTGATCGACGGCTCGCGGAAATAGACCGGCATCAGCTGTGCGTGAATGTCGGTGAGATGCACCAAAGTGACATTGCCGAGCGGCTGGAAGCCGAGGATATCGTCCTCGCGCAGCGCCTGCTGGGCCGCGAGACGGCTCCATTTGCCGAACCCCGAGCCGCCAACGATCGCCGACGTTGCCACCGCCGCCATCAGGAATTCACGTCTGGAAATCATCCTGCATTCCACCTTTTCAAGGCATATTCCAACGGACACGGCTCCGCCGTTCCGGCGACAGCACCGCCGGCGAACCAGTTCCGACACTTCGTTCTACAGATCCCGAAGGATCAGGTCCGACCCGGGCGATGCCGCCTCTTGCGAGCGCGGATCCTGCGTCCGGTCGGTCGGCGGCGGCGGCAGGAAGACGAGACCGGAGATCCGGTCTGGCGCCGCCGCCGACGCCGGCATCACGTCCTGCGCGTCAGTTGCGCACCGCCGGCGTTTCCACCGACAGCCCCTGCCCGCGCCAGGCAAGATAGGTTTCCAGGGCGACGAACTCATCCGACCCGCGCTTGAACGCCTTCGCCCGGATGTTGTCCATGCAGCCCTTGAAGCGGCGATGCAGCGAACCCATCTTCTGCCACTTCAAGCGATAGAGCGGGAATCCGTTCGACTGTCCCTGGCTGAGGCGGTCGGCGCGGATGTAATTGCCGTAGTTGTCTTCGTGACAGTTCGCGCAAGCCAGATCGAGCTGACCGAAGCGGGTGTAGTAGAAGTCCTTGCCCTTCTCCCACCAGCTCATCATGTCGCCGGCCTCGAGATCCACCGCGACAGGCATGCCGCGCGACTGCAGCCCGACATAGGCCGTCATCGACAGCATGTCGTCCGACTCCCACTTCCAGGCCTCGGCGCCCATACGCTCCGTCCGGCACTCGTTGATCTGGTTCTCGAGCGTGAAGGGACGTCCGGCGGCCTCGTTCCACTTCGGCATGTTGGCGCGCACGCCCTTCATGCTCTCCGACGCGTCGCCATGACAGCTTTCGCAGGACTTTCCGGCGGAGCCTTCAACGGTCGACCAGGCCGCCTCGCCGTTTTCCACCATCAGGAACCCCGGATTGGTGAAATCGTCGAGCTCGAGCGCCTGGGTTTCCTTGGTGCGGAATTCGAACCCGGAGATGATCTCGGGAAGCGGATGGCCCTCCGGCGCATCCACGCGCGTCTTCAGTTCGACACCGTCGATGCTCGGCAGATTGGCTTGGTCCGCCAGGACGCTGCCTGCCGCCAAAATGGCGGTCGCGGCGACACCGGCGACAAGAATACCCGGGAGATTCCTCATAGTGGCTTTCCCTCCAGCGCGAACCCTTTGGTTCGTCTTGTTATCGTTTGTCGGTCTTGCAGAACCGCAACCGGCGGCACGGAGGCCGCCGGCCAAACCACGATCACTCGACCGCGATCTTGGATTCCGTCGAGTATTCCGACCCGTCGTCGTCCACCCAGGTGAACTTGAACGTGCCCGATTCCGGCACCTTGGCACTGAACTCAAGGTACGGATTGGCGGAAATCGCCGGCTCAAGATCACATGAGAACACGGTCTTGCCGTTGAAATCGCACGTGAACTTGTTGATGATCTGACGCGGGATGGGGTTGCCGTCAGAATCCTTGCGCTGACCCGATTCCATCTTGTGGGAAATCAGCGTCTTGATCGTGATGACTTCGTCCTTGGACGCCGTCTTGGGCACCTTGACCCGGGGTTTCGAACTGGCCATCTGGCTCTCCTGGCTAACTGAAACGGACTATGGGGCGCGGTGAGCGGATCAGCCGCCGCAGCCGCCGATGGTGACCTTCACGGTCTTGCGATCCATGTAGACCTTTCCGGTCGAAGTCTTGGCGAGGGCGATCACGTCCTGCGTCTTGGCAAGGCGCATGCGCGTCGTCGCTTCCGCGGCACCGGACATCGGCGTGAAATGGAAGGTGGCAACGCCCGGCGACGGATTGCCGGCGGCCAGCAGCGTGACGTCGGTCACGTGATCGTCGTCGCTCATCGGGCTGTCGACGGCGAAGCTGATCGGCACGGTGTTGCCGTTCTCGGCGATCTCGGGCGCGGTCAGCGTGACATTGGCGGTTTCCGGCGTCGCGCCGCCCGAAAAGGCGTCGATTGCGGCCTGAACCTTGTCTTCCTCGGCCAGGGCCACCCGCGGCAGCCCGGTGATGGCGACGGCCGCAACCCCGGCTCCCAGGGCAAACACCTGGCGTCGTGTGATGGTCATTGTCTGCATCCTCATTCTGATCGGGCCCGCCACGGCAAATGGCGGACGCATGCGCCCCGCGGCGCTTATTGCGAAAGGGTCTTGAGATAGGCGACGACGTCTTCAACCTGCTGCGCGGTAAGAATCGGCTTGTCGGCGAAACTGTCC
Organism: Paracoccaceae bacterium; assembly: GCA_002709505.1. Taxonomy (GTDB): domain Bacteria; phylum Pseudomonadota; class Alphaproteobacteria; order Rhizobiales; family Stappiaceae; genus Stappia. Next base: position 48,919 of record PARB01000013.1, on the reverse strand, counting down.
ATCACGAGGTTCAACCCGTCCACGCGGTGAAAGGCCGGCATGATCGTCCCGTCGTAGACCATCTTGGCATTGACGATGATCATCCGCAGCGACGCTTCGTCCCAGCGATCGGCCACGCCGTCGAGCGGGGGCCCGACCTCGCCGTGAAACGGCTCGCTCGAGAGATCCGTTGCGGTGTGGCAGGCAAGACAGTTGCCGAGCTTGCGGTCGACGACAGCCTGCCGGCCGGCAACCGGATCACCGGCGACATCCGTCAGGGGCTGGGGGATTTTTCCGTCCACGACCTCATAGGAGGCGATATCACTGGCGGAGGCCGTGGCAACTCCGAGCAGCAGCACGCAGGCGGCCGCCATGCCTGGGCGAATGACACTCATGGGCGTTTTTCCTTCCCTCTGCCGGCGAACCCGGCCTTTGATTTTTTTGATCGGCCGCTGATCCACGACGCATTCCGAAACGTAGCAGCAACCTTTGCCAGGATCAATTCACATATTCGATTATCAGAATACATCCATCGTCTGATGCCGGCCACCCAGACGGTCGCCGCGCGCTCCCCTTCGGCTGCGCCCGGGCGACGCGTCGGTCGCGCGTCGTGCGCAGGGGCGAAGAAGCGCTGCAATATCAGCCGATTGTGCCAAGTGCCGGGAAGGTTTCGAGCAGCCAGAACGACAGCGCCGCCATCTGGCCTGTCATGAAGGCGATGCCGGTCAGGATCAGCACCACGCCCATGACCCGCTCGACGGAGACCATATGCTTGCGGAACCGCGACATGAATCGCATGAAGGGTCCGGCAAACAATCCGGCGATCAGGAACGGCACACCGATTCCCAGAGAATAGGCGCCAAGCAGCGTTGCCCCTTGCAGAACGGATTCCTCGCTGCCGGCGACGAAGAGGATCGCAGCCAGGATCGGTCCGACGCAGGGCGTCCAGCCGAAGGCGAAGGCCAGGCCGATGATATAGGCGCCGACCAGCCCGGCGGGCTTGCGCTCCACATGCACCCGCGCCTCGCGGTAAAGCAGGCCGATGCGGAACACGCCGAGAAAATGCAGCCCCATCACGATGATCGCCGCGCCAGCGATATAGCCGAAGATCTGGATGTGCTGGGTGACGAACTGCCCGACGAAGGAGGCACTCGCCCCAAGAGCGACAAACACGGTCGAGAAGCCGAGGACGAAGGCGAGCGAGGCGAAGAAGACGCGGCGAGGATCGGCGCGGTCCACGCCCTCTCCCGTGAGCTCGTCCAGCGAAACGCCGGCAAGAAAGCCCAGGTACGGCGGAACAAGCGGCAACACGCAGGGTGAGACGAAGGACAGGAGGCCGGCGAAAAAGGAGCCGATGAGAGTGACTTCTTGAAACATGAAGCGGATCCGTTCGCAGTGAGGATGACCCCATCCACGGGGTACGGAGCAAGCCGCATGCGCCCATGCGGCTCGAATTCGGAAGACGCCGCAGCATATCGTCTCTGGCGATTTCTGCACCGTGCCGCCCCCCTCATCACACGACAATGTGACGACACGCCTCAGTTTCGTATTCCTGTTTTTGCATATGATCCAGCCTGTTTTGCGCTACACTGAAAATTCCATGCTCGGCTGAAGCGCCCGGAAGCGGACATCGCACGCTCAATGACCAGACTTTTGACAAGGCATCTGCCCACCCTTGCCCTTGCCGCCCTCATCCTGCTGGCGGCAGCCGTCATGGCGCGCCCTCTGCCCGTGATGGCGGCTGAGCTCATCATGTTCGAGCAGCGCGGCTGCGAATGGTGCGAGCGCTGGAACGCGGAAATCGGCCCGATCTATCCCAAGACCGAAGAAGGCCGGCTGGCGCCCCTGCGCCGGGTCGACATTCACGAGAAAATGCCCGAAGACCTGAGCTGGCTGCGCCCGGAAGTGTTCACCCCGAGCTTCGCGCTCGTCCATGAGGGACGCGAATACGGGCGGATCCGCGGGTATCCGGGAGAAGACTTCTTCTGGGGACTGCTTGCCCAGATGGTCGAGAAATACAGGCAAGCCGTGACCGACGCGGCGGCGGCGCAAACGCAAAGGCCCGCACCGGGGTAATCTCCGCCCTCACCTTCCCAGCGAGGCCGGTTCGAAGTATATGCTGATCCGCGAAAGGACGCGGCGCTGCGGCAACAGGCTGCCGAGCCCGGTTTCGCGGCCTTTGCCGGGCTCTTTTGCCACGCCGGCAAGCCAGATAAATTATGAGGATTACGCAGTGTCTCTTCCCAGCACTCAGGATCTCGAGTGTTCCTCAGACCTCGAGAAGATCATCGACCGGGCGAAAACGGCGAGCGATTTCCTCAAGGCGATCGCGCATGAGAGCCGTCTGCTGATCCTTTGCATCCTCGCGGAGGGCGAAAAGTCCGTCACCGAACTGGAAGAGCTGCTGTCCTTGCGCCAGCCGACCGTCTCCCAGCAGTTGGCACGGCTGCGCATGGACAAGCTCGTCTCCACCCGGCGGGAGGGAAAGACGGTGTTTTACAGTTTGGCAAACGAGGACGCGCGGAAGATCATTGAATCCGTCTATGATGTCTTCTGCCGGGACTGACCCCCGGCGCGACACCCTGCGCAAGCCCGCAAAAGAGGGCGCGCGACACATCCGTTGATGACGCGATCGGGAGGCGCGAGCAATGGACGTTGGCACGGCACAAACGATGGCGCTCTACGGCCTCGCCGGCGGCGTGGTGCTCGGCCTGGCCGCGCGCGTTGGCCGGTTCTGCACCATGGGCGCGCTGGAAGACGCGTTTCTGGGTGCCGACCGGCGCAGGCTCCGCAGCTGGGCGCTGGCGATCGCTGTCGCGATGGCGCTGTCGCAATCCCTCGCCTTTGCCGGCATTCTGGATTTCCACCACTCGATCTATCTGGGCAGCGGATTTCCCTGGCTGGGGGCCGTGCTTGGCGGACTGATGTTCGGCGGCGGCATGGCGCTGGTCGGCACCTGCGGCTACGGCACGCTCGCGCGCATCGGCGGCGGCGACCTCAGGGCCGTGGTCACCTTTCTGGTCATGGCCGTCTCGGCCTATATGGCGATGCGCGGGCTGACCGGCGTGCTGCGTCAGGCACTGATCGATCCGTGGATCGTGTCCTTCGAGGCAACAGGCGGCATGGCGCTCGATGGCATCATCGACGCGCTGAGCGGCGTCGACAGCGGCCCGGCGACCGGATTGCTGATTGCAGCCGCGCTCGCCTATTGGGCACTGAAGGATCAAAGGTTCCGGGTCGAAACCCGGCTGGTCCTCAGCGGCATCGCGGTCGGACTGGCGATTGTCGGCGGGTGGCTTGCAACCGGCCTGGCCGGCAGCGACCCCTTTGCGCCGCAACGGCTGGAGTCCTTCACCTTCGTGCGCCCGCTTGGCGACACGCTGATCTACCTCATGACCTTCAGCGGGGCGACGGTGACCTTCGGTGTCGGCAGCGTCATCGGTGTGGTCGCCGGCGCGCTGGCCGGGGCGCTGTTCAAGCGCGAATTCCGCTGGGAGGCCTGCGACGACGTGCGCGAATTGCGCCGGCACATCGTCGGCGCGTTCCTGATGGGAACCGGCGGCGTGATGGCCTTCGGCTGCACCATCGGTCAGGGGATCACTGCCGCCTCGACGCTGTCGATATCCGCGCCCGTGGTGATGATCTCCATCGCCATCGGCGCACGTGCGGGTCTCGCCTGGCTGATCGAGGGGAGCCTGCGCGGCGTTTTTGCAGCGCATGCCTTTTCCCGGGACGGCTAGCCTCGCCTCCCGTGCGATCCCGACGCCCTTGGGCGAGCCCTGACCGGCATCGACGGGCAAGCGGCATGCCGGAAATCAGGTCTTTCGCACCACCAGCACGGAAATCGGCGCATGCCGGACAACCCGCGCGGCATTGGGGCCGAGAAGGTAGTCCTTCAACTCCGGGCGATGCGACCCGATCACGATCAGATCCGCCTCGACCTTGTCGGCGGCCTCGAGGATTTCCTCATAGATGTTGCCGTGGCCGATCACCGCCTGGACGCGGATGCCCTTCGGGACCTGCTCATCGATAAAACCGTGCAACTCTTCCCGCGTCTTGTCGATCGCCGTCGTCTCGAAATCGTCGGGAAAGAACGACCCGACGATGGAGCGCCCGAAATCGGGAACCGCAGTGAAGATATGCAGCACGCTTTCGGGCGACATGATCTCCTGCGCGGCCAGCACCACCTGCTTCGAGGACGCAACGTCCCCCAGATCGACACAGGCCAGGACGTGTTTGAACAGGGCGCTCATGCCGGTTCCCCCTTTGCTGCCAAGCGTGCGTCCTTCGCCGTTTTCCGCCGGCGCCGCTGCAACATGTAGATCAGCCCCAGGAGCGCCAGCGCGGGCACATAGAACAGCTCGCGCGGCGGCTGGGCACTGGCAACCGCCAGCGTCTTGATCGTCTGGTCGAAATCGAACCCGGCCGCCTGGGCGGGCGAATCATAGACGGCATTGTCGACGATCAGCTTGTCGTCCTGAACGAGGATCTCCAGACCGAAGGCCTCGAGCCGCTCCGCGCCGGTCGGCTCGTCGCCGACCGGGATCATCATCGTCAACGTGATGGGATCGCCGACATCATCGAAGGCGTCCACCGTCGCGCGCAACTCGGATCCCGGAGCGGCATCGCCGATCACCTGCTCGATCTCCACCGGGTCGACCGTGTTGAAGGGCGGATAGACCATGTCCATCCAGAACCCGGGCCGGAACAGCGTGAAGGCGATGAGGATCAGCGCCGCCGACTCCCACAGCCGCGACCGCACCAGGAACACGCCCTGCGCGCCCGCGGTGAAGACGAGGATCGCCGCGGTTGCCACGATGAAGACGATCACCCCTTCCATGAAGGTGACGTCGATCAGCAGCAGATCGGTGTTGAAGATGAACAGGAACGGCAGCAGCGCGGTGCGCAGCGAGTAGAAGAAGGCCACGAAACCGGTGCGGATCGGATCGCCGCCCGACACGGCCGCCGCCGCGAAGGAGGCAAGCCCCACCGGTGGCGTCACATCCGCCATGATGCCGAAGTAGAACACGAAGAGATGCACCGCGATCAACGGCACGATCAGCCCGTTCTGCTGGCCGAGCGCGACGATCACCGGGGCAAGCAGCGACGACACCACGATGTAATTGGCCGTCGTCGGCAGGCCCATGCCCAGGATCAGGCTGAGAATCGCGGTGAACAGCAGGATCAGCAGGATCTGCCCCTGACTGAGGAACTCCACCAGCGCGGCAAGCACGGCGCCGACGCCGGTCTGCGAGACGGCCCCGACGATGATGCCGGCCGCGGCGGTGGCGATGCCGATCCCGATCATGTTGCGCGCACCGGCGATCATGCCGTCGATCAGCTCGGAGAAGCCCTGCCCGACCGTTCCGCCAAGGTCCTGCCCCCGGAACATCGCGAACAGCGGGCGTTGCGTGAGCAGGATGAAGATCATCAGGGCGGTCGCCCAGAAGGCGGAGAGCGACGGCGACAGCCGTTCGACCATCAGGCACCAGATCAGGACGAAGACCGGCAGCAGGAAATGCAGGCCGGATTTCACAGTCGGTCCCGGCTCCGGCAGGCGCACCACCGGCTCGTTCGGATCATCCATCTCCAGTTTGGGAAAGACCGAGCAATAGCGGACAAGCGCCACATAGACGGCAACAATCAGCGCGGAGACCACCCAAAGGGTCGCCTCGCCTGCCAACGCCTGCAGCACATCCATGAAATAGAACAGGCCGAAGGCGGTGACCGCGGATCCGCCGATCACCAATGCACCCGTCGACAGGATGCGGCCGCGGGTGTCGCTGTCCGTGCGCGCCTGGACCAGCTTGACGAAGGCAAACAGGATCGCCAGCACGATGACAATCGCCAAAAGGCGCATTTCGGCGGTTCCAAGTGCCTGGAAGGCGAGGAACAGGTAATAGACGCCACTCGCGGCGGCCAGCAGCACAGCCATGGTGATGCCGAAGGACAGCAGCGCCCATTTCAGCGGCTTGACCTCACCGGCGCGCGGCAGGCCTTCCATGCCCTGCTTCAGCGCTTCCAGGTGAACGATATAGACCAGCGCGATGTAGGAGATGATCGCCGGCAGGAAGGCGTGCTTGACAACCTCGAAATAGGAAATGCCGATATATTCGACCATGAGGAAGGCGGCCGCGCCCATCACCGGCGGCATGATCTGGCCGTTGACCGAGGAGGCCACCTCGACGGCGCCCGCCTTTTCCCGCGAAAAGCCGACACGGCGCATCATCGGAATGGTGAAGGTGCCCGTGGTCACCACATTGGCGATCGACGAGCCGGAAATCAGCCCGGTCATGCCGGAGGCGACGACGGCCGCCTTTGCCGGACCGCCGCTGAAATGACCCATCAGCGAGAAGGCCACCTTGATGAAGTAGTTGCCGGCCCCCGCCTTGTCGAGCAGCGCGCCGAACAGAACGAAGAGGAACACGAGGTCTGTCGACACACCGAGCGCGATGCCGAAGACGCCCTCCGTCGACAGCCACTGGTGATAGGCGACCGCGTTGAAGCTTGCGCCTTTCCAGGCCAGCAGCCCCGGGGCATAGGGGCCGAGGAAGGTGTAGCCGAGGAAGACCATCGCCACGATCATCAGCGGCGGCCCGAGCGAGCGGCGCGTCGCCTCAAGCAGGAAGATCACGCCCAGCACCGCCACGACCACATCCGTGGTGTTGGGGTTGTTCGGGCGGTCCGCGAGGCGCGAGCCGAAGATATTCTGAACCAGCTCGGTGTCGAACACGAAGAGATAGAGCGCGCAGGACGAGGCGCCGATCGCCAGCAGCCAGTCGTTCAGCGGCACATAGCGACGCGGCGACGTGCGGAATGCCGGAAACACGAGAAACGCGAGAAACAGGGCGAAGGCCAGATGGATCGGTCGGGCTTCACGGCCGGAAAACACGCCGACGCCGATCACATAGGGCAAGGGCGAGGCGATCCAGATCTGGAACAGCGACCAGGCAAGCGCCAGGCCAGAAATCAGCAGCGCGACATTGTAGTTCGACGGATTGCGTCCGCCCGTGTCGACGGAAGCGACCAGATCGTCCAGCTCCGACGAGCTGTACTGGCCCTTTGCAGGTTCGTCGGTCATTGCGCTGCCCCCCAGTTGCGCGTCGTCACNGGTCACTGCCCCTGCGTCGCCGGGCAGTCGTCGGGTGCCCGACGCTTGAACGCCGGGCACCCGGAAACTCAAACGGCGCGGAAAGGGTCCCTTCCCGCGCCGGCTGCGTCCGGATTACATCCAGCCGCGTTCCTTGTAGTACTTCACCGCGCCTTCATGAAGCGGGGCCGACAGATTGTTCTTGATCATGTCGGCTTCCTTCAGGTTGGCGAAGGCAGGATGCATCTTCTTGAAGCGGTCGAAGTTCTCGAACACCGCCTTGGTCACCTCATAGATCACCTCGGGCGAGGTCTTGGTCGAGGAAACGAAGGTGGCGCCGACGCCGAAGGTCGTCGTGTCTTCGTCCGTGCCGGTGTACATGCCGCCCGGGATCGTCGCCATCGCATAGAAGGCGTTGTCGTCGACCAGCTTGCGGATCACGTCGTTGTCGACGGTGATCAGCTTGGATTCGCACGACGTCGTGGCTTCCTTGATGGTGCCGGCCGGATGGCCGACGGTGAAGACGATCGCATCGATCTTGTTGTCGCAAAGAGCGGCGGCCTGCTCGGCGGACTTCAGCTCGGCAGCGAGCGCGAAGTCGTCGGCGGACCAGCCCATCTTGTCCATCACGACCTCGAAGGTCGCGCGGGCGCCGGATCCGGGATTGCCGAGATTGACGCGCTTGCCCTTCAGGTCATCGAAGGTCTCGATGCCGGAATCGGCACGCGCAACCACGGTGAAGGGCTCCGGATGCACGGAAAACACCGCGCGCAGCTCTTCGAACTTGCCGTCCGGGAACGTGTCCGGCGCCGTGCCGTTGTAGGCGTGATACTGCCAGTCCGACTGGGCGACGCCCATGTCGAGATCGCCGGCACGGATGCCGTTGATGTTGGCGACGGACCCGCCGGTGGTGTGCGTGCACTTGATGTCGTGCTCCGCCGACCCGCGGTTCACCAGCCGGCAGATGGCGCCGCCGACCTGATAGTACACGCCGGTCTGACCGCCGGTGCCGATTGTGATGAAGGTTTCGGCCTGGGCCGCGCCGGTAAAGGCGAGACCACCGGCCAGCGCAACACCGAGCGCCGTCGTCTTGAGAATGTTCACTGCAATGCCTCCCGTTTAATGGCTGCAGATTGACTGTTGCGACCCGAATGCCGCCGGCCGAGCAGATCGGCCGGGGGAACGACGGGTCGATTGTCCGGGACGATCGCGGCCAGCGATGGCCGCGCAGGTCCCGAAGATCTCTCGACCTTCCAACTGGACCATGCGGACGAAATGCCTCGCGCACTGCGTTCGTCTCGAAACCCGTTGCAGGGTACGAAAACCGCCCCCCGCACGACCGCGCTTGTGCGGTCGCCGTTAGGTTAGACCGAAAAGACTCGTTTTTCCAAGCCCTTTCCCGAAGGTGAACGCGCGCGTGGAAACGCCGCCCCGGCCCGTGAGCGCAGGGGGCAACGCTGCGGCGGACCCGCAAATCCAGAGCTATTCGCCCTGTCGGCCGCCGGAAATGACTTCGAGGAAATGCCGACGAAGCTGGTGCTCGTCCTGCCCGTCCCTCAGGCCCTGTCGCCACTGGTCGATCACCAGCCGCAGCGCAAGCGTCTCGCGCGTATGGGGAAGTTCGGAGAGGTAGTTGGTGAAAAAGGCATCCAGCGCATGACGGTCGAGCGCGTTCTGGGCGATAAGGCCGTGAATCAGCGCCATCGTCGCGGCGATGTGCCCCTTGAGAAACTCGAATCCGGCAGCACCGCCCATCGGGTCGCCGTCACGGTCGGGTTTGTCCGTCGAGCTGTCCGGCATCATTCCACCCATTGTTGCAACCGCGAGATTCGCCGGCTGCATCGTGGCTCCGGAAACGAATGATCGTTTTCAGGGACTTGCGCGTCCGCGCGAAACCATGACACGACGTCATTCATCACCATCTGAAATCCTATACCACCACAGAGTTGTCCACAAAGCGTAAATGGCGGGGCGCTGCGTCCGCCTTTGCTTACGCCTGTTGTCCGCGCAACGGCGCAGGTCTGCGGCCGCCAACTCTGGAAAAGCGGTCCAAAAGCCCAATCCGGTATTGCGACGCGTGGCGCGACCGGATAGACAGTCGCGCAGAGTGAGCCGATAGCTCAGTTGGTAGAGCAACTGACTTTTAATCAGTAGGTCCAGGGTTCGAGCCCCTGTCGGCTCACCACTTTCAAGCAACTGAAAAAATTCAGCAATTCAGTTATTCTGCGAAAGTGGCGACCATGAACGAAATCGGAACATGTGACCATTTGTGACTTTTGCTTGCAGTCACACGTCACACAGGTTCCGAAAACGTTCCTCACAGACCAATCTCCGTTTCTCCGTCCGCGTCGTACCAGGCGATCATTTTCGCGATGGCCGATGACGCCATTTCCGGATGCTGCGCGAGGTAGTGCTTGAGGATCTGCGTGCAGCTTTCGTGAGAGTGACCGGTGACGGCGGCGATCTCCGGGATCGTCGCACCGGCGAGCGCAAGCCAGGTCACGGCCGTATCGCGGAAGTCCATCTCCCAGAAACTGTCCAGCGACGGACATGGGGCAACGACGGGCGGGCCTTCGGTTCGGCCATTCTCGACCGGCAGATGCTTGAAGCGCTCGTTCGACGGGCACAGAAGGCGCGATCCGCCCTCGCCTGTCGTCTCGCGCCACAAGCCATGCACGCCGATGCGTCGGATCTCCGAGTAGATCTTGCGGTAGTGATCCGGTTTGAACGGCTCCCAGGTCTTTTCGAACAGAAGCACATGCGTGTCGACGATGCCGGCAGCGCGGCGACGCGCGGCCGCGCCATCGAGCCGGCGCGTCAGCTCCGGCGATGCCGGCAATTGCACGATAGCTCCGGTCTTCTGCTGCCGAAGCACGATCCGGTCGCGGATCTTTCCGCGCATCGTCAGCTCCAGCCGGTCGCCCTGGCGCTGTCCGGACCAGACGGCGAGCACGAAGCTGTCGCCCATCTCCGGCCAGCCGACCGCATCGGCAACGTCGATCTGCGTTTGCAGCTCGGTTCGCGTGGCAAAGCGCACGCGCGGCGCCGGGGTCTTCATACCGAGACGCATTGCCGGATTGGCTTTCAGAAGGCGGAACTTGCCGCGACGCAGGCCCCAGGAGATCGCGGCCGACATCACGCGCACNACGCCGTTGGCCNTCGACAGGCCGCGCTGCATGCGCAGGTCCTCATAGAGACCATAGAGAATGGTCTGGTCGAGCGCGTCGACATCTGCGCCCCATATGTCGGGCGCGGCCTGCTCGATAACGCGGGATTTCGCGCGATAGTCATAGCGCGTCTTCTCCGCCAGGTCCTCGGTGACGGCCGGCGATGCGAGCCAGTCGTCAATCAGCTTCTGGACGGAGTAGCGCACACGCGGCGCTGCCGCGCGCGGCCGGCCCGCGGATCTCTTCGGCGTGGCCGGCTTGGTCTCCAGCCGCTTCGAGAACGCGGCCGACCAGTCCGTCGCCTCGCCGGCTGAAAACCAATCGCCCTCGTGTCTGGTGCCCGGCATCAACTCGGCCGGATCGATGCGGCCGTCAACGGGATGTCGGAGATCCGTCGGCGCATGGCCGGCATCACGCATCTTCGGCCCCGGCGAGAAGCGCGGGCGCCCGTCGCGCCANGAGACATAGGGAATTTTCAGTTGCCGCTTGCGCATGTCACTCGCTCCCGCTCACCATCCCGAGCGCGTGTTTGTAGAGGTCAAGGATCGCTTCCTCTTCCTCGCGCTCGTGCGGCTGTTTCGTGCGCAGTGCGATGATCTTGCGCAGGATCTTGACGTCGAAGCCGTTGCCCTTGGCCTCGGCGTAGACGTCCTTGATATCGTCGGCGATGACCTTCTTTTCCTCTTCCAGTCGCTCGATGCGCTCGATGAACGCGCGGAGCTGGTCGCCGGCGACGCCGCCATGGTTTGTGCCCGTCTCGGTCATGATAACCTCATTTCGATTTGGTGGAAAAAGCGCCGCCGGCGAGCCGGGAGGAATGCCCGCCGGCGGCTGGATCGCGCCGGATGGGGACGGCGCGATGTCGGGTCAGAACGGGATGTCGTCCTCTGGCGCGAACTTCGTCAGGGCGGCGGCGGGAAACGCTTCGCAGTGATGCTCGCCCCATCGGTCAAACCAGCCGCATTCAGGGTCACAGCAGCAGTCGGCAAGAACCGTCATCCAGCGGGTTTCTGATTTCAGCCGAACGCGGTCGCCGACCTTGAACGGGTTCATCGCGGCGGCATCGGCGCAGGTCTGCGGCTCCGGCGCGCCTGCATCTCGGGTGGAGTCGAGATTTCGAAGCTTGGCAAAATGCGATGTTCCGTCATCCATCCGGACGACAGCCGAAACCGGAACGCTTTTCGGGGTTGTCTTGAAGTGCAGTTCAACGAATTGACTTTGACCAAGATGCGAGCGCTTTGTTCCGGTCGCTCCTGTTGCCTGATCTTTCAGGCTATGAATGCGCCCTTCGAGTTCCATCAGATCCGGTTCTTCGCCTGATCCATGACAGCGAAGGCACAAGTATTTGTTCGTGTTCTCGGTTTCGCTCATGCAAACCTCCATCTGTTCGACAGGAAAAACTCGGCCGGCTTTGCCGTCGGCGCTTTCAGGGGCGGATCGACCTTCAAGATGCGACCTCTTCGCGCGCGCGGCTGAATTGCGCTGGCAAGATCCTTGAAGTTCTGGATTTTCCGCGACGGGGGATCGACAGGGCGGGTCATGCCTTGCGCTCCGCTCTCTCCGCCTTGCGGTCGATCTCAGCGGCCGTCGTGCAGGGTTGGCATGCGATCCCGCCGCCCCAATGCTGTCCGGGAATATCGCTTTGACGGTTGTCCCAGCACGGATTGAGCGTGTCGTGGTGGCAAATGCCGCGAACTTTGAATGAATGATTGAGCCGTGCATCGGCTGGATACTCGACAGAAAACGTCTTCATCGTCTCGTCTCCCTAGTGCAGATCGATGTTCTTAAGCCGCGCCCAGGCGTGCAGCGCCTCGGCCCAGCTCTCCAGTTCGTGCAGCTTCTCCTGGACGTCGCGCCACTCTTCGCGAATGCGCGCCGGCGTCATGTCCTCCAGATCGTGAATGAAGGGCTTGATCAGCGCGGCATCCATCCTGTCGAACGGCGGACCCTGCCACCTTCCGGCCGGTGCATCGGCGAGGCTCTTTTCCTCCCGGTGCCCGCGCCACAGGCGCCAGTTGGCCGACAGCAGAGACGCAAGCAAAAGCGCGAAACCTCCCAAGATGGTCAACTTTAGAGCGAGTGTGATTGCGTCGAGCAGCATGCGACCCTCCGAAAAAAGCGCGGGCGGCTACGCGACACACAGGCCGCCCGCTAGGTTCTGACAGGGGAGGAAACGTCAGGGCGTGCCACGGCCTCTGACGCGGCCGGACCGGCGCAACACCCTGTCCTGGATGCGTGCCGCCCGGATCGCCACGGCCGCAAGACCGGTGACGATGGCGACGACGAGGCCGACGCCGACAAGGCGCGCCGCGTCGTATGTTCCGAATAGGTCGATCATCGCGACGACGCCTTGAGCCGGCCAATCGACGCCTCGATCAGCGCCGCCGCGTTGTCGAGGCCCTGCCGCGCTTTCGCAAGTTCGCGCTCGGCAGCGCAAAACAGCGCTTCGGTCTGAACACGATCAGCGATGAAAGCCGCGTCCGGCGCCATGCGCGGCGGCGACGGGACCGCATGGCCGATCAGCGCTTCGGTGCTGAACCCGTGCCCGCAGGCGTCGCAGCGCTGGAAATCGTAGTGCCACACCTGCCCGTCGTTGCAGCCGCACTCGGGGCAGGTCTCCAGCTTCTCCGGGGTCATGAGGCTTTCGCCTTCTTCTTGCGGTCGCGGATTTCCTGCGCGACGAGCTTGCCGTGCCAGGTGAGTTGCGCCTTGCCGTGCAGGTCGCTGACCAGCTTGCGCTGGATCAGCCGCTCCATGGTTGCAAGCTGCACCGTGGTAAAGTCGCCACGCGCGCGGTAACCACCCTTCACCCGCATAAACGGTCGGCCGATCATCGACGCCAAGAGATCCCGCTGCGCCGAGCTGAGCGCGGCGATCTCGTCGGTCACCAGCGCATCGACCTGCCCGACCTGTCTCATGGTCGCGGTCATGCCCGGCCTCCATAACGTGCGTGGAGCGCTGCGCGCTGCGCGTCGACCTGCGCCCGATGGGCGGTCGCTGATTGCTCCGGATCGTTGTCGTTGGATTGCTGCGCCGGCAGCGCGGCCGTCTGGCTCATGAGCCAGGCGGTGGTCAACGCGCGCGGCCAGACCCAGCCGGCGGCATGCTTGCGCGGCATGCCCTTGGTCTCATGAAGCCGGGGCCATGTGCGCTTGAGGTAGGCGACGGTGACGCCCAGCTCGCGCGCCAGCTCGTCGATGCCGATCATGATTGATGGCTGGCTTGTCGCCATCTGCGATTGTGAATTTTCACTAGGCACAACGCCATCCTCCATCTGTTTCTAGAGGGTGGGATATTGGCAATATGCCATAAATATTGTCAATCAAAAAATATGGCAGAACGCCATATCAGAGAACATAGAGCCAACAAAGCGTGATTTTAGTTCCGCCTGGCCCGGATGCGCTTCGCTATGCAACGCCCTCAAACTACCGGTATCTTGTTGAGTGCCAGAAGCCCGCGTACGGCGTCGAAAATACCGGTACTTTTTCAAGTGTCAGCCCCCCGAAAAACAACCGGTAGTTCATCAAGTGCCATTGCGCGCTCGCGCTGTCGCGCAGACGACCCGACAGGCGACCTCAGTCACCGTCATCCACTCCGGGAGAATGGTGCGCTTTGCCTTGCATTCCGGCAAATCCAGACGACTGGATCAGGCCGCATCCGTTGACGTAAGGGCATCCAATATACGAAGCGCCTGCCGCTTCATCTCAGGCGGCATCTCACGGAATTTTGCTTCGATGGAGAGGGNTTCATCATCGGGCGGCAAAAAAAGCTCATAGGGCTTTAGGTCAAGAGCCTTCGCAATCCTGAAAATATGATCGAGATTCAACCGGCGCTTGCCGCTCTCCAATGCCGAGAGTGTGCCCTGGTCGATTTCCGCATTCGCTGCGAGAGTCGACACCGTCACGCCGAGCCGTCGCCTCCATTCATAGATGAAGACTTCGTGGCGATCATTCTTTCGGTCGCGTTTTGCCATAGCGAGGAACAGCATACTAAGCCTCGCATTTTCTATCTTCTGGCAGAATGCCATATTATCTATTGACTGAAATAAGGCATATTGCCCTATTCTACAAGATGCGAATCACTTTCCAAGGAGCTTGAGCGCATGCACCCACTGGCGAAGTGGCAATCAGACCGGGGCCTTACACGTGCGGAAGCGGCCGACATTATCGGATGCAAGGCAGGTACCATTGCCGACTGGGAATACTGCCGGCGCTTTCCCTCCCCTGCATCAATCTCAAGAATTGTCGTGGCGACCGATGACGATGTAACGGCAAGCAAACTGCACGACGCCTATGCCAACTCCGTTCACGAGGTCCGGCATGGATAGCGTGCTTGTCGCTATAGAGGCGAAACGCAAGAGTTTGAGTGTCTCACAGGAGTCACTGGCTACAGTCGCCGGTCTGACGCAAAGACAGTACAGACGGTATCTTACCGGATGCGCTCAACCTCGTCGATCAACGATCCTTCGACTACAGAATACACTTTGTCTGCTTGAACGGATGGGCGAGCGCGCGCTGAACCCCCACACAATCACCTATCTGGTCGCAATCGTCTGCGCCGCGCGCGGCGAACAGGTGGTGCCGCTCGACGTGCTGGCACATGACCCGGCACGGCGGGCGACGTCCGACCCCGCCTGGCTTGCCGCAGCGCGGGTCCGACGCCGCGCGCTCTACATCGCCAACGTGTGTTTTGGCGTGTCGCAGGCCGATCTGGCGCGGGTTTCGGGCATGACGGCGGCGGCGGTCAGCCTCGCGGTAAATGCCGTCGAGGACATGCGCGACGATGACGACGACAGCTCGCTCATCGGCCAAATCGAGAGCGTGATGAACTTCGCCGCATCCGGTCGAAAGGAGGCAGGCCGTGTCGAAGATCGTTGATCTCCTGCGGCGCAAGGTCGCCGATCCGCTGAACTGCATCAGCGCCGGCCGCGACGGCGAGAATTCGCAGGCGCTTGTGTTCACCTTCAACCGCGAACCGACCGAGGCGGAGCTGCGGTTCCTCGCGGATCAAATGGGCCGCGCCGCCAGAATGTGCCGTGCCGGGAGGGATGAACGCTGACCCTCCACACCCTCACCTCCACGGCCGTGAAGAACCGCCGACTGCCGGCGCCCGACGGGCTGGACTTCTTTCCCACGCCGCCCTGGGCCACGCGCGCTTTGATGCTGATGCTGTTCGATTTTCTGCCGCGCATCTCTCTTGGGAGAAACCAGTGGCGGATGGAAACCGCCTGGGACCCGTGCTGCGGCGCGGGTCACATGAGCGGCGTGCTGCGCGAGACCTTCTCGACCGTTCATGAAAGCGACGTCCACCCCTACGGGCAGGATACGGTTCTCGATTTCCTCGACACCGAGTTTTGCGCCGATCCGGATCTCGACGCCATCGTGATGAATCCCCCCTTCAACAAGGCTGCTGCCTTCGTCCGGCATGCGCTATCCCATCGGCCGGCCATCGTCGCGGCGTTGGTGCGCTCCAACTGGATCGAGGGGAAGACGCGCTATGCGACGCTCTTCCGCGACCGGCCGCCGACGGCGGTGTTCCAGTTCGTCGAGCGGGTACCGATGGTCGCCGGACGTTGGGCGATCAACGCCAGAACGGCGACCAGCTACGCCTGGTTCGTCTGGGTCGACAGCCTCTATCCGACAGTCGCGGAAAATGCGCCCCTGCTGCGTTTCATTCCGCCCTGCCGACAAACGCTGTCGCGCGACGACGACGTGCTGCGGTTCGGCGGCTGTTCGGATCTTCCAAAGACACATCCCGTCATGCGTGGGCTGGAGGGGAAGACGCGATGAGCGACGATCTGTTCACCGAAATCAACCGGCTCTGTGCCGGCCGCGATCCGCGCCAGGTGCTGGAAGCGCTGGCCGACCAGATGGGCCAGGTCCTCGTCAGTTGCTCGCCCGATCACGCCAACGCCCGCGCGGCGGTCGGTGAGCTGTTCATGCGCGTGTTCGTCCACATCGATGCGGCACAGGATGCAGTGGGAATCCCCTTCCGCCTTGACGGCCGGGACGGGCACTGAGCCATGGGCGACCGTCGCGAGCTGGAAGAGATCAAGCAGGGTCTCAAGGACAAGATCGAGGACCTGTGCCGTCGCCTTCTGCCGGATGGCCGGCGGATGGGCCGGCTGTGGGTTTCGAACAATCCGGTGACGGGCGATCATCGCAAGACACCGGAACTCAAGGTCGGGCTGGATCGCGACAAGGGCGCCTGGAAGGACTGGCGGACCGGCGACAAGGGCGATGTGCTCGGGCTGATCGAGTACCTGCACCAGACCGATTTCAAGGGGGCGCTGCAATGGGCGCGCGACTTCCTCGGTCTGGAAAAAATGACGGCAACGGAGCGCCGCTCGTTCGCAATCGCCGCGCAGGCGCGCGCCAAGGAGGATGACGAGAAAGCGCGTCGCGCGGCCGAGTGGCAGCGCAGACAGGCGGAAAAGCTGTACGAACGCGGGTTTATGGACGGCGCCAACTCCACCGTCGAGCAACACGCACGGGAGTATCTGGCGCATCGGGGAATCGATCTCGGCGCGATCCGCCACCGCGACCGCACGTCGCTGCGCTTCGCTCAGGAGGTCGAGTACTGGACGCTGGCGCAATGGTCGGTCGACGAGGCGACCGGGCGGCGCGTCAAGACGCGGCCGGGTCCGGCGTTTCCCGCGATCATCGCCGCGATGCGCACGCCACTCGGTCAGTTCCGGGCCTGCCACGTCACCTTTCTGGACCCGCTCCATCCGCTCAAGGCGGACCTCGGCCCAAAGCATTCCCCGCGGCTGATGAAAGCCGCGACGAAAGGAGCTGCCGTGTGGCTCTCGCACGGCCCGGAAGGCGTGCCGCCCTGGGAAGCGACCCGTCCGGCACCGCTAATCCTCTCCGAAGGCATCGAGACCGGCTTGCAGATCGCGATGGATGTCCCGGAAGCGCGGGTCGCCGCAGCCGGGTCGATCAGCGGGATCGGCAATGTGCCGGTGAATTTCGACTTTGTGTCCTGCGTGATCGTTGCCGGTGAAAACGATTGGGACAAACCGCAGGCGCAACAGCAGCTCGACCGCACGCTGGAACAACTCGGCGACAGCGGTAAGCCGCTGGATCTGATGAAGCCGCATGCGGGATCGGACTTCAACGACCTGGGAAAAGGAGACGTGGAATGACCAGAAAGCGGAAGACCAATGCAAAGCCGAAAGGTCAGGAGATAAGCGCTGAAGAAGGCGCGTCTGCGGGAAGAATACGAGGAATTGAAGTTTCCCATGTTTGGGTGAATGAGTTTCCGGACGGCGAGGAAGGTTTCTCGGAACCGCGCATCTACGAAAAGCGCCAGGTGCAGGTGGAAGCGATGCGCGCGGACGGGTCGCCCGAAAGCAATCGCGCCATTATCGACTGGACGCGGGGAAGTGCGACCCCGGCCACCATGGACACGCACCCGAAGCGTGGTGAATGTCTCTCGATTGCGACGCTGGAAGGCGCGCATTGGGTGGATCGCGGCGACTTCGTGATCCGTGGCGTTGCTGGCGAGCACTACCCGTGCAAGCCGGAAATCTTCGAACAGACCTATATCCCGGCGCCCGTGCAAGAGGCTCCGTCTCCGCAGGACCATGTGCCCCTGCCCGCTGGCCCGCCGCTGTTCGGTGGTGACCATGCGCTGTGGATTGCCTTCCGGGCGACGCGCTCGGCCGTGCGCGGGTTGATTGGTGAGGATGCGCCCCAGCCCGACCCGGAAAAACTCGCAGACCAGGCCGTGTGCATGGCCGACTTCCTGCGCAGCGCACCGGACGCGAGCGACGAGGCGGTGGTGACGCAGCTTTCCATGCGCGGCAAGGCGCGCGGCGGCGACGACACGCTGCGGTTCAAGGTGCGGGTGTTCCGCGACGTGCTCGCCCATGCCGAACGGCACCTGCGCGAGGCGGAACCGCCCACCCCGACCGACGCGGAGCTGGCGGCCAAGGCTGCGAAGCCCGACCCGCGCGATCTCTCGCTGAAACTCGTCAAGGCGCCGCTGGCGCTGACGGAGACCGCCAAGGGCCGCTAAGGCCGGTTGCGGCTGGAGGCGTGCCGCCGGCGGTTTCGACTGCCGGCGGCTTTTTCTCAAGGATTACGGGCGACAATGGCAAAGCGGCGCACACAGGTCGGCAGACAGGCAACCCGAGCCCATTTTATCGAGGCGACGCGTCGGCTTTCGGAGCGCGAGGAAATCCTCGATCCCGATCCGAACCTGCCGCGCGAGGGAATCGGTCCGGGAAAGTGGGACGGCGCGCCCTTCGACCGGATGCCGCCAGCCTGCCCGGTCGAAGTCCTCGGCCACAATGGCGTCACCACCTATTGCCGGTCGGCGAGCGGTCAGCTCCACGCCGTCGAGCGCTGGGACATGCATGTTCTGACCAGCTTGTTCGCGCCGAAAATCAACTATGCCTATTGGGCCTGGCCGGCGTTCAAAAAGACCGGCACCAACGAAGACGGACAACCGATCTACAAGGTCGACCGCGTGGAGCGCGACAAGGCGATGATCTGTCTGGTTTCGGAGGGCAAGCGGCGCGGCCTGTTCGATCCGGAAAAGCGCGTGCGCGGCCGGGGCGGCTGGATGGCCGATGCCGGCAACTTCATCTGGAATTCCGGCGAATGGCTCTGGATGGCCGACACGACCGGCAAGCTGGAGACCGCGCGGCCGTCTGAGCATGACGGGTATCTCTACACCCGCGCGCCCGACATCGAACGGCCCTGGGAAACGTCGATCGATCGCGAGCAAAGCCCCGCGCAATCGATCCTGGAGGATCTGCGAACCTGGAATTGGGAGCGGCCCTATCTCGACCCGGTCTTGTTCCTCGGCTGGATCGCCTGCGCGTTCATGGGCGGCGCGCTCGACTGGCGCCCCATCGTCTTCACCAGTGGCGGCGCTGGCGTCGGCAAGTCGACCTTGCACAAGCTGGTTCAAAGCATTCTCGGCGACGCGCTGATCGCGCTGGTCGACACCACGGCCGCCGGCATCTATCAGCACGTCAAGCAGGACAGCCTCCCGGTGACGGTCGACGAGCTGGAGGCCAAGCGCAACAGCTCAAAGTCGACCTCGATTATCGAGCTGGCGCGGCTCGCGTCGTCGGGCGGCAAGATGGCGCGCGGCGGCGCGAACCACGAGGGCACCACGTTCCAGGCGCAATCGTGCTTCATGTTCTCGGCGATCATCCCTCCCCCGATGGGCGTGCAGGATCGCACGCGCATGGCGACGCTGAACCTGCGCAAGCTGGACAAGGGCCACGGCCGCGAGCCGGTGGTGCGCGACACCGACGGCCGCATGCTTCTGCGCCAGATCATGGACGGCTGGCAGGAATTCCGCACGCGCATCCTGCCAGACTGGAAACAGACGCTGCACATGGCGGGTTTCGATGCCCGCGCAATGGACACCTACGGCACGCTACTGGCTGCGGCCGAACTGCTGGTCGGCCCGGAAGCGCTGGAAGATCTCGGCCTTGAGGTCTCCGACCAGGCCGCGCTTGCCGAAGTCATCCGCGCGGCCACGGAAGCGGAGCGAGCCGAACAGGTCGAGAAGTGGCAAGAGTGCATCGAGCATCTGCTATCAGCCCATATCGAGGGCTGGCGGAGCGGTGACCGTCTGACAGTCGGCGGCGTGGTCGCGGATTTCGAACGCGGCGCGCTCGAATTGCAATACGCGCGCGAAAGGCTGGCGCTGGCGGGTCTCGGTCTGCGCAAGGCGGGCGAGCCCGCCATTGGGCCGTTCCTCGCGATCCCGGCCACCCATCCGGCACTCACAAAGCTGTATCAGGAAACCGACTTCTACGAAGGCGGCTGGTGGACGGCGCTTAAGCAGGCACCATCGCACATCGTCCTGCGCGGGCTGGAGCAGCGCTTCCATACGGTGAAGATCAACCGGGTTGCGAAATTCTGCCTGTTGATCGATCTCGGCGCCTATGACGCGGCGATGCCGCGAGCCGAGGGGTGAGCTGACCCTTGATGTCTACATTGCATACGTCTACAATGTAGAAAACCGGGAGTGCTCCATGATTGGAAAATTCGAAGAACACTGTCTCCTCGCCCTCTTGCGCGCAGGGCCTTCGGCAACGGCATCCCAGATCTATAACGTTCTGGAAGACAAGATTGGGGACGGTTTCAAGTTCGGCGCCGTCTACACGACGATTGATCGGATGGCTCAAAAAAAATGGGTCGCTGTTGAAAATCGCGAACCGGAAGGCGGCGGTCGAACCAGACGTTATTTCACAATAACTGGGGAAGGCCGAAAGGCTCTTGACCAGTCCTTGTCGGAAACGAGCAAACTTTCATCCGGCCTTGGATTGCCTGGCCTTGCGATGGCGAGGTGAAAAATGACCGAAAAAGACGAATTTGAAAAACTCCTAGATGAACTTAGCATGGGTTCAAATGGAATTACAGAACAATACAAATCATATATAGATTTTGACAAAATGTCAGAAGTTCGATTTGAAAAATTAGTTTTCAACTCGAGCTTGTATCACCTTGAGGAAATCATCAAAGAGAACGAAGCGAAATCCTCTCCACCGGACCTGTCATGGCCTTATTGGCTCATGCCGGGGGTGAAGGTAGATGACGCCATCGCAAGCTTGGAAGAGATCTATGCGGAAAAAATCCTGTCCAAAGCATGCAAGGGTGACAAGAAGAGAGCGGACCGCCTGTTTCGCTGGCAGGTTTGCTTGATCGTGCTAGGTCATCACGCAGGCAAGATCAAAGCCGTCGTCGGTGGTGCAGCTGCCTACCTCGGACTTGGTAAGCTGCTTGATGTATTGAAGCTCTAAACCTCGGCTCAAGCACCCACCCGCTTCGCCGCGAGTCCGGGCTTGCTCTCCATCGGCCAATCGTCCGGCCTGTAACCGTCCAGATAAGCGCGCAGCAGGCGAACAGTTGTCGGCCGCGCCTGACGATGCATGTCAACGTCCTCGCTGCTCTCCAATCGGCGCTGGTGCAGATCCGAATGGCCCAGCATGCGTGCCATGTCAGCGACGGAAAGCCCGAGCTGAACCCGGGCCTTCTGAATTTCGGTCGGTGACATGGTGTCGGTCATGGCTAGAAAAGGTCCATCTGTGCGGGCGGTATAGGTTCCCTTTTTTCGCATCCCGGTATCACATATTGCAAGCCGCATAGTGTCGGCTCAGTCGGAGCGGTCATCTCTTCCCGCGCCGCATCCCACCCGGCCAGCCATGACCGCGCGTTCTTGTTTTTTGGCTTCATGAAATACGATGGCAACTGCCTTGGCTGCCCCTCGTGCGCCGCTGCGACGCCGGCGGCAAAATGACAATCGTCGTACTTGCTCATGGTTGTTTGTCTCCCTTTCGGCGCGCCTCAATGGCGCTCATTCGGCCTGTTGTCGGGGATGCGGCCGCCACTTGGACGGCCGCACTGCCGGGCATCAGGCCGCCAGGCTGTCCGCGCCTTTCATCTCCGCCATGCGCTGCGAGAGGATCCAAAGGGCCTTGTTCAGCTTCACGTCCTGGTCGATCCCGTTGACCGCGCGGGTCGAGACGCGCCGGCGCCGGCCGTTGGCATCGCGGGTGATACCGCGCAGCCCGCCGCGAATGACGTTTTCCTGCGCGACGTTGAACGTGGTCCAGAGGTCGGCCGCGCGGTCATCGCGGCGGCGAGGTTGCAGGAGCTGGTCAGGTGTAATCGGCGTGTCAACGTTGCCGTCAGCGTCGCCGAACCGCAGCACATGCGCGGCTTCTGCAAAGGCCATGCGCTCGTCCCGCTCCAGCTCCACGCCCGCCCAGCTCGCCGGCGCCGCCAGCGCCTTTTGCGCCTCTTCCATGACGCGATACGTGCCTTCGATCACCTTGCCCTGGACGTCGCCAGAATGGCGAATTTTCACGCTGTCGATGGTGCCCGTTTGCGCCACAAGGGAATTCAGGCAGCGAATGCGGAACAGGCCGGCCATCAGATCGTATGCGCTGGAACCGTCGTTCGCGTTCTTCAACAGGATTTCGCAGACCGTATCGCCAACGCGCAGGCTGCTATCCTCGTCGATGCGACGCAGCCGCAGCATGTGCTTGGTGAAGTGGACCTTGCTTGCGTCGCGGCTGCGAGACTGTTTTGCGCCGACCGGCATGAACCCTTCGGCCATCAAGCCGCGCAGGATCTCGATTGTCGGGATCGGCTGAAAACGGTCGGAGCGGCTTTCGTGGGCGGATGTGGCGAAGACCGACGGCGCCAGGCGGCGCAACTCATCCTCACCAAGAACCTTGGCGCCATCGAAACGAGCGGTGTTTGCGTAAATCGACATGGTCAATTTCCCTTGCTGGTGCGCCTCACTGGCGCTGTTGACAATCAATTTATAACCATTGGTATCAAATGCAGTCAAGGAAAATATTGCCATTGGTTTTATTTTTATGCCGTCGCGCTCGTTCCCCCGCCCGTTTTCCGCCAAAAATCGACCGCCGCACTTAACCTTTTCCCCCGCCCTGATGGCAGAGAAACGGAGCCCGCGCCGGACCCGACCCGCCCGCCTCCGCCGCGCTTTCGCGCGCCTGCGGCCGATGCGTGAAGCTATCGCCGAGCCGGCGCGGGCACTTAAGGCAGGGCGAGGCGTGCGACGGTCGATTTCTTCCGCCGACGGGTGCGGGTGGTTAGCGTCGGTTAGACGCGGTTAGATGCGACATAACCCGATTAATTCAATGAAATCATGAGGATGGATTGATGGTTAGGCGGTTAGCGCGGTTAGGAAAGTTCATACGCGCGCGCGTGTGCATACACGCGATCTCATCTAACCTCATAACCCCTAACCTGTAGAATTATATTCCTGATTTCATTGGCGTATCGCGGTTAGGTTGCGGTTAAGACCGCGCGTCGCGCCGGCCGTCGAGCTAACCGGAATAAACAAATGGGGATCTAGACCGATGCAGGACGACGGCGCCGACCAGGACCCGAAAAAGACGCTGGAAGGGGCACACACGCCGGGCGAGATCGAGCCGGACGAAGAGCGCGCGGCCAAGATCGGCGACACGGCCGCGACCGCACAGGCCGCGCTCGATGACCTGGCCGCGATGATCGAGCCGGACGAAGAGCCCGACCAGCCATCCTTGCTTGATGATGAAGCGTGCCTTTTCGGTGGTCCGGTGGAGCATGTCGCGGAAACCTTCCGGGCCGCGAAAGGGCGCGGGAGGCCGAAAGGCTCGAAGAACAAGGCGAACCAGCTTTTCCGGGACTATCTGTTGAAGCAAGGCTACCGCCATCCGGGGCTGAACCTCGCCGACCTGGCGAATGCCGATCCTGCGAAGTTGGCCGAGCAGTTGATGTGCAAGCGGGCTGAGGCGATGGCGTTGATCAAATCGGCGAATGTCGAGCTGATGCCCTATTTCGAGAGCAAGCGGCCGACCGAGACGATCCAGACCGAACAGCGCTTTGGCGTGATGGTCATCCACCAGTCGGAAGGCTCCGGCGAGCGTGCGCCCGATGGCGTCATGAGCTTGACCGGCGAAGTCAGGAAAAAGCAAGATAATTCAGACAGTTAGGTTTCCGACCATCGTGCGACTACGCGAGCAGTGGTCACATGTGATTGCCAAGCAACTGAAATACATAGCGATTTTCAGTCGGTGCCGCTGATTGAAAATCAGCCGGACCCGCTCCGGCCTTTCGACCTGGAGGCGTCAACCCCTCGCCGCGCGGTGGCGTATCCGCGAACGCCGGGGGTGCCCTCGCCGCCAGCCGCCATCCGCCCCGACCGGCTTTCAAAAACCGCGTGGGCACCCTCCCCCCAGGGTGTCGCGCCTCACACACACGAGACGAGACAAAGCTAGAAAAAACAGAACTCAGACCTAGACACCAAGTGAAGGTTGCGGAAATATAGACACCATTCAATGTGAGTTCCGCATCAAAACAAAACGGCTACTCGGATAGATCAATGCTACGATCAAGATTACGAATTATTCAAAAAAATAATCAATATTATCCAGAGCTTATAGCTCAACACGAATATCCTGGAATGAAGAAACCGGAGATAGAACTAATTTCTTTAGTTCAAAATGATATTGATCTAAGCAATTACGCGAAAAGAAGAATTGAAGAGCTCCTTGTGTCCGGAGCCACAATAGAATATGAAGCTGAGAAGTATTTAATAAATTGCGGACTTGAAGATATTTTTAGCTTAGAAATACTTCCTGACAGAGTATACTTATCAGCCTATATTGATAGTGATGATAAATATAGATTTAATGACTTAATCGAGAAGGCGGAGAAATTTTTAAACAAGATCGGGTACTGGAAGTCTCATGAAGATGCTTTGAAAAGTAGGATGACGGTGACGAATGATGCCCCCCTCTCAGAAGCCTCCGAACTCCCAGACTTTTTTTCGATTTCTGTCCCTCGCCCCGCTGATGAAGAAAACAATTGATGCTATAGTTGACATTCTGTATGGAAGATATTCCAAGGCAGACATCGACGCTACACTAGCGACGGCGCAATTAACTTCATCTCTCTGCAACAATAAATGCACAGCAACTCTTGATGCGGGAATATTTATATTTATAAAATTAAAAAAGGAAGACGGAGAGTATCATATTTATCACAAGAGAATGACCGTAAGAGACAGATTAATTCTCGAAAGAGAGCCAGATCTAATAGAAAAACCGGATGATCTATTCAAGCGATTAAGTGGGAGCCTAATTGCCCTCGAAATCGAACAGGCCAATATTTTGCGCAAGATTGCTTCGAAGGAAGGTATTTAAGTACGGCGGTGTTTAAACATATTTTTTAGGCATTCGGTATCCAACCGCACTCAAGGGCAGCTGCGCGAAATTACTCTCATCCGACGAGGCCGGGCGCGGGACGCGCGCCGGCGGCGGGTGAAGGGTTTGGGTCTTGGGGATCGACGTTCAGCACTATCAACCGCCGGGTCCGGTCGGCGCGCGGTTTCTGAATTCGCGGGGGCCAATCGACCTTTGCATGGGGCCTGCGGGATCTGGAAAAACCGTGCTCTGCGTGATGAAGGGGCCGCTTATGGCCGCGCAATACGCGCCGGTCTGCCGCGACGGCGTGGTCCGGGTCAAGGTGGCCTGTATCCGCGACACCTACCGCGACTTCTCCCGCACCGCGCTTGCCTCCTGGTACGAGGCTTTCCCGATCTCCCATGCCTGGACCGTGCATCATGAAGGCGGACAGGATCGCCCCGTCAAGCATCGTCTCAAATGGCGCGCCAGACGGCCCGGCTATGGCGAGGTCATCGTCGATTACACCATGGAAACCGGCGCGATCGGCGATCACAACATCGAGCAATACATCAAGGGCTATGAAATCACCTACGGGTGGATCAACGAGTGCGACATGCTCGACGAGCGAGTGCCCGGCCTGCTGTTCCAGCGGACGGGGCGTTATCCGAAGGTGACGGATATCGCACCGTCGGAGCTGGAGCGCGTCTCGCGGGACGGTCGCGTGGTTATGGAAAAAATGGGATTGAGTATTGAGCCCAATGAAGTTGTTTTGCCGCGCATGGTGATGGGTGACCTCAATCCCCCTGATATCGATAATTGGGTTTACCGTTTCTGCGAAAAAGAGAAAAAGCGCGGCTTTAACTTGTTCAGACAGCCGTCCGGCCTTGCCGCCAACGCTGAAAACCGGGTCGGAAAGCCGCGTTCCTCCTACGAAATGGAGGCGGCCACGCAGCCGGAACACATCGTGCGGCGGATGGTGCACGGCGAGTTCGGCTATGCGCTCGATGGAAAGCCGGTCTATCCGGAATTTGCCTTGCAGCGCCACAAGGCCGATGCGCCGATTACGCCAGTCAAGGGTATCCCGCTCGGGATCGGCATCGACGCCGGCGGGTCGCCGGCGGCCGTGATCGTGCAGTTAATGCCGAACGGGCAACTGCGGATTCTCTGCGAGATCTGCGCTCAACCCGGCACCGGTCCGTCGCGGTTTTCCGAAATGATCCTTGAGGTCTTGCTATCGCGCTTTCCGGGCTTCCCGATCAGCGAAGCCTATGGCGATCCGAGCGCGTTCTGGGGTGCGGACAGGCAGGCCGGCGAATTGTCGTTCATGGAAACGGTCGGGCGGGCGCTCAACCTCAACATCCAGCCGGCACCCTCGAACGAACCGGCCATTCGTCAGGAAGCGGTGCGCTGGTATCTCGGCCGGCCTATCGACGGCAACACCGAACGCATGATCGTCGATCCCGGTTGCGACATGATCATCGGCGGTTTCGCCGCGCACTACAAGCTGACCAAACAGGCAAGCGCCGGGCAGACCGATGTTCTGGCGGTGGCGAAAAACAGCTACTCCCACCCGCATGACGCCCTGCAATACATCTGCCTGGGCCACCGCGGCCGATACGGCGTGATCGACGATGCCGCGAAGCTCGGGCGCGGCGACAACGTTGTCGGCCTGCGTGCGCGCCGCAAGGCCGGGCAGTCCCGCGACCGCTTGAGCGAGGTCAAGCTGTGGTGACGCTCACCACGCGCTCCCCGGCGCTGCGCGACGACTGCCTGTCCTGCGCGCGACCGACCCGCTGGGTGCGCAAGGCGGTTCTGTACATGCGGCGCGGCGGGGATACGGTCTCGATTCACGCCGGCGATACGCTGCTCGCGGTGGCCTATTTCTGGCCGTGCCGCGAAGGATGCCTTGAATTCTGCCTGTCGCTGCGGCCGGAGGCGCGCACGCACATGCACGCGCTGGTTCGCCTTGCGCAGTTAAGGCTGGAAGAGATCACCCACACTGGCAAGCGGGTCGAAACCCATGTGCGCCCCGGTCATCGGCCGGGCGAGCGCATGGCGCGCCTGACCGGTTTCGTTCCGGATCGGCGAACGCCCGGATGCTGGGTCTATCTCTGGAGGTTGTGATGGGTGACGTCGTTAAAGCTATCTTCGGCGGCGGTGGCGATGGCGGCGCAGCAGCGGCGGCCGAACGCAGCCGGCAGGAACGCCAGATTGCCAACGACCGGCAACTCGCCGAAGCGAACCGGGCCGATGCGCGATCCGGCGGCAGCCGTCGCCCGCCGCGCGGTCGCCGCCTGTTCATGGACGAGAACAAGGCATCTCTCCCCTCCAAGCTCGGGGAGTGACCACCGACATGGATTTTCAGCGGGTCAAGAAACGTTCCGAAAAGGCGTGGGAAAACCGAACGCCATGGGATGCGCTTTATCAGGAAGCCTATGATTTCGCGATCCCGCAGCGGCGGCCGGGCGGGTCGGGAAATTCAAAACGAAGCGGCGATTTCCTCTTCGACATGACCGCGCCGACGTCGACGATGCATTTTGCCGGGAACCTCCAGCGCGATCTCTTCCCTTCCGGCCAGCCGCCGTTCACATACGAGACCGGGCCGGTCGCGGCCATGGCCATCGGGCCGCGCGGCGTCTCCACCTACAATCGGGTTGTCGAGCGTCAGGCCAAGCTGATGCACCCGTATTTCCATGCCGGCGACTGGGACACGGCGATCCACGAAACCTGCATCGACCTCTCGGTCGGGACGGGAGCAATCATCCCGATCAAGGGCACGTCCGACGAGCCGGTGCGCTTCGGGTCGATTCCCTTCGACCAGATCGCGCTGGAGTGCGACGCCTACGGTCGCGTCGTCCTGATTTCCTGGAAACAGACCTTCACCCGCGACCAGATCCTGTCCGCCTATCCGGAAGGGCGATACCCGGAAAACTGGCGCGACGAGGCCCGGTCCTCGAAGGGCAGCGAAGAGGTCACATTCTATCAGGTGTTCTTTATGCGCGGCCCGTCGCGGCGGGCCGGATGGCAGTTCGTCGGTTACCTGGGCAATTCGACCGAGGCGGTCGTTCAAAAGCGCTATCGAACCCAGCCGATTGCGGTGCCGCGTTACTACCGCGTGCCTGGCGAAGCATACGGGCGCGGCGTGGTTCTGACCGCCCTGCCCTCGATCAAGACCGTTAACAAGGCGCAGGAAATCGCGCTCAAATCCGCCGCGATCCAGATGATGGGGATCTGGGGCTATCGCGCCGGCGGCACGTTCAACCCGGATACCGCGCGGCTCGGTCCCGGCGAGTTCTGGCCGATGTCGGCGACCGGCGGCGTGCTCGGTCCCGACGTGCAGCGGATCGACCCGGCGGGCGGCCGGATGGATATCGCCAAGATGCTGATCGGCAACCTTCAGGAGCAAATTCGCGAAGCGCTTCTCGACCAGCGTCTGCCCGAATATCAGGGAACTCCACGGGCGGCGTCCGAGATCGCCGCCCGTCTTCGCCAGCGCGCGGACGTGCACATCGGCGCCTTCGGTCGGCTCGTGCGCGAGATCATGCCGGTGATCGCGCCCCGCGTCTCGGAAATCCTCTACGACTTCGGCCTGTTCTCGCAGATGCCGATGACCATCGACGAGCTGCTTGTGTCGATCAAGGTTCAGTCGCCGATGGCGGCTGCACTGAACGCCGACCGGCTCGCCTTGATCGCGAATTACCTCGAATTCGCCGGCGCGGTCGCCGGGCCGGACAGCGTCGAGCTCTACGCCAATATCGACAAGATCATGGAGCGTGTCGGCGACGGCCTCCAGATCGACAAGGATCTGATCCCGAACGAGACGGAAAAGGCCGCGATCCAGCAAAAGATCCAGGAGCGGCAGCAAGCGCAAATGGCGCAGATGTTTGCCCAGGAAGCGGCGAAACAGGCGCCGAAGATGATCGCCGACGCGGCCGGAGCGGAAGAAAGGATGGCGGCATGAGCGAGCCGATTTTCGGCGGGCGTCAGGCCCAGCCTCTCGACCAGATGCTCGATGCGGCCGGCGGCGCCGGCTGGGACGGTCTGTCTGACCTGATGAAACCGCATCTTGCGGACCGGCCATTGCAGCCGAGCGATCAGGTCGCGCGCCATCTCGCCCTGCTGGCCAAGGACCCGCGCGCGCGTGAGATCATCGAGTGGCTGATGGATATCACCCTGCGAGCGCCGTTCCGACCGATAGGCGCCACTCTTCAGGAAACCGCCCTGCACGCCGCAAAACGTCAGGGCATCAACGGCGTCGGCGAAGCGGTGCTCGCCGCCATCGCCCACGGTCAAACCCTAATGGAGAAAAAGTGATGTTCGTGTGGTGGCTTGAGAAGATGATCCTTTGCGCGCCCGAGGACGGAAGCGGTGGCGGCGGCGGTGACGCAGCCGGCGGCGCGGGCGATCCACCGGCAAATAGCGGTGGCGAAGGTGATCCGCCCGCCGAGGGGGGCGGCGAAGGCGGCGGTGAAGGCAACGAAGGCGGTTCCGAAATCTATCGGCCAGATGGGTTGCTAGAGAACCTTCTCGGTTCGAACGACCGGGAGACCATCGACAAGCTGCACGATGCGTTGAAGGGCTACCGCAAGCGCGACACCGAACGCGGCGCGCCGGAAGACGCCAGCGCCTATGCCAGTTTCGGCGAGGATGTTCCCGAAGAGCTGGCGCCGCACCTCAAGGGTCTTTCGGAAGACACGGCATTCCAGAGGGTGTCGAAAACGGCGCATGAGCTGGGCGTGCCGGTGAAGGACTTTCAGCGGCTGACCACGGAGCTTTATGCGGCCGCGCAGGAAATGGGCGCGCTGGAGCCGTTTCTGGACGTGGAAGCGGAACGCGCGGCGCTGACGCCGGAAGATGCGCGGCATCTCCCGGAAGCCGAACAGCGCCAGGCGCGCGAGCGCCGCATGCAGGAAAACGAAGCCTTTCTCGACCAGCTCGCACAGCGCGAGGACGGCAAGGTCGACAAGAGCGTTTTCGAGTACGTGAAGACGGAGCTCGGCGACAGCGCCAAGGGTCATCAGTTCATCGAATACATGCGGCACCAGATGGGCGGCGATACGTCGGACGAACCGATGGGCGGCGGATCGTCCGGCGGGAACAATGCGCGCGAAGATCTGGCGCGCCGCGCCGCGCTCCCGGAGAACACGCCGGGCAATCCGAAGTTTGACAAGGCGAGCTACGACCAGCTCCAGAAGGCTTATCAGGACGTCGTCAAATAGGACGAACGCACAGCATCGCACTTAAGCCGCTCCGCCCGGCCGCAAAATCGTCCCTGCACCGGGCGGAAGCGACCTGGGCGGCGCGGCTATCCTTCACCGGACCCGCTCACCGTCCGGCTAATCGAGCCTCCGGGTGATCCCAACCGATCATCAATGAGGTCCGACAATGACCACTGAAGCACCCAAATGGTATCGCGAGAAGATCCGCGACATGGTTCGTGCCCGCTATCAGGCGCGCGGCGGCTATCTCGACGGAACGATGGTTCAGGGCGACGGCGGCGCCGGCGAGGTGAAATTCCCCGTCATCGGCCGCGTCGAATCCTACGAAATCTCCGGCGCGATCCAGAAGATCACCAACACCAATCCGGCGCTCGACATGGTCAAGGTGTCGATGCGTGATTTCGAGGCGTCCGCCTGGATGCGCGTGCAGGACGCACGCCGTCAGGGACCGAACGAACAGGCGGCGGTGGGACGTGCGCTCTCGGCCGCGATCCGTCGGCGCAAGGACACCCTCAAGCTGGAGGCGGCCGCGAATTTCGCGGACGGTGTGTCGACGCTTACCGACGCGCCGTCCACCCCTCTTGCGCTCGGCGACGGCACCGCACGGATCGATATCCTCAACATGATGGACGCAATCGATCACATCAACGGCGCCGGCAACGATGACGACGACAACATGGCGTTCTGGCCGATCCCGCATAGCTGGATGAGCCAGCTCGAAATGTACGAGGAAATCAAGAATGCCGACTATCGCGGGCCGACGGACCTGCCGTTCGCCAGCTCGCAGAAGGTGAAGAAGCGCACCATCAAGGGCTGCCACATCCTCGCGTTGCCGAACGAGTACTTCATTCAGGGCACCGGCAAGTTCGGCACCGGATCGAACGGACGCGCCTTCGACGACGGCGGCTATCTCGACACCTTCATGTGGGTCAAGGACGCCATGGGCGCCGAAGCCGAGTGGGAGAAAGACGACATGTCGATCACCACGCACGCCGACTACGAGGGAACGCCGATGCTCGGCAAGGTGGGTCTGTCGGGCGCCGCCGTCGGCATTCTTCCCGAGGGGCTGGTGAAGCTGCGCTTCAAGGCGATCAACTCGGCCACGCGGCCGGCCTGATCCGGACACCGGCGGCGCACGCGCCGCCGGTCATCGCTCACGAAACGGGACATGGAACCATGGCACATTCGAAAAAGGCACTGTCGCGCATCGCGACCTCGGATCTCGGGCTCACCAACCAGACCGATACCTATGTCTACTCCACCAACGACACGCTCGCGGAAACCATCGCGGCCGGCTACTTCAACGACAGCCGCAAGACGGTGAAACCCGGCGACGTCGTGTTCGCTCTGATCGACAAGGACGGCACGCCGTCGCATGCGGTGATCCGCTTCGTCGCCGTTCCCGCAACCGGCGACGTCACCGTCGCCCTTGAAAGCGTCGTGCTCGGGCAGACGACGATTGCCGATGTGTCGCTTGGGGCCGTGACGGGCGTCGACGGAACCGGGTCGAACGCCGCCTCCAAGGCGGATGTCGATACCCGGCTGACCACGATCCAGACCGCGATCAACGCGATCCTCGCCAATCTGGAAGCGGCCGGCATCAACGCCACCGCCTAGGCCGGCCCACACCACGCGGGGCACGGCTCGACCGTGCTCCGCCACCTCCCCCCGCCGGAGCCAGTCCATGTCTACCTTGATTGACAAAACCACCATCGTGAACTGGGCGCTTTCCGAAACCGGCTCTTTCGCAACATTCACCATCGACGGCGACGACGATCTGTCCGCACAGGTGAACTTGTGCTGGCAGCGCTGTGTCGATCACACCTTCGGCCTGTTCGACTGGAAGTTTCTCAAGAAAACCTTCGCGCTTGTCCGCACAGATGCGACGCCGATCAACGGCTGGTCGCATGAATTCGCGCTGCCTGGCGGCCGGATCGGCGATCCGCTCAAGATCACCTGCGATCCGACGCATCGCGCGCCCTTGCGCCAGTTCGATATCGAGGGCGATTTTCTCTATGCCGACGAAAAGGCCATCTATGCGACCTTTCGGGTCTATCGCGATCCGGAGCATTGGGACCCGGCCTTTCGCGCGGCATTTGCAGTTGCCCTGGCCGCCTATCTCGCGGTTCCCATCTCGCATGACGGCAAGTTGCGCGATGAGCTGATGGGGCGCGCGTTCGGGACGCCGAGCCGCGAGGGCACAGGCGGAATGTTCGGCAGGCTGATGGCGCAGAACAAGGCGGCGGCGCCGGTCGGCCATCCGCTCGCCGCCGCCGATCCGATTTCCGGCGCGGGTGGTCGGACCTCCCCCTGGCACGGGAGCTATTAGGCCATGGCCGCGCAACCCGGACCGCTCAAGTCATCCTGCAACAGCGGCGAGTTCTCTCGGGATCTCGCCGGCAAGATCGGCATGCGCCAGTACTACAGCGCCGGGCTCAAGTTCAAGAACGTGGAACCGGTGCCGCAGGCCGGGTTCCAGTTAATGCCCGGCACCGCGTTCGTCGCAGAGGCGCGATCCGCCACGGTCAAACACTTCACCTTGCCCGTGTCGTCGACCGTCTCCTACACGCTGATCTTCTCGGTCGGTTGGGTCGACATTTTTCGACAGGACCGGGTGAAGGTCGCGAGCGTCGAGATCGCGGAAATCACGTCGGCACTGCTGCCGGAGCTCGGGTTTTACGGCGAGGCGAATACGGTCGGGATCTTTCACCAGGATCTTGAGACGATCCGCCTGGTGCGCGACGGCACCGACGATACGGTCTGGGTCAAGGATCTCTGGCCTTACGACAGCGTGCCGGAAGTCGATCTCGGCGGCACCTATACCAAAACAAACGACGTGTGGGACGTCGGCGTCCGCTGGGGTGACGCGGCCTCCGCGCTGGTGCTGAGTTTTTCGATTGACGGCGAGGAAACCAAGGCGATCAAGCTGGTCGACAACCTCGGCGACGAACTGGACCCTGACCTTTCCACGACCGCCGACTTCGACCGGCTGGCGACCAATGTGCAAACAGAGTTGCGCGGCCTCCCCAGCATGAATGCCGATGTCGCGGTGACATACGAGAGCGATCAGACCACGACGCGCTACATCGTTCTGCGCGTCACCTTCTCGGCGAGTCTCGCGGGAGCGGAATACCAGGTCGACGCGCGGATCGTGAACACCTCGGAGGCGAGCGCCCTTTCCTATCACATCGAAATCGGAGAGACCGAGGGCGAGCCGCTGGTGAGCGATGCCAAGGGCTGGTTCGCCGGCATGACGCTCGCGCAGGATCGCGCCGTCTATTATTCGCCGCCGGCGCGGCAGGCCGCACTGGCGATGTCGCAGATCGGCGAGTACTTCCGGCTCAATATCGAGGCGACGGGCGACAATGCCGCGCGCCTCGAAGCGCTGCGGACCCAGACCAGCGAACGCATTCACGCCGTCTACGAGGACAAATACCTGCTGGTCTTCACCGACAAGGCGGAATGGTTCGCCTCGAACCGGACCATCGAGCAGGGCAAGCCATTGAATTGGGTGCGGACGTCCACCAACGGCATTCAGCCGCATGTGGAGCCGGTCGAGATGGAGGGGCGGGTTTTCTATGTGTCCGGCAATGAGGCCGCGTCGACCGATCCGAACCAGGGCCAGGTGCTCTACTCGGCGAATTACGACGATGTGTCGACCCGCTACAGCTCCAAGCCGGAAAGCCTGCTCGGTTCGCATCTTGTCGACCGCATCAACAATTCGAAGCTGCAAAAGAAGGTTCGCAAGAACAACGCGTCGCGCTGGTGGTTGCCTTCGGCCACGGGTCGGCTCACCTGCGCGCTTGTGATCCTCGACCAGGACATTCTGGCCCTGGTGGAATGGGTCGCGGCGGATGGCGGCAAGGTGCGCGGCCTTTCGGTCGACGGACAGAACAAGGTCTGGCTGACGGTAGAGCGCGGCGCGACGATCACCCATGAGGTGATGGAAGAACAGGACGTCAACCTGTTCCAGGGCGCCGTCGACACGACAACCGACCTTGCCGGCGAAGTCACCGGCCTGGAGCTTTGGAATGGCCGCGAGGTGTGGGCGGAAGCCGACGGGTTCATTCTCGGCCCCTTCACCGTGACGGCCGGCAAGATCGACCTGGGCGACGCCTACGATGACGTCAAGGTTGGCCTGTGGCAGCCACCCGTTCACGAAAGCATGCCCTATTACCGCCTCCTGCCGAACGACGAGATCCTGTTGCGGCCCGGCCGCATTCACTCGGCGACGATCAATGTGATTGACAGCGAGAGTATCGCCGTCGGCGCCAACGGCGGCACCCCGAAGAACGTCCCGCTGCTCAAGGCAACCGACCCGGTGGGCGCACCGATGCCGCGCAAGACGCAGGCTGTCCGTGTCGTCGGCATGCCGGGCATGACAGTCGGTCCCACCCTGACGATCACACAGACGCGGCCGGGGCGGCTGCGCGTGCGCGATTACACGCCGGAGGCGAAGCTCTGATGGAACTTGCAATCGGACTCCTGACGTCGGGATTTCAAGCGATCACCGGTGCTGCGGCAAGTGCCGGCTCTTTTGCAAGCACGGTGGGTGGGGTTGCTGTGCCTGCGGCCAAGCCAGTTCTTGGCGCGGCGGCTGCCTCCAGCGGGTTTTCGCTGTCCTCGCTCCTGCAAGGCACGGCAACGGTGCTCGGCGCAATGTCAGCGATTGGAGCGGGGAACGCCGAGGCGGAACAACTGGATCTGGCCGCCGCCGACGCGGAAGGGCAAAAGCCGCTGGAAACCCTGCAAGGCATCTCCCGCCGCGCCTCGATCAAGCGGGAGATGGCGGACGCCATCGGCTCGCAGGACGTGGCTTTCGCTGCATCGGGTGTGGACCTGTCCTTCGGCACGCCGGGACAGGCCCGCAAGGACGCCTTCCGCGAAGCCGATTACGCGCTGACCAGCGACAGCGGCACCCAGGAGGTCCGCACATCGCGGCTGACCGAGCGGGCCGCGAATTTCCGCTCGCGCGCGCGGCGTGCCCGCAGCCGGGGCTTTGCGGACGCGCTGTCAATCGGTTTGGGTTATGGCGCGAACCTCATGGCGCGGGGCTGATCGATGGTGAACAAACAACGGACGCCGGTTCAATACCGGAAATTCGAAGCCCGCCCCCTGCTTTCCGAGGGGCTGTTGCCCGTGGCGCGCGCCGACGGCGGGGAGCTGGAATCCCGCGTGTCAGCGGCCATGCTCCGCTTCGCCGGACAAATGGGCCAGATCGCCGACCGCGAGGCCGTGCTTGACGGCACCCGACGCGGCGAGGCCGATGCGCTTGCCTCCGCGCCGCAATCGCTCGCAGGAACGGGGTCGCCAGCGCCCGGCCGTCCTTCGCGTGCGCAGGTGAACGCACCGGGCGAAATCCGATCCATCGTCAGCGAGGCGGCGATGCGTCATGGCGTTGACCCTGGTGCAATGCTGAAAATCGCGGAGCTGGAATCCTCCTTCAATCCGCGGGCGCAAAATCCGAAATCGAGCGCTGGCGGTCTTTTCCAGTTTCTCGACAAGACGGCGAAGGAATACGGGCTCGGCGACAAGTTCGATCCGGTGAAATCGGCGGACGCGGCCGCGCGGCTCGCGGTGACCAATGCGGGCATCCTGCGCAAGGCGCTCGGGCGGGAACCGACGGGCGGCGAATTGTACCTGGCGCATCAGCAGGGCGGCGGCGGCGCGGCCAAATTGCTCGCCAATCCAGACAAACGGGCGGCCGATCTCGTCGGCGCCGATGCCGTGCGGCTCAACGGCGGTCGTCCGGACATGAGCGCCCGCGAATTCGCGAACCTCTGGATGGCGAAAGCCGGAGACACGCGCTCCATTGCCGCCGGAAAGCCGGCCACCTTCGCCGGAAGCGGTGGTGGTTTTCAGCCGACGGGATCGGCGACGCTGCGCGGTGCCGCCTATGACCGCGCCGGGGCGCGCACCTATCTCCAACAGCTCGACACCGTCATGCGCGATGACATCGCCACGGTGCAGGAGACCTACAAGGATGATCCCGCCCGCCTCGAAACCGCGCTCGGAGAGCTGAAACAGGCGCATCTGAGCGAGCATGTGTTCGACGACATCGCCGCCGACTATTCCGTCACCTTCGACCGCCAGGCCAATGCTGCCCTGCGTCAGGCGCGTTCGGAGCTGCAAAAGCGGGCCGAGGAAGCCGACCGCGCGGCCTTCAATACACGGCTGGCCGAGGTTGAGGAAACCAAGTCGCGGATGCTCGCGGGCTTCGATCCGGACGAAGACGGCGGGCTTGAACGGCTGATGTCGACGCAAGGCGCCATCGACGATCACTATGACAGCGCCGTCGAACGCGGGATCATGACGGCCGACCGCGCGCGCGAGGCGAAGACCCGCTCGCGCCGCGAGACCATGACCGGGTTCTATGTCGCGCAAGGGCACAACCGCCCAGCCGACGAAATCACCGATCTCCGCGAGCAGATCCGCACGGATTATGCCGCCGGCGAACTGGATGGCGTCGACGGCAAGGGGTTTGCCGATATCGACGCGAAGCTTGCCCGGCTGGAACGCGACCGGCGCACGAAAGACCAGCAGATCTCGAAACGTTTGCGGCGCGCGGGAGATGACCTCGCCAAGCGGCACGCGGCCGGCGAAACTGCCGGCGGTGACGATTTCGCGACGTTTCAGCTCGACCTTGCGCAGGCGCCCGACGGATCGGAAATCGGCAAATCCGCGCTGCGCCGGCTCCAAGTGGCGGATGCGATCCGAACGCAGCCGGTCGCGGACGTGGAACGGGCGTTGCCCGATCTCGTGCGCGGCGACGACGGCGAGGTCGACAGTGCCGATCTCGCCTTCGGCCGCGATTTGCTCGACAGCCACAAGAAAGAGCTTGCGACCGATCCGCTCGGCGTCGCCGAACGGTTCGGGGTCATCGATCCGGTCGAGCCGCTTCCGTTCGATGCCGCAACGCCGGCCGATGCCGCCAGCGCTTTCGCGAACCGCCTGGATGCGGCGGAGGCGGCCGCAGAACGGTTCGGCGTCCCGGCGCGATACTTTCGGGCCGGCGAGGCAAAACAGTTGCGCGGCCTGATCGACAGCGATCCGGACGCCGCGATGGCAATCGCGGCCGGCATGGTCAGCGCCGGCGGTCCCGCCTTGCCGGCGATGCTGCGCGAACTCGGGAAAGATGCGGAGCCGTTGTCGCACGCGGGCGCAATCATCGCTGCCGGCGGCGATCCGGAGGCCGCGCGCCTGGTGCTGGAAGGCACGCGGCCGGGACAGGACGGGCGCATGCGACCGCAGGTGCTGCGCGACCGTCAGCGCGAAGTTTCGTCGGAGGTGATCGGCACGGCGTTTTCGCTGCATCCCGCCGAGGGCGCGCGCATTCGCGCCGCAGCCGGGTCCATTGCCCGCGCGCGACTGGATGCAGCCGGCATCGATCCCAAGTCCGACGACGCGCGCCCCGTCTATGAACGCGCGCTCAACGAAGCGGCCGGCGCGACCTACATCGGCGAGTTGCAGTATGGCGGCTTCGCCGATCACGATCCGGGCCTGTGGTGGTCCTCGCGCAAGGTGCTCGTTCCGACCGGCATCCGCGCAGACGCCTTCGGCCAGGTGCTCGATGCGGTCACCGAAACCGATCTTCGCGCCCTGCCCGTCCCGCCGGTCGACGCGGAGGGTCGCCCATATCCGGCGGCGCAGATCAAGGGCGCCTTTCCGGTCGCGACGCAAGGCGGATACCGCTTCGCGACAGGCGACCCCGACGGGGACAGTCCGATGTGGGTCCGTGGCGCGGACGGTCGGCCGTTCGTGTTGTCCTTCGAGGCGATTCCCGGTCTTCGCGCCCGGCTTCCGGCCGGAGTGTGGCGCCCATGACCCTGTTTCTCACAGAGGCCGCGAACGGGCGCGACGAAAGCTTTGTGGAGGCCGCGCCGCGCACCCGCGCGGAAATGGAGCAACGCGAACGGGCGCGGCGCGACAGCGATTTCCAGCGCTACTCCGAGATCTTCCGCGCCAACGACGACGCGCAAACCTACACGCAGAACGCTACCAACCTTCTGGAGCGCCGCAGACGGGCCTATGACGAGCGAATTGAAGCCGTCCGCGCCGCGACAGGCATCGAGCTTGAAAACCCTCTCAGGGTCGCGCGCTGGCCCACAATGGACGAATTGAAGGCGCGTGGTCCGGACGAGAACATCGTTGCGACCCGCAAACGGCTGTTCGCCGAACGCCTGCATGCGCTCCAGACGCAATACCCGGACAAGGCCGACCGTATTCGCGCCGGGCTGTCGATAGACGAACAGGCGCGCCGGTTCGGCCGCGACGTGGAGGCCCGCGCCGACGCGGTGAACGCCGAACCCGACAACCCCGGCGGCTCCGGCCTCGCCGGCTTTGCCGGCACGGTGCGCGGCTATCTGCGCGATCCGCTCCAGCTCGGCACGCTGTTCGTCGGCGGGCCGGAAGGCGGCGCTGCCGTATCGATTGCCGCACGCATCCTAACGTCGTTCGGTCGCAACGCCGCGACCAATGCCGCTGTCGAGACCGTGTTGCAGGTGCCGGCACAGATGGGCCGCGCGGAAGCCGGCCTTGAAGCGGGTATCGCCGAAGGCGCGAAGAACGTCGGGCTTGCCGCCGGTCTTGGTGGCGCGCTTGGCGGTGCAATGACCGGGATCGGCGAGATGATCCGCGCCGGCCGTGCCGCGCCGAAGGAAGTCGCGGCGGTGCGCGACGCGCTCGACGCGGACACGCGCGCGGAGTTCGATACGGCGATAGAGATCGGCCGCGACGAGGCGGCGGCGTTCGCCGACCCTCCCGCCGGTATCACGCCGGAAGAGGCCGGCCGTCTGGCAAGCGACGCGGTCGACCAGATCGCGGACGACGGCCCGCCGGTGTCCGGTGCGGTCGAAAAGCCGGCGCGCGCGCCAGATGTCATGCAAGTTTTCGACGAAGCCGCCGACGCGCCGTCCGGATCGGTCAAGGTGCAGGGCAAGCCCGCGCGGTTCTCCCGCTTCGATCCCGCGACGCTGGAGACCGATGCGGCGGCCTATCAGTACAAGGGCGGCGGCGACGCGGCCGGCGTCACGGATCGGCTCGCCGGGGTCCAGTCCTGGGACGCAACGGCAAGCGGCAAGGTGTTCGTGCATGAGCGCTCCAACGGCGTTCGCTATGTCGCCGACGGTCACCAGCGGCTCGGCCTGGCAAAGCGGCTCCAGGCAGACGGCGACGACGCGGTTGTGCTCGATGGCTATCTGTTTCGCGAGGCCGACGGCTGGGGTGTTGCGGACGTGCGCGCGCTCGCCGCGAAGAAGAACATGCAGGAGGGAAGCGGAACGCCGCTCGATGCCGCGCGCATTCTGCGCGACAGCCCGGATCTTCTGGACGACAGCCTGCCGGTATCGGGGCCGATGATGCGCAAGGCCATCGGCCTGTCGCGCCTGTCGGACGATGCATTCGGAATGACGGTCAACGGGATGATCCCGGAAAACCACGCCGCGCTCGTGGGCGAGATGGTGACCGATACCGCCTTGCATGCCGGGGTGCTCCAGGATCTCCAGCGTTTTGCGCCGGAAACCGACCGGCAAGCCCGGCTTCTGATCGGGGAAAGCCTGTCCTCGGGGCGTCAAGTGGAAGTCCAGAATGATATGTTCGGCGCGTTCCGCATGGAACGCACGCTGATGGGCGAGCGCGTGAAGGTTCTCGATGCCGCCTTGAAGGCCCTGCGCAACGACAAGCGGCTGTTCGCAACGCTTGCCGACAACGCCGAGGTAATCGAGGCGGCGGGCAACCGGCTCGATACCGGCGGAAACGAAGCGCGCGCGGCCACGGCCGAGATGGTCGGGGAGCTGCTGGACCGGATGGCGCGCACGCGCGGTCCCGTCTCGGACGCGCTGTCGGCGGCCGCGCGCCAGGTTGCCGAAGGCGCAAAGCCGGGACCTGCCGCGCGCAAGTTCGTCGGCGACGTGCGGAACATGATCGACGAGGGCGGACTTGGCCGATTGCTCTCGCCGCCCGAACCGGAGCTGAAACCGGCCGCGACCGTCGAGCCGGGCTCGCCGGAGGCGGCGCGCGCTGGCGACGAGCTGGAGCCGGCTGAGCCGACGGCGGCGGAGCTGGAAGAGGCCGGACAGGGTTCGATGTGGGATATGCTTCCCGATGGCGTTGACGCGGAGGGCAATCAGAGATTCACTACCGCTGATGAGCTGACCGCGCGCGCCACACGCGACGAAGATCTGGCCGATCTCGTGAAGAGCTGCAAGGATTGAGACATGGAATTCATAGCGACCCTTGTTGCCGCGCTGCTCGGCAGTGGTATTGTAACAGGCTTTTTTCAGTGGATTGCAAAACGACGTGAACATGACATTAGAATGGTTGAGATAGGACTTGCGATTTTACGTGAAGATCCGAATAAAGACGAAATTTCGCCCGCAAGAGACTGGGCAATAGAGCTTATTGAAAGATACTCTAGAGTGAAATTTTCTACAAAATCTAAAGAGGAACTCCTTAGATATAAAGTTTCTTATCCACCAATCACAGATGACAGCTTAAATATCCTTCGAGACAATATAATTTACGAAAGAGTGAAAAAAGTCACCGAAGAAGCGCTTATGGATAATAAAAATATATTTAAAGGTGGAATTTTTGGACCCAGCCCCGAAGAAAAGAAAGCCTCCGAGAAGCAGGATTGAGCCGATGCCCTTTCAGGATTGCCTGATCTCCGCCGTCGAACAGGGCGCGCTCTCCCGCGAAGAAGCGCAGGCGCTCAACGACGATTTCGACGCCCGGTTCGCCGAGGCGCGCATGTCGCTCGGCGACGAGGCGGCGGCACGGCAGGCGCAAGCGGTACTGGAAACCGAGCTGCGGATGCAGGCCATAGAGAAGCGCCGGCGCGCCGTGCTGACCGAGCGAGCGCGCCAGCGGCTCAAGGGCGAGCTGACCGGCTACCGGGACGAACAGGGACGGCCGGACGTCTTCGAGGCGGCCATGGGCGTGCTCTCGCACTACGGTTACCGGGGGTATTCGTCCATCCGCGGGCGATCCGAAGCCATCATCATGCTGGCGCAAGGCCGGCTCAACGAAGCCATGTGGCACTGGCGCCGAAGCGCGGTGACCGGGCAGCGCGACAATCTCGCGGACATCGACGATCTCGTGAAGGATCTTCACGGCGAAGCGTCGGGCAACGAGACTGCGGCGGCGCTGGCGGGCTCCATTTCCGATGTGTTCGAGGACCTGCGCCAGCGCTTCAATGCCGCCGGCGGCGCGATTGCGAAGCGCGAGGATTTCGGGCTGCCGCACACGCATGACGGCTTGAAGATCCGCACGGCCGGCGGCGCGCGCAGCATCGCGGAGGCCAAGGCCAACTGGATCGCCAGGGCAAAAGAGGCGTTCGATTTCGACAAGTCGATCAACCCGCTGACCGGCCAGCCCATCGGCGATGCCGGCGCCGACCGCTTCCTTGATCGCATGTTCGACCAGGTGACGACGGAAGGCTGGGCGCATATGGAGCCGTCGATGCGCTCCAGCGGCAAGGGCGCGCTCGCCAGCCAGCGCCAGGACGCGCGTATCCTCGTGGCGAAGTCGCCGGCGCACTGGCAGAGCTACAACGCGGAATTCGGCACCGGAGACGTGATCGAGACGATCTTCAACCACATCAATTCGATGGCGAAAGACATCGCCGCGATGGAAACGCTCGGGCCGAACCCGGATGCGATGATGGAATGGATGATCCAGAACGTGCGCCGCGAGGTGGCGCGCGGTGCATCCGGTTCGCCGTCGCTCGCGCGCGAGACGACGGGCGCGGCCCGCTGGGCGACCGGCACGCAGCCCGGCGCTTTCGCGGAATGGCGCTTGCGCGGTCTCTACACCCATCTGCGCGGACGGCCGGTCGCGGCCGCCGGCGTCGCCACACTCACGGCCAACGTCAAGAACGTGATGAACTCCGCCTTGCTCGGCTCCGCTTCCATCGTTGCGGCGGCGACCGATCCGTTCGTGGAGGCCATGTCGAAGAAACTCGCCGGGCTGCCGGTCATGCGCGATGTCGGCGGGTTGCTGAAACAGCTATCGACGAAATCGCGCAAGGAGATCATGCGCGACGGCGCGATTTGGGACGAATACCTCCAGGTGATGGAAGCGGAAGCGCGCTTCGCCGGGCTCGTGCTCGGGTCCAACTGGTCGAAGTACCTGGTCGACCGCTCGATGATGGCCTTCGGCCTCAAGCCGATCACGACCGGCCGTCGTCTGGCGCATGCGCGGAGCTGGCATGCGGCGCTCGCGGACATGGCCGGCAACCGGCTGGACGAACTTCCGGATCGCCTGCGCTCGACCATGGAAGGTTTCGGCATCACGGCCGACGATTGGGACGTGATGCGCGCCTCGGTCGACGATGCGGGGTTCCTGACGCCATCGTCAATCATGGCAAGCGAGGGCCGGCTGTCGGATCTTGCCGCCGAGGATCGCATTCCGCACCGGCTGGTGGCGGAGAAATACGCGGAGCTGATCGCGAGCTGGACGGAACGCGCGGTGCCCTCCGGCACGCCGAACGCGCGGAGCTGGATCACCGGCGGCGCACCGCGCGGTACGCCGCTCGGTGAATTCGCGGATTTCGGCCTCCAGTTCAAGAGCTTCGGCCTGTCCTTGACGACGCTGCAAATAGAGGCGATGACGCGGCTCGGGGCGCTCGATTCCTCCGGGCGTTTCGCCGTGCCGGCCTATTTCGCGCAACTGGCCATCGGCCTGACCGTCGGCGGCGCCATCGCCATGCAGATCAAGTCGCTTGCCGACGGCAAGGATCTGGAAGACATGGACCCGCGCAACACGCAATTTTGGGTGCGCGCGGCCTTCCAGGGTGGCGGTTTCGGCCTGCTTGG
Source organism: Paracoccaceae bacterium (assembly GCA_002709505.1). Taxonomy (GTDB): domain Bacteria; phylum Pseudomonadota; class Alphaproteobacteria; order Rhizobiales; family Stappiaceae; genus Stappia. The sequence continues at coordinate 5,981 of PARB01000013.1, read as the reverse complement.
CGACTTCGCCTCGGCCATCTCCAACCGCTTCGGTTGCGGTGTGGCCTCGTCCTTTGTCGGACCGGGTGTAAACTTCGGCTCGGATCTGCTCGGCCTGACCGTCGGCAACACGCTGGAGGCGGCGCGCGGAGAAACGACCCATACGGGGCGCGAGGCGGTGAATTTTGCCGGGCGCTATACGCCGGTGCTGTCGTCCTGGTGGGCGACGCGCGGGGCCTATCGCCGGCTGGTGCTCGACCAATTGCAGTGGTCGGTGGACCCCGGCGCCGCGAAGAGCTTTTCCGCGCGTAAATCCAACCTCAAGCGACGCACCGGACAGGAATATTGGTGGGAGCCCGGCGACACGGCGCCGGATCGCGCGCCGGATGTCGCGCCTGTTCCGTAGAAGGGGTAGTCGCAAAGTCTTCAGTTGTCTCCAGCGCTGCGAAAAGGCGTAGATATGCCCGGTTGGCTCTTCGATCTACTATTCGCCTATCCGGCGAAGTTCGTCGCCGCCTTGGTGATGATGGCTATCACGATAGGCTTGTTGGGGTTGCCAGTCTTCGGGGGCATCTTGGTGTTTCGAGTTTTGTACGGCCCCAACAACAAAGCTACTCGTCGACTGCGGCGACCTGCTGCCGTATTTGCTGGGGTGGTTGCGGGCTTTTATCTAGGAATGGTCCTTTATGCAGCTCAGAAAGAGCTTGCATTCTTCCTGCTTGAAGCATCGAGAGCACTTAGTTGACACCGGCTCCTGACACTTAAGGCCGTCCGGCCCGCCTCATCATCATGGTCACGACGATCATGAGAGGCCGGCCCGATGGCGCAACCCTACCCGCTTCCGCGTGAAATCCGTTCGACGGGCACGCTCGCATTCGATGGCGCGAGCGTCACCTTCGGGCCGTTCGACTTCAAGATCTTCGATACGGCCGATGTCGTCGTCGAGCTGAAACACGCGGGCGATGCGGAATGGACGGCCACCTCGGCCGTGACGGTCACCAAGAGCTCCGCCGCTGCACTCGACACCTTCTCCGTCACCTTCGACGTCATCCACCCTGTGACGTCCACCTTCCGCGTGCGCGGCGCGCGTTTGCACGAACGGTCTGTCGGTCTCGCCAAGGGCATCGGCCTGGACCTCCTGGAGCTGGAAAAGGAAGTTTCCAAGCATGGCATCGTCCTGCAGGAAACGCGCGCCGACGCCGGCTTGCGCGACGCGGATCGTGCGCGAACCCTGCGCGCTCCTGACGGGGAAAGTCTTCCGGCGATTCCGCCCGTGGCGGATCGCGCAACGCGCATCCTCGGCTTCGACGTCGATGGGCATCCGGTCGCGATGGTGCCGGGCACGGCGGATGCGCAGGCCGTCGCCAACACCTATCCGCGCCGATCTGCGGACAACAAGAGTTGGGAAGCATACACTTCGACGCAAGTGCTGAAGGATCTCGGCGCATTTTTCGGTACGCGCGCGCAGGCCGTTGCGGCGAAAATTCCCGACGAGCAGGACTGGCTTCGCACTTTTGGCTATGCGGAACCCTGCGATGGCGGCGGGGCGCTGTACAAGCGCGCGGCTTCCGAGCCGGCGCACGAGCGCAAATTCCCGTCGGCAGACGGTGCCTGGTGGGAGCTGGTTCCGGAGAACGACGGCATCAACCTGTTGCAGCTCGGTTGCCCGCTGGTGTCGGCCGTCACTGCCGAACCTATCTATGACGCGACAACCGCCATCGTTGCGGCGATGGCATTCAATGGTATCCTCAACGTCCCTCGCGGGCAGTTTCAGGTAAACCCGTTTGAAAATACCAACAGCACAAAAATTCGGGGCGCCGGTAGCGAACACACCACGTTTCTCATTCAGCCAACGTCCAATGCCCCGAGCGTTTGGGGGCTATCCTCGGACATGGAATTCTGCGGCTATACGGTCAAAATCGATCCGGCGGTCATCGGGGAGCACGACGGTCTCTATTCAACCGGGCTTACGATTGGCCGATACTTCTACGCGCCGGCGTATGACCCCATCCGGCGGGTCAAGGTCGATGACGTCAAGGTTGTGCGTACGGGAGCCGTCGAGAACCTGGTGAACAGCTTCACGATCATCGGCGACGTGGCCGGGGTAACCGCTACCAATTGCGAGGCAGTCGGCGGTCTTGGCGGTATGGTCATGCATTGGGGGGTGGACCAGATCGGCACCTATGGCGATGCGATCACGACGCGGACCTTTCATCCCAACGATATCACCGTCGAGAATTTCAAGGTCTCGGATACCGTTCAAGGGTGGGCCGTGTTCATTTCCGCCTGCTACAATGTCACGGTCAACGGTCTGACGGTCGATAACGTCGAGCTGGCCGTGTCGCTGCAAGCCGGCGATGTCGGCAACACATATTCGGTGGCGGCGGAAAAGGATCTGGTGAATACCGGGATCCACGTCGACGGCGTGCATGGAACAGTGGTCAATCCAACGACCGCGCAAACGAGCGCTATCACCGTGCGCGGGTCGGGCAACTACAACGGCGACTGGAACGTCACGCCGTTCAAAAATTGCTCCATCCGGAATGTGACCTTGTTCGCGGATGGCGTAACCGCCGCGTCCAGCGCCGTTGTGTGGGCTCGCGAGCTCTACGCAACCAACCACGCGGCAAATTCCGAGCAGGGCATCGTATTCGAGAACATCCGCGTCTGGGTCGACCCTGCCGAAACCGAGCAGACCAAGGGTTTCCATTTCGAGCTGGGCGCCGGTATTCGCGGGGTCAACCTCCAGACGAACGCTCACAACGGCGTCAATCTTGACCGCGTGAAAAACTCCCGTTTCGAGGTGTTCGCCAAAAATCCGAACGCGACGACGACGGCCACCGAAAATTACGGCGTGCGCACTGCTGGCGCGCGTTACACCGAGCAGCTGAACGCGAATGTCGCGGCCGGTGCGACTTCTTTGTCGGTGGCGGCGTCGTTCGATCTGAGGCTGTTCCCCGGCGACATCCTGCGGCTGTCGTCCGATCCCAGCAAACATGCAGTCGTCTCGGCGTTCACGAACGGAACCACGATCCCGGTGGAGGCAACGGACTTCACGGCCACGTCAGGCGATTTCATCTATCTCGACAAGCGCATCGAAAATGTGGACGTGAGCGGAGGTGTGAAGGGATACCCCTATGGCGTTTCCGGGCGCATCGGCACGAACAATCACATCAACGGTCTCAACCTCGAAGGGATCGTTTTTGAAGAATGCGGCCTGCATGACATCTCGTTGCAGAATGCCGATTTCGTGAATTTCACGCGGAACACCCACAAGGAGGGCGGCACCCGGCAGCGCGACGTTGCATCGAACACGCGGTGTCTGGATCTGGAAAAGGTTGCGAATTCCCGGATCTCGCGGAACGTCTTCGGCGCCGACAGCAGGTATTACAATCACGCGATCTATTATCGCGATGCGAACTGCTACAACCTCGTCGTTGACGACAACCTCTATGGTGCATTCATCGGTGACGAGATTGCAGGCACGGCCCTTGCCGGGGCCTACAGCAGCCCGGACCGGACCAACACCTACGCCCGCCAACGGCTGGTTGCCGGCGGCGACGTCACGCCGGTGCTGACGTAGCACCGCGCGGGGCGCGCAATTAAGCAACGGACCGTCGTTCTACCCTGTAACGATCATGGAGGACGACGACATGTCGGCATCGAATTTTCAGCATTGTCTCCCGTGGACGCTCGGGCACGAAGGCGGGTACGTCAACCATCCGTACGATCCGGGCGGCGCAACGAACAAGGGCGTGACGCAGCGGGTCTATGACGGCTGGCGCCGGCGTATGGGGCTGCCCACGCGATCTGTGCGGTTCATCAGCGACCAGGAAGTCGCCCACATCTACCGTACGCAATACTGGAACGCCGTAGCCGCCGATGCCCTGCCGGCCGGGCTCGACTACTGCACGTTCGACGCGGCCGTGAACAGCGGCCCGTCGCGCGGCGTGAAGTGGTTGCAACAGGCCGTTGGCGCGCGGGTCGACGGACAGGCCGGTCATGAGACGGTCGGCAAGGCACGCGATCATCCGAACAAGCCTGCGGCCGTGAAGCGCATGTGCGCGATCCGCATGGGATTCCTGCAACGTCTGCGACACTGGTCGACCTTCGGTCGCGGCTGGACACGCCGCGTTGCCGATGTGGAGGCGCGATCCGTGGCGATGGCTCTCAAGGATGCCGACGCCGGCGCCGGTCTGCGCCGCGCCATGCAGGACGAGGCATCCCACGCCGAGAAGGTCGCGAAGCGCGACGGGCGCAGCGCCGCCGGCAGCACGGCCGCAAGCGGCGGGTGCGGCACGCAAGCCGCCGGCGAACCGTCGGCCGTGGCCGATCCCGCGATGCTCGACCAGCTCTCGCCCTGGCTCTGGATCGGCGGCGCTGTCGCGGCCGGGGTCGTAGCGCTGTGGCTGCTGCACCGCTGGAGCGTCAACACCGCGCGCGGCCGCGCCTATCGCTCCGCCGTTTCCGACTTCATCGACGCGCTCTAGGAGGCTTTCATGTCGCTCCCCCTTGCCGCCCTCGTCCCGATCCTCGCCGCCGCCGGCGCCCCCCTTCTGAAGCGCCTGGCGGAAAGCGTCGGCGGCCGCACGGGCGGCGCCGTCGCCGATGTCGTCATCGACAGCCTGGCGCGCGAGATCGGCACCAAGCCGACCGTCGACGCAATCGCCGCCGCCTATGACAAGGACCCGGCCCGCACCGTGGAGGCAATCGGCCGTGTGGAAGTCCAGCGCCGCGAGGACTGGGCCGTCATGCTGGCCGAGGTCAACCAGACCATGCGCGCCGAACAGACCGCGCCCGGCCTGCTGACGCGGATCTGGCGCCCGCTGTTCGGCATCCTCTACGGAGTGGCCTTCCTGGCGCTGGCGCTCGCCGTGACGCGCGCCGTGTGGAATTCCGATGTGCAGGCCATCAACGCCGTCGCGTCCGTCAGCGGGCTTCTCATCGCCTTCTACGGCACGGGCGCCGGTGTGCTGGGCGTCTATGCCTGGGGCCGAACGCGCGAGAAGATCGAGGGAGCGACGCGGTAATGGACGCCGACCTGTCCTGGATTGTCGGCAGCGCCATGGCGCTTGTCGTGATGATCGGCGGCATCATCGCGCGCGACCGTCAACTCACCCGCATGGTCCAGGACGGCGACGAGAAGTCGACACGCATGATCCAGGACGGTGACGAGAAACTGCATGACCGGATCAACCGCGTCCGCGAGGACATGGTGCGCAGGACCGATCTCGACGATCACTTGCAGCGCGTCGACAAGACGCTGGAGAGCCTGCGACACGATATCCGCGAACAGGGAAAGGAGACGACCCGCCGCTTCGACGCTCTGCTTGCGGCGATTACCAAGCCTCCGTGATCACACGCAAGAAAGCGTGTGATCATGAAAAAGAAATCAAGTAAGTTATTGATATAATTAATACATTCAATAACTTTTAATCAGTAGGTCCAGGGTTCGAGCCCCTGTCGGCTCACCACTTTCAAGCCCGATACATTCGAATCCTTTGGACGGTTGACCGCAACGCGGCCAGCCATACAGGCCGCCTGCGTCCGTGATCAATCAGGCATGCGCCCCTGTTGCCTGCCTGCCACGGCAGAACGCGACACGGCCCGCTGCACCGGCGATCGACCGGATGTGGCTCATCCGTTTGAGTGTGGCTCATTTGTCTGAAGGAGTATCGGCGGCACGCGCACCAGCGGGCCGCACCGCACCTGCGTGCGAACAGCGGGAGCGCCACTAGAACGCGCCCCCGCCTTGTGTCCCCGGGACCGTGACGCCGGTCATGCCCTTGGTCAGGCCCTTGCGGCGTCGCCCGCCGCCGGTCCGCCGTCCCGCGCCACCGGCTCGCCGGCCACATCCGCGCCCATGTAGATGCCTTTCACCCGCTCGCGCAGGATCTGCATCACCACATAGAGCACCGGGATCATCACCACACCGAAAAGCGTCGCGAACAGCATGCCGCCGAAGACTGCGTAGCCGATTGCCTGCTGGCTGGCCGCGCCCG
>PARB01000012.1 GCA_002709505.1 Paracoccaceae bacterium | reverse complement strand
AGGCGCCGCGTCGCCAGCAGCGGCAGAACATCGCCAAGCCCGCGCGCGGCCAGATAATCGGCGGTCTCGGATCCCGCGACAGCCGCCCCGCCGCACCAGATCTCATAGGCACGCCGGCGCTCGCCTTCGCGCCATGTGTTGTGTTCCGCCTCGCGTTGCGCCGCTTTGGCAGCACGATCCGCAGCGGCCTGAAGCGCGGCCTCCGGGTCGACCGTGCCGGCCTTGCCATCCGGCGCGGGCTTGCCGGTCAGGTGTTCACAGGCTGCACGAAAGTCGCTCTTGTCGATCAACCGGGTCAGCGCGATCACGTCGCCACTCTCGCCGCACCCCCGGCAGTTGAACACCTGCTTGCGCGTGTTGATGGCAAAGCGGTCCGACCCGCCGCAGTCGGGACATGGCCCGACCATCTCGACGGTGCCGCGCAAGCCCAATCCCCGCGCTCGGGCTTCCTCGGCGATATCGACGGCCCGTGCGTCTTCCACCCACGCCTCAAATTCAGGATTGTCGCGCATCACCGCCTCCATCTCGTAGAAATCGTCCATTGCGGCCCGAGCGCGATCCACGACGCTCGCCGCAAGCTGCCCGATTGACAGCGCCCCGCAGCTCATGCCCGCACCTCGGAAAGCCATGTGCCGGCCCCGTCCAGCCGCCGCCACACCTCCCGGCCGATCATTCCGGGCCGATCCGGTGCGTCCCGGTCGATGACGATCATCACGTCGCCGCGCGGGGACACATCGACCACCACTCCAGACCAGCCGGCGAAGGGGCAGCGATACCGGTTGCCGAGGGGAAGTTGTTTGGTCATTCCGCCGCCTCCCGCACAGTCGCCAGCTCGGGAACGTCCACCGACAGCGCAACCGTGAGCGGCTGGACCCAGATCGGGTCAGCCGAAAGCATGAAAGTCTCACCTGTCCACGCGAGCAGCAGCGTGCGCCCCATCACGCCGGCAATGGCTTGGGCGGCATCAGACGGCACGGCGTTGCCGATCCGCTCGCGCCAGGCGCTGTCGCTGGCGCCATCCATGGCGAATTCCGACCACTCTTCCGGATCGAACAGCGATTGCAGCGCTGCGAGCTCCAGCGTGGTGAACGGCCGGTGCCACGTCCCGTCAAGCGCCTCAATGCGGCAGGTCAACCGCTCGTCGGGAGCCGGCAGACCAGAGACCGCATCGCCGTCGATCGACGCCAGGCGCGGATCGGCCACAGACCACCGTCCCCGGTCATGCTTCGCGAAGCCCGGCACCGCGCCGCTCGGCTCATCCCACGTTGTCACGCCATAGTGACCCTGCGTCTGATAGCTGCCGCGAACGCCGGCAAACCCGGCAGGTCGTGGGTCGGCCACGGCAAAAGCGCCCTGCCCGGTCGTGCTGCCGGCGATCACCGTGCCGGATGCCTCGTCGAACGCGGTCACACGATACTTGCCGCCCCCCTCAAAGCTGCCCGAGGCGCGCGGGTCGGCAACACACTGGCCCGTGCCATGTGCGCTGGTGACGGCGCGAGCGGGGCCGTCAAACGGGATGATGCGAAACTCGTTGCTGTGCTTGGCCGGACCGCCATGGCGAGGGTCCGCAACGGCGTAGCAGCCTTGTCCGGGCGACTTGACGTTGATAACCGCGCCGGAGGTTTCACCCCACGGCCGAACCCCATACTGCCCATACTCTCCCGCACCCGCAGGCGCGCGCGGATCCGCAACCGAATAGGCCCCGCACGTCGGCAGGCTGCGACCGGCAACTGTGCCAGCCGTCTCGCCCCACTTGTTCACGCCAAGCACACCGCCTCGCATGTCCGGCACGATCAGATAATCGGCAAGATGGCCGTTTTCGACAGCCAGCTTGTTGAGCGACCGCCAGTCGGACCCGGCCTCAACGAAGGCGAGGCGAACCCACGTCTTCCACTGCAGCCGCGGAAGCCGGTGCATCGGATGGACAGGATCGCCGCCGGGCACCGGCAGCTTGTCCAGCACCTCGCCAACGCCGCGAAGCGGGCGTTTCGGCGGTTCGTAAAGAAACGGCGGCACCTTCTCGCGATGCCGGCCGACCAGGAGGAACCGCTTGCGCGACTGCGCCAAGCCGCCCAGCTCGCCGCAGTCGTGCGTGGTCTCGGCAGTGGCGTAGCCATAAGCGGCAAGCAGCGCCTGGATCTTGTCCAACAGCGGGCGTCCACGGTTCGCGATGCGCGGCACGTTTTCGAAAAGGATGAACTCGACCGGGTCATCCTTGTAGGCTTCCAGCGCCAGCCACACGGCCCGCAAGGTGAGTTGATTGAGCGCCTGGTACTTGATCGCCTTGCTCGCGGTCTCGGAAAGCAGTCCGGAGAACCCCTTGCACGGCGCCGACACGAACCAGATATGCGGGCGCTCGCCGCCCATCGCGCGATGGATGTCGGCCGGCATCGCCTCACGCCACCCCGCCGGCGGTTCGGCAGCATGGAAGGCTCGGTATTGCTCCAGATCCATCAGGTCAAGCACGGTGCCCTTGCACCCGGCGAACTGCTCGAAATCGCGGATGCCCGCCGCATCGATATCAATTCCGCCAATGTTGCGGAAGGTCGCCTTGAGGCTCCCGACGCGAGCGTTCGCCTTGCGGAACCCCCGCGCGCCGAAGCCGGAGCCGCAGCACAAATGACCGACGCGGATTTCAGTGGTGAGATCCAGGCTGTTCATGCCCCGGCCCTCCCGAACAGCGGCCCGGCGCAAGTCTCACCTGTCTCGGCCAATTTCGCCCGCCGACGCTCGTCCGGCCCCATCCAGTCGCGGCGAATCCGCTCGCCGGCCATCGCGGCATACTCCGGATTGAGCTCGATCAGCGCCGCGCGTCGCCCGAGCCGCAACGCCACCAGCGCGGTCGTGCCGGCCCCGCCGAACGGATCAAGCACCAGCCCGCCCGGCGGGCATCCGGCGCGGATGCACCGCGCGGCAAGCTCCGGCGGGAACGTCGCAAAATGCGCCTCGCCAAAAGGCCTCGTCGCCATGCGCCAGACGACCAGATCGGCGATCAGCGGTTCGACCGCGTCCGTCGCATCCTCGTAGTTGCGCAGCAGCCGGCCGCCGGACGTCTGCTCCGCCTTGGACATGGCGTCCCAGCGAGCGTTAAACCCGTCATGCCGCCGGGAGTGGCCACGCTGCTTGTCTCTGGTGCCGCAGTTGTGAAGAACAGGACTATGAGACCCATCCGCACCCCACCCGGTAACTGGGCCAGATAGTCGATTTGCCCCGCCCACCCGCACCACCGTTGCGTCGTAATAGGCACCGAGCCGCGACCACCTGGCGCCATCGCGCGCTGCATCGGTGATCAGCGCGCAACGCTCGGAGAGATCCGGCGAGAAGCTGATCTCGCCGGTATCGCGAGCGCGCCAGACGTCGCCGTCGCCGCTCTTGGTCAAGAGGAAAATCTTTTCGTGCGCGGTCGCCGGTCGCGCCGCGCCCGAACTGTCCGGCATGGGGTTCGACTTGCCCCATACGATTTCCGACCGCACCCACCAGCCGGCATCCTGAAGCGCGATGGCGAGCCGGTTCGGGATCATGCAGAGGTCCTTGGGCTTGAGCGTCCCGCCGACGGTCGAAAACGGCTTGTCGCGAAACGTCCGGTCGTCGGTACCCGCAAGCTTCTGGTCGGCAGCCGAACGCCCGTTTGGCGCCGTCGCGTAGCAGTCGCCGTAGTTGAGCCACAGCGTGCCGGTCGGTTTCAGAACCCGCCGCACCGCCTCGAACACCCGCACCATGATGGCAAGATGTTCAGCAAGCGTCGGCTCAAGCCCGATTTGCCCTTCGACGCCGTAATCGCGAAGCCCCCAGTATGGCGGCGAGGTCACGACGCAATCGACGCTGTCCGGCTCCATGTCGGCGAGCCGGTCGAGCACATCGCCCAGGTGCATGCGGCAGCGCCCGTCGCCGAGCGGATCGAGGATCGTATCCATCACCCCGCCCCCGCCGTGTCATAGCGCGCCGCGCGGGCTTCCATCGCCGGGCGCGGGGCCGAAATGCCGGCGCGCAGACAATGCGCGCCGATGCCGTGCGCGACCGTCGAGGCATCGCGGCGGAGAAGGCTGCCGATGCGCGGCGTCGACCAGCCAAGCTCGACCACCAGCCGATACCTCGCCTCTTGCCGCGCATGCACGATGAGGGTCACGCGCGACCGGCCGCGCAGATCCGCGACGGTCAGGCCGTGCGCGGTGGCAACCTCGCTGAGGATCTTCTGTGCCGGCGTCAGCGCCAGCTTGCGAATGTCATAGCCGCTCACAGCATCGCCTCCCGTTGGAACAGATCAGCCGCCTCGGCATGCCGCGCCGCCCGCCGTCGCGGCCTGGACGCGCGTAGCGCCTCCCCGAATGTCTCGACCTGCCGGCAGCGTCGCCGCAGCTCGCCAAGCGCCGACTTGAGCCGAAGGTTCAAGTGCCTGTTGCGCGCGGCTAGATCATCGCGCTCCGCCTCGCGATAGGCCGCGAGCGCGCGCCAGTACCAAAGCTCCGCGCGCTGGTCGTCGGGCCGCTTTTCATGCGCCGCGCGCGCCCGGCCCAACTCCCGCGCCAGATCGTCGAGCGACGGTCGCCCGGAAAAAGCTTGTGATTTTTCAACGCTGTTCAGTGGGGTGGTCACGTGAAACACCCCATTTGCGCGGCCTCGCCGATGTATTCCTCTGGCGTCCGGTCGGCCGCGCGCAGCAGTTCGAACGGGTTGAGATCGGCCCAGATGCACAGCTTGAACAGCGACGCGGTGCTGATCGGCATGCCCGTCGACGCGCGCGAAACCGTCGCGCGCGACAGCCGCGCCTCTTTCTCGACCTGCGTCTGCGTCATGCCGCGCTTGCGCATCTCGCACCGCAGCGCCCGCGCGAACAGCGCCCAATCGATCGCGATCGGCCGGTCGAGCAGATGGGCGTAGTCGGCGTTCATGACCCGCCCCCGTCCGTCCTGGAAAACAGGTTCCAGATCTCGACCTCGGCGCAGCCAAGCCACGCGGCCAGATCGGCGGTCGACATGCGCCGCTCGCGCATGACCTCGCGCAGGAACACACGCGACAGCCCGTCGCCGAGGCTGGAAAGACCGCCGCTCATGCCGCAGCCCTCCCGTCACGCCGAGTCGCCACCTCGGCGGCGCGCCGGAGATCCCGCTCGGTCAACCCGCACCACGCACCAGCAATCCAGAGATCCCGCTGACCGACGGGCCGCCCGGCCGCGATCTGGCGCACGGCGAGCGGCGCATCCTCAAGCGCGATCGAAAGCGTCGCGAACCGGATGGCGATGAACAGCCGCAGCACGCGGAGAATGTGCGTGCGGGCGGCAGGGGTGAGTGACGCGCCCATCAGCCCGCCCTCCTGCGCGTGAAGTCGAACGTCCGAAACTTTGACACCCGCGCCGGGCGCGGTTTCGTGCCGTCCTTGGCGCGCCGCTCCGCCCGCCGCTCCTGCGGCGTGTCGTAAAGCGCCGCCCGGCAATCCGCACAGTAGCTCTCGCCTGGCTTGCGCACCGGCGCGCCGCAGACCAGCTTTTCGGCCAGCGGCTCCCCGCCCTGCCAAAGCGGACGCCGGCACTGCAGCACCCCGGCTTTCATGATCGGAACGGCCGTGTTCATCTCGCGCCCCTTTCCTGGTTCGCCCGCTGGACCATCCGGACCGCCCGCATCACCGCGGCCACGGCCTCGCCATCGGTCATCGGCTCGATTGCAACGTCCTCAGGCGGCCCGTCCGGATAGGCGGCGGCGAGCGCGGCCAATGCGCGGTCGTCGGAGTCGAGCAGCCGCCGCCGGTCGTGGATGTCGTCCAGCGCGCTCATGTCCCGTCCCCGCCGCGCGCGACCTCTTCGGCGTGGCTGCGCAGCCGCACCAATGCGTCGATGGCGTCGGACAGACGCTCGATGATCGCGTGCGCGACGATCTCGTCGGCATCGACCTTTCCGTCGTCGGCGAGCGCGTCGCAGATCCGCGCGGCGGCATCGCCGCCCTTGCGCACCGCCTCGCCCACCTCGACCGCCCAGGCCGAGCCCTCGCCCGGCTGCGGCAGCGGCACAAAGGCGCCGCCCGCCATGCGGCACAAGCCGATCAGCGCCACAGGCCCGCCGTCGAGCGTCAGGTCCATCAGCACGTCGAGCGGCATGTGGATGTCGGCATATTTGGCTGTATGGGCGTTGCCGTAGTCCGAAAGCGTCTTCGCCCCGACACGGGTGATCGAGGCAGCCGACTCCTGCCCGTGGCAGGCCTTGACCTGCCGGCGCACGAGCCCCTTGAGCGCGGCGCGCTGGTGATCGCTGGTTGCACGGCTCGTTGTCATGCACGGATCTCCCCAAAATTCGCGGACGCGCGGAAAAGACGCGCGCGAAAAGTCGGGGCACACTCGCCCCATGATGAAAGGACACCGCCCCGAAACCTCACGTCGCCAAGCCTTGCGCGCCGCCCTGCGCCGACTGACCGCCGCGCGGGCGCTGGACGCCGCGCCGCCGGTTGTGCTGAATTGCGAGATGCAATTTCAGGGAGGGAATGGGGATGGACCGGACGAAAACAAAGTTCGAGAAGCTGGAGCGCGACTATTTCGAGTGGCTGAAACAAAGGACCATCGCGCAGGGCGCGGTTCTCGATGCTTTGTTGATCCATCTGACGCGCAACGCGCCCGATCCGGAAAAGGCAGCGGCGGAAATCGCGGCCATCATCGACGAGACGGCAGGGTCGCTGGGGCGGGACAGAGATGAAACGCTGGAGGGTCATCTCAGCTACTTCCGTTCCGTGCTTCGCGGCCGATGATCCGCCCGAGTGCCGCATAAAAATCCCCCGCCCGCTTCGCCGATCGGGTTGCGAGCGCAACGGCGCGGCAGGCAACCGGATCGTCATGGCGACATGCGCCGAATCCCGTCCTGCCATGTTGGCCGGTTCGGGCATCGCCCGAACTGCCTGCAGAACCGCATAGCGGCGAGGCTGTACCAGACGGAACGCAATCGCCGGCTCCGGCTCGAACACCAGCGCAAGCAGCGCGGCGTGAGCGACGGTCGGAAAATCGGGAACGGTGTGATGTGACGTCATGAGGCGAGTCTCTCAGCCCCGATACCGTGCGCCTCGACTACTCGCTCGTATGCGCGCTTCAGCATCCCGTTCATGACGGCGGGCTGGAGCTCGACACGAGACACCGTTGATTGATGACAGCCCAGTTCCTCCGCCATGCGGGTTTGGGTCCACCCGAGGCGCGTGCGGATTTGCAAAGGCGTAAGAGAAAGCTCGCTCATGCTCGATCCTATGCATAACGAAGCTTTTTATGCATCAAGCATAATCAAACGTCAATGCCTCAGGCATAATCTTTTATGCAATCAAACCGCGATGAAGAAGCATGAGCGCCTGAAACAAGCACGATTGAACGCGGGCTTTCGCCACGCGTCCGAAGCCGCGCGCGCACTTGGCGTCCCGAACCCCACCTATCTGGCTCATGAAAATGGAACCCGCGACTTCGATGCGGAGTCGACCGAGCGGTACGCGCGGCGTTACGGCGTGTCGCCATCCTGGATTCTCTTCGGCCAGAAATCCAAGCCGGAGCCGCAAACAAACCCTACGTTAGTTCCATCGCAGGAAGAAGAAGCGCTGGACCGCAGTTCAGTAGAGGCTGGCGACCCCGCTAGGTCCCAGCCGCTGGATGCCATACCCGTAATGGGCACCGCCGCCGGCGCGATCGTCGGGAAGGTTGAGGGGATGAACATCGACGGGCCCGTAGATTACGTCGAGCGGCCGCATGCGCTTCGCTTTGCGCGCGATCTCTACGCCATCTACGTATCCGGCGACTCCATGAGCCCAATGCACTCACACGGCGATTTGCGGTTTGTGCATCCGCACCGGGCAACGCGGCCAGGAGACACGGTGATTGTAAGCACACAACACCACGAAAACGATCCCGGGCAGCACTACATCAAGATACTTGTTCGCCAGACCGCCGACACGCTGCATTGCCGCCAACTCAACCCGGAAGCCGAATTCGCCGTACCGACGAAATTCGTGAAGAGCATACAACGCGTGCTGACGATGAATGAGGTTTTTGGCGTTTAACGAACGCGGGGCGAGTTTCCGATACCTTCCGCTACCCGACGGACGTTGTCCCGCATTGCATCAGACGCTGCCGCGGTCAGACTCTTAGCGCCACCCTCGCACGCAAAACCAGCCTCCATATCCGATGTGCCAGACCCTTCCACCGTCTGGCCGAACAAGCGCCCTTTCCGCCCGTCAACGGTCACAGCGGATGTCAAACTGAGATTCGTTCGAATATTCGCAGACCAGAACCCCGGAACGACATCCAGGCGCGACCGAAGGTATTCGCCTCGCACCACCACCATACCTCGAGCACCTCGCGCGGACAGCTGATCGGCCGGGACTGGCGCATCCACCATCTCGACTTCGGAAAACACGTTCGCAAGTGTTTGATTGACGCTAGACTTGTAGACGGACGACAAATCTATTGGAAACCGATGAGCCGCGCAGTTGGTCCCTGAGGAACGAACCGTATCCTTGAACCTTTCGCCATCTACAAACAATAGCCACTTTCCGGAAATCTTTGTCGAATAGGATAGCGGCACATTGTGAGCGGCCGCTGTCAACGGCTCAGCCTTGTAGGCGCACCCCGACAGGATAATCGCACCCAAAACAGCACCCAATAACTTCATGAACAACCCCCACCACCCAAGCTAGCAATTGTTGAAAATACTAGGCTCACGAGAAGCGCCGGGCAACACCTCCCAACAAAAGAATGCCAGCAAATTCAAAGCAATACATTTTGCATAATTTAATGCATTGACAAATTATGCGTTATGCATAACCTCCAACCATCACCCCGATGGGAGGACGCCATGCCTGACATTCCGAGCGAGCCCCGCAGCTTTCCGCGTGACACCGTAGCGGTGGTCGAACCGAAGGCATCATTCGCGCTTATCGTTTCGACCGACCGCCCCACCGAAAATTGCATTCTGATCGAGGCAGCAGCTCGGACAGACCACCGGGATCTCTTGCGCGTCACGCTGTCCCGCGAAGATGCGCGCCATTTGGCCCGCGACATCCTGGACGAGACGAGCCCGCACCCCGCCCACGACGAGCCCCCGGCCACGGACAGCGCCGCCAGCCTTTACGCGGGCATAGAGACGCGCGACGCCTTCGCCGCGCTGACCGAGCGCGTGGCGCTGCTGGAAAAGATCGCCGGTGTCCGTTGGGCGAAGGCCGCCACGGGCAAGACGGACGCGACGGCGGTCGACCTCTACGATTGGGCGTTCGGTCTTAACGAACAGACGATGGCAGTCGAGACGGACTGCGGGACTTACCTGCACGAGCGGACTATGGGCCGGATCGCCCGCGCAGACGGCAAGCCGGCAATCGAAAAGACGATCAAAACCGACACGATCTACGCCGCCATCACCTTCCCGACCGATGACGCATACGTGCGCGTCGGGCTGCGCACCGGCTGGAACCCGCAGGAAAAGAGCGGCGCCACCGACGCGCGGATCATCGCCGAGGCGCGGCAGGTTCTGGCGGAGGTTTCAACCGCATGGCCGGGATCGGAGGGGACGCGATGACCACTTCCCCCCGATACGCAACGCCTTTCGAGTTTCGCGATGGAGTTTGCTACGTCAGCTCTGCTGTTTTGCCAAATGCAAAGCAAGATCCATCAGCGCGCCAGCCTGCCGGACAGCATCTTCCTGCACGCTTGCTTGAGTGGGGCTGTCGGCATCTGGTCCGACTATTCGCGTCCGGTCGATCTGAACGGTTATCGAATGGCGAAGCGCTTTCGCCTTCGCGTCAGGGTCGGGAGCGGAACGAATGATTTCCGCAAGAATCTCCCCCAAAGCAGCAACAAATACCTGCTCAAGCGGATGGTATCGACGCGCCAGCTGGACGACTGCGTACTCCAATTCTTCAAATGTCGCCATCGGTTCTCTCCTTCGCTGGTGGCGGACCAGTCCCGCGACGGATGCAGCCCGTCGCGGGACAACCCTACCGCGCGCTTGCCCCACCCGCACCCCCGGAAAGGCCACGTCATGAATTGCGACAACACCCCGCTCCTGCCGACACCGCTCCTCGCGGTCTGCCTCGCGCTCGCCCTGTCGAGCGGCGCCGGCCTCGGCGTGCTCGTCGCGACCCTCGCCCGCCACGGCTGGCCCTGACGCTCCGCCCTTCGCGCGCGGATCCCTCCTCCCGCCGCGCGCGAAACCTCCGCCGGCGGGGACCTCCCGCCCCGCCGGCGGCTTTTCCCGACCATGACCGCAGGACCGACGATGACCGCAAGCCTCGACACCGCCCCCGCCACAAGCACCCGCGCCGCCCCGGTCTGGAAGCACATGGCCTCGGGCCGCGTGGTCGACCTGGCGAACCTGACGGCCGACGACATCCACTGGCCCGACATCGTCGCCGCCCTATCGCGCATCGCGCGTTTCGACGGCGCCACCGGAAATTGTCTCTACACCGTGGCGCAGCACTGTTGCATCGCCCATGACCACGCGGGCGAGGACGAGACGGCCCGCCTGCTGGCCCTGCTGCACGACGCGCATGAGGCCCTTATCGGCGATATCACCACGCCGACCGTCGAGCTGCTCGAGCACATCGACGGCGCGCGGGACTATCCGGGTCGGTTGATCGCTTCCGCCAAGCGCTACATCGACCGCGCCATTTTCGGCGCCGCCGGCATCAATCCCACCCATGCGGCTACCTACGAGCCCATGATCCGCGCGCTCGACCAGCGGGTGCTGGCGACCGAGGTCCGCGACGTCCTTGTCTGTGCAGGCGGGAAGACTTTCTGGGGCCAGCTCGCCGCACCGCTCGCCACCCGCATCAAGCCGTGGGGACCGGACAAGGCAGCCGAGGAATTCGCCGCGCGGCTCGGCCTCTACGGCCTCGACGGACGGGGCGCGTCATGACCGCCCACGCGCCCCTCTCCCCCCTTGAGGGGGAGATGTCGCCGCAGGCGACAGAGGGGGGTAACGCCCGCCCCACGACCATCGACCGCATGGTCGAGACCCTGCGCGCCGGCGCCGAGACGCGCCGCTGGATCGACCTCGCCGATCTCACCGATGCGTTTTCCGACGACGAGATCGTCGCGCACGGCCCGGAGGCCTTCGCCCGCGCCGTCAGCCCGACGGAACTTGCGCCGGCGCTGACGCGCGATCCCGTCGACGCGCTGGTCGAGCGCATCACGGCGGAGATCGGACACCGGCTCAAGGCGCGGATGCGCAAGGCGGTGCCGGCATGACCTACCTGCCTGCAGCACTCGCAATCTGGGCCGTCGTGGCCGCCCAAGAGGCGGGCATGCGCAACACGCGCGGGCAAACTTTCGTCGCCGGTGTCCTGCTGACGCTCGCACTGGCCATGGCCATTGGCGCCGGCATCCTCGCGCATTCGCAAGCCGGGTGCGCGCCATGACCCGCTCCCCGCCGCCAGCACACGCGGAGACCTTTCCCGCGCACGACTTCATGCGGGCTGTCTACGTCCCCTCCCGCATCCTGCCGGGCAAAGAGGTCTGTCGACGGAAGCAGACCTGCCCGCTTTGCGGAGGCGACACGAGCATTTCGCACGGCGAACGCGTCACCCACGACTGCGGGCTGACCATGGAGCTGTGGGGCAACGCCCTGACGATTTGGAAGGGCGACGCGCCATGACCTGGACAGGGATCGCCGTTCTCACCGTCGTCGGCCTGGTGATCCTGATGATCGCCGCCCGGGCGCGCGGCCTGCGCGACGCGGCCCGCGACACCGACGACACAAACACCCCGCCGCGCCAGCCCCATCGAAAAACGCGCGGCCCCGGCCGGAGCTGGACGCAAGACCCCGCCCGGCCGGACACCACCAGCGAAGAGAAGGACGACACATGAGCCCGACCCTCTTGCCAATCGCGATGGACGGCCGCCAGTGGTGGGTCGGACAAGCCGCCGGCGACACCTTCCGGACGGACGGCGATTTTCACGGCACCGCCCTGACCATCGAGATCCGCACCGACGACGAGGCTCGCGCCGTCGCGGCGGCGCTGATCGACCAAACGACGATACCCATCGGCGGGACCGAGACATGAGCGACCGAGCGATCTTCCCGGTGGACGATGCCCGCGTATCCGCCCTGTCGCTGACATGCGGCGCCTGCATCAGGGAGATCCACCTAAGCGACGACGCTCTTGCCGAGGACTTCGTGTCTGGCGAATGGCGCATCAACGCATCAGCGCTTTACGGCGACTGCCCGCATTGCGGGGAGAGCTACGACGCAACCGCGGTCAGTTTTCGGGCCGGGCTACAGGAGGACGACGACATATGACCGACACTCAGACCAACGGCATCGCCGGCGACTATCTGCGTAGCTTCGTCGAGCGCATCGAGCGTCTCGAGGAAGAAAAGAAGGTCATCGCCGACGACATCAAGGATGTCTACGCCGAGGCCAAGGGCACCGGCTTCGACGTCAAGATCCTGCGCAAGATCATCGCGCTCCGCAAGAAACAGCCGCACGAGCGCGAGGAAGAGGACGCGATCCTCGACCTCTACATGCATGCGCTCGGCATGGCGGGAGGCGGGGAATGACCGCATTCACGATCTCGATCGACGCCGAAACGCAAAAACGTCTCCGCGTAGCGGCGGCGGAAATGGGGCGGACGGTAGACGATCTTATCCAAAGCGCAGCCGAGGAGTCCGCACGCGATTACTTCCGACACCGGAAAGACGATCCGGCGCGAAGAGCAACGTAGCCCCCCCCCCTCCCCCGGCGGCGCCGCGTCCAGGCGCGCCCCGTCGCCGCCGGCAACTGGCCGGGCACCTCGCCCGGCCCCATTTCCCGGACCCGTAAAGCGGATCTCGGCAAGGCACAGGAGCAATCGTGATGCACAATTTGCAGGGTAAAGCGCGTGAGTTCACACGTCCGCAACGGCCTCAGATCGGCGAAATCTGGCGAGCCCGCGACGGTACCATCCAGGAAGTCATCAAACTGGATGACATCGACAGCGAAATTCTCCCCGCAGCGCACATACGCAACAAGGATAGCGGCGCGGTCAATACGGTCTGCCTCGACGGGCGCGAGGCAATCATGGGGTGGGGATCACCGCTTGATCTGCTGGAGCGCATCTCGCCAGCGAAATGCAAGGATTCCACCGATGGCTGATCACACTGCAATCGAATGGACCGACGCCACCTGGAGCCCGGTCACCGGCTGCACGCTGGTGTCGGAAGGCTGCCGGCACTGCTACGCCGCGCGCCTCGCCGCGACGCGCCTGAGGGATCACCCGAGCCGCAAGGGCCTTGCCCGCATCAACGCCAATGGCGAGGCGAAGTTCACCGGCGAGGTGCGCTTCAACCCGCAATGGCTCGACCAGCCGCTGCGCTGGCGCAAGCCGCGCATGATCTTCGTCTGCGCCCATGGCGACCTGTTTCATGAGGACGTGCCCGACGAGTGGATCGACAAGGTGTTCGCCGTCATGGCGCTCGCACCTCGCCACACGTTTCAGGTGCTGACCAAGCGGCCGAAGCGCGCGAGCGCCTACATGAGCCGCCGTGACGCGCGCGGGCGTTTCCCGGCACTGGACTATGCGGCCCTGATGGCGGCGACGGGCCGCTGGTCCACGCCGGCAATCGAAGATCTATCCGGCCGCACGTCTCTCCCCAACGTCTGGCTCGGCACCAGCGTGGAGAACCAGCCTACCGCCGACGCGCGCATCCCGCACCTCCTGGTAACCCCGGCGGCGGTGCGCTTTGTCAGCGCCGAGCCGCTGCTCGGGCCGGTGGATCTCTACGGCGGCGATCCCGATCCTCGTCTTGGAGGAGTCGCGGCCGGACCGAATGTGCACCTGGGGCAATGGTGGCGGCATGACGACCCTGCAAACGCCCCGCCACGACCTGGCATCGACTGGGTAATCGCTGGCGGTGAAAGCGGCCCCGGCGCGCGGCCGATGCATCCTGATTGGGCGCGCAGCCTGCGCGATCAATGCGCGGCGGCGGGCGTGGCGTTCCATTTCAAACAGTGGGGAGAATGCGTGCCAGTCGCGAGCCTAGGGCGCACAGGCCCTCGCTTGAACATCGCCGACCACGTCACATTCGACGACGGCACAGTAGTGCGCCGCGTCGGCAAGTCCCGCGCCGGCCGCCTCTTGGACGGCGTGCAGCACAACGGCATGCCGGAGGTGCGGAGATGACCGGCCCGAAGCGCATCCAGCTCCGCCGCACCAAGGGCTGGCGAAAACCCGAAAACACCGTCGTCGTATCGAGGCCTTCGAACTTCGGAAACCCCTTCACGGTTAAAGGCGCCTATGAAGCCGGGATCCCCAACCCGCAAGAAGCTGCGGTCGAGGCGTTTCGGGATTGGCTTAACGGCGATCCATGGGCTTGCCCAGCCGACGACGATTTTGAGGCGCGCAGGCGATGGATACTGGACCACGTTGCAGACCTTCGTGGCAAGAATCTCGCCTGCTGGTGCCGGCACGATCAGCCGTGCCATGCGGACGTGCTCCTGGAGATGGCAAATGCGGAGGATGGATGATGGAAGTCCAGCCGATCCTTGTCGATCAACAGACCGCCGCGGACATGCTCGGCGTATCGGTGACGACCTTCTCGCGACTGCGACGCGAACACCCGCTTCTCGCCCCGGCCGTCATCCCGTCGCTCAAAAGCCGCGACGGCCGGTCCGAACGCTATCTGGTTTCGGACCTTGCGGAGTGGGCGAAATCCTTGAAGTATCCTTGCGAGGTCAAACGCGGGGGAATGTGGGGGCGTGACAAAGGTGCGGCTTAAAGGGCTCAAGATCTATGCGCGCAACGGCCGCTGGTATGCCTATGTCCGCGAGACCGGCCAAAAACTCGACGGCGGTTTCAAGGGCGGCAAGGCGGAGTTTCTGGCGCACCTCGCGACCCCGGCCATGCTGTCGGCATACTCCAGGGCGATCGACGCACAGCCGATCCGCAGCCATGGCACGCTCGGCAGCCTGATCGACTTTTACAAGACCAAGCCGAAGTGGCGCGATCTGAGTCCGCGCACACAGGCGGACTACGAGAAGGCCCTGACGTTTCTTGAACCGACGATGGACACGCCCCTTGTCGAGATCGGGCCGGGCGACATCGCCGAGACCCGCGACCGCGCGGTCGCCGCTCACTACGCCAAGTTTGCGAACGACTGTCTGTCTGTTCTGTCCGCCGCCTTTTCGGCAGGCCGCGAATACGGAATGGTCCAGACAAACCCGGTCACCGGCATCCGCCGGGCCAAGACGTCCGGAAGCACCAAGGATGCCAATCGCCGCTGGACCGACAAGGAATGGACCAGTGTCATTGCCATCGCGCCGCCGCACCTGGTCGCGGTGCTGGGCCTTGCCCGATGGGCGGGCCTGCGCGGGCAGGACATCGCCGTCATCCGGTGGGACGCGCTGCGCGACGGAGCGCTTTGCGTCACGGCAAGGAAAAACGGGGTCTATGGTGAGATCCCGGTCTTTCCGCCGCTGAAGGCAATCCTTGAGGCCGAAACGCGCGAGACGCTGACCATCGCCAAGAGCGCGAGGCGCAAGCCATACCCCAGCGAAAACGCGCTGCGGAAGGCCTGGCACGACTTCAAGAAATCGAAGAGCTACACGACGGCCGTGCCGACCGGCGCAGACCTGACGCTGCACGGCTTGCGCGTCACCTACGCCAGCTGGTTGCGGGATCTCGGCTTCGGCAAGGCCGACATCGCCGCCGCGCTCCTCGACAAGACGGACGCCATGGGCGGCCACTACGCACGCGGCGCCGACAAGTCCCGACTGTGGAAAAGGATCGCGGAAAGAGGCTTTTGAGAACGCCCGGTGAACGAAAATTGTCTAACGCAGCGGATTAAGTGTCTAACTCCGCTTGACAGAAAACTTCAAGTGATTGATACGAAACGCGTTGGCCTCGTGGCGGAGTGGTTACGCAGCGGATTGCAAATCCGTGCACCCCGGTTCGATTCCGGGCGAGGCCTCCAGCTTTCTTCTCGTGTGTGTCACGCCCGCCGCGCACGGGCCTCGTGATCTTCTCCTGGAGAAGACGGCCGTGCGCTCAGCGACGCGCCTTGCGACGGACCACCGCAAGGGTCCCTGATGCAGCCTCACAGCGACACCCCGGCCCTTCGCATCGCCATCGTGCTGACACTTGTGCTCGGCATTGCCGCCGCCGGCCAGCTCGCGATCGAGTATTGGCCCGGGCGCACTTTCGATTCCGCCACCAGCGGCGTGTGGATGACGCTGGCCATCGACTACGCCGACGGCCTGCTGTACCGGCCGATCCTGAGCGAGGCGGGCTATGGCGGCACGCGCTACATGCCGCTGTTCTTCATGATCCACGGGGTGCTGATCCGCCTATTCGGCGATCCGACGCTGACCGGCCTCGTGCTGATGCAGGCAAGCGTCGTCTTGATGATCGCGGGCATGGCCCGGCTGATGGCCCTCCACGCGGTACCGCCCGTGCTTTCCTGGGCAATCGCCGGGATCACGCTCGCGACCTCGCTCTACCAGCAATATCTCACCAGCCTGAATTGCGATTACCTCGCCGCCGGCCTGAGCCTGTGGGGGCTGGTCTTTTATCTCGACAGCCCGGAATCGCCGCGCCGCAGCGCGCTCGCAAGAGGCTTCGCCGTCCTGCTTTTCGTGCTCGCCTTCTACACGAAATTCTCGACCGTCTATGCGCCGGCGGCCGTGTTCCTGTGGCTGGTGTTCACCCGCCAGTGGCGCGCCGCCGCAGGCTTTGGCGCCGCCTCGCTTGTCCTGCTCGCGGCCTTCGCGGCGCTCTTCTTGTACCTGTCGGACGGGCGGATGCTGCAGTCGCTGGCCGCAACCGCTACCGGCGGAACCGATCTCGCCTTTGCCGCCGGCATGGTCCGGCGGTTCGCGATGGAGCTTGCAGTCTACAATCCGGCGGTTGGGATCTGTTTCTTGCTCGCGCTCGCAAAATGGCTAGCAGACGGCCCGGCGCAGTGGCGCTCGCCGTTGCATCTCGCCTTCGTCATGGTCACCCTGGTCACCATCGTCACCTTCTCCTCGCGCGGCATTGCCGGCAATCATGCCATTCCGCTTGCCGCCATCAGCCTCGTTCTCGCCGGGACGGCGGTTACGGGCAGCCGCATCGAACGGCGGGGCCTCGCCGGCGGATTTGCGCTCTTGAGCCTCATTCTGGTCGCCTGCTGGGTGCCGGGCGTGCCGTCGCCGCTGAAGACCATCCGCGCCGAGGCGGTGCCGACTGTCGCGGAGATCAAGGCCAAGACGGACCGCTGGCTGCCCGAGAACGGCCGGCTTGCCTCCGAAAATCCGAGCTTTGCGATCGTGGCCGGCGTGCGTCCTTTCGTGCTGGACAATTTCAGCCTCGCGTCCTTCATTCGGAGCGGGCATCCGGCCGGAACGGATTTCCTGACGCGTATCCGCGCCCGGGAGTTCGACGTTCTGATCGGCTTCGACCCGGACACGCGGTGGACACCGCAAGGCGGCGCACCGGTCGTACTGTCTGACCACTACGTGGCTGTGGACGCCCTGGGGCGACGGACGATCCTGACCCCGCGCACCAACGGACGGTGACCCGGAGACGTCTTACGCTGGGATGCTTTCGCCAACCTGTGGTTGGCCGGCGTCACCAAGCACTGTTGGCGCCTGAGCCCGAAATGACTGAGCGACACCCTGCATGTAGTCGACTTCAACGCCAGCGAACAACCTGGCTGCAATTGATTGCAAGAATTTAAAGGGACCAACAACCCAAAGTAATCATATATATCTTATAGATATTTTTTCATTATAAATATAATTTGAATCGCGTTATGTTTCAGTACTTCAGCCATGGACGAAAGAAAAAGCACACTGATGAAATTCCCCATCCCGAGGAATGAGGCAGACCGCCTAGCCTATCTGGAAAGCCTCCAGATCCCCACAAGTCAAACAATCCCGGAAATTCAGGGCCTGTGCGATCTGGTGGCAGAACTGACGAACTCCGACATCGCGCTTGTTTCCATGATCGAGAAAGATGAGCAACGCTTTGCCGCGATACACGGTCTCGACGGGCTTCACGGCACGCCGCGAGAACACGCGTTCTGTACCCACGCCATCATGAATACCGGACAGTTCATCGTGGAGGATGCGGCCAGGGACGCCCGTTTCGCAAACAATCCGCTGGTGACCGGAGCCCCGAATATCGCCGCCTACGCCGGGACCGTGCTCGAACCGGAGCCGGACATGCGCATCGGCACCATCTGCGTCATAAACAAGACACCCCGGGTGTATTCATCGGAAGAACTGAGCATCCTTGAAAGGATCGGGAACGCTGTCGCTGCGCTTTTGAGCACATATCGTCACCGCGTCAGGTTGGTCAACGCCCTCAAGAGCGCGGAAGAGGCGCAACACCAACTCCAGAAGGCAGCGCTGTACGATGGTCTGACCGGGCTCTACAACCATTCCGCCTTCGGCCGTATCTGCGAAGAAATGACTGCGAAAAGCCAGGGCAATTCCTATCTCGCAATCGTCGATGTCGACGAATTCAAGAGCATCAACGACCGTCACGGGCATTACTTTGGCGACCGCTTCCTGAAGGCTTTCGCGACTGCTCTCCAGACAGCGCTGCCGGCGGAGGCTGCAGTCGGCCGCCTCGGCGGCGATGAATTCGGAATTTTTCTCGAAACGCGGGAGCCCGATCTCGACCGTTTCCTTTCGTTGCTGAAGACATGCGAGCGAAGCGTCAACGACGCATGTCTGGAGCTCGGCGGCCACATCGCCGGACGCGCCAGTTTCGGCGTCAGCGTTATGCCGGACCATGGACGAACCTATGAGCAGATGTTCCAACACGCCGATGTCGCGCTGTACGCCTCGAAGCAGAAGGGGCGCAACCGCATCACAGTCTTCAGCGAGGAAATCAATCGACAGTTCAACACGCTCGCGCTTCGAAAGAACTTCGACGAGGCTTGCGCGAACGGCCATATCGTCCCCTACTTCCAGCCCATCGTGGATATCGCCAGTGGCGAGACCCTCTTTTACGAAATGTTGTGTCGCTGGAACCACCCGACACGGGGACTGTTGCCCCCCAGTGAATTCCTCCGGCTTTTCGACGATCATCTCTGCGCACCGAAAATCACGCTGACGCTCGCGGCGCAAATCCGAATGGAGGAGGTGCGCGCGGCGGTCGGGGGGCTGGCCCCAAGGGTCACGATCAATGTGACGGCGCATGACCTGCACCACCCCCTCTTCTTCGAAAAGGTGGAAGCGACCTTCCCGATCAATGGGCTGACATGGTCCGATGTGGTGTTCGAAATAACGGAAAACCTGGTTCTCGATGCACCTTCGCGGCAGCTCCACGACCGTATCCTCGAAATCAGGTCGAGAGGCGCAAAAATCGCGCTCGACGATTTCGGCACCGGTCACAGCGGCTTTCAGCACCTGAAAGCCTGGCCCGTCGATATCATTAAGATCGACAAGTCGTTCACCAAGAACATCTGCTTCGATGTGCGGGATCGTGCGATCGTGAAGACGATCGTTGAGTTGTCGCAATATCTTGGCAAGTTCACCATTGCGGAAGGGGTCGAAGAACTGGGGCAGTTGGACGTGTTGCGCGAAATCGGATGCGACGCGGCGCAAGGCTTCCTTTTCGGGCGCCCCCGCCCGGAAATCGTTCCCGGCATGACTGGCGAGACTGCGTGGACGCGACCCCGGCGCGCGGGTTCCTGACCCTCGCGTCCTGGCGCCGGTCGTCGCCTCAGATCGAAGGCTGGTTCACCCGTTTCGACAAGGCCTCGCGGCTCTCGACCCGCTCGGAATAGCGGTCGACGAGATAGTCGGAGCGGCCGCGTACCATCCAGGTGAATTTCACCAGTTCCTCCACCACATCGACGATGCGATTGTAGAAGGGCGACGGCTTCATCCGGTCGTCCTCGCCGAACTCCGTGAAGGCCTTGGGCACGGACGACTGGTTGGGAATCGTCACCATTCGCATCCAGCGGCCGAGAATACGCATCTGGTTGACCGCATTGAAGCTTTGCGAGCCGCCGCAGACCTGCATCACGGCGAGCGTCTTGCCCTGGGTCGGGCGTACCCCACCAAGCGACAGCGGCAGCCAGTCGATCTGGGCCTTCATGATGCCGGTCATCGCGCCGTGGCGTTCCGGCGAAACCCAGACCATGCCTTCCGACCACATGGCAAGCTCGCGCAACTCCCGCACCTTGGGGTGATCCGGCTCTTCCGCATCGGGCAGCGGCAGTCCGTGCGGATCGAACACCCGCGTCTCGCAGCCATGCCATCGCAACAGCCGTTCCGCCTCTTGCGCCACCAGCCGCGAGAAGGAACGCTTCCTGAGCGAGCCATAGAGAAGCAGGATCCGCGGCGCATGGCCGGGATCGCCGGGCGCCGCGAGCGCGGAGACATCGACGGGCGCAAGATGCTGCGGGTCGACCGCGGGCATGTCGTCCAGTGCGGCGTGAGCGTTCATGTCAGCCCTCCGACGCCGCAACCAGCGGCGTGCCGTCTTCCTTGCGGAAGTCGCCCAGCGCGGCGGCATCGATCAGCTCCAGCACGGCCTCGGACGGCCGGCACAGGCGTACGCCCTTCGGGCTTGCGACGATGGGCCGGTTGACGAGAACCGGATGCTCCAGCATCGCCGCCAGAATGGTGTCGTCATCCACCGACGGGTCGGTGAGGCCGAGGTCCTCGGCCGGCGACTTGGAGGTGCGCAGAGCTGTGCGCGGCGTCAGGCCGGCGGCGGCAAACAGTGCCAGCAGCTGCGGCCGGGTCCAGCCCTCCTTGAGGTACTCGATCACCACCGGCTCTTCGCCGCTGGCGCGGATCGCCGCCAGCACGTTGCGCGAGGTTCCGCAGTCCGGGTTGTGGTGGATGACAATTGTCATGCGATGCTTTCCCTGTCGTCCATTGTCCCGATCTCCTTGAGGTTTCTTTGCAGCGCCAAGCCGTCGATGCTTGCGAGCGGAAGACTGGCGAAAACGGAAATCCGCGCATTGAGCATGCGATAGGCATCGGCAAAGGCATAACGACGCTCGGCTTCGGAGCCTTTAGCCGCGGCCGGATCGGGGACGCCCCAATGCGCGGTCATCGGCTGGCCGGGCCAGACCGGACAGGTTTCGCCGGCCGCGTTGTCGCAAACGGTGAACACGAAGTCGAGGTTCGGGGCGCCGTCGGCCGCGAACTCGTCCCATGCCTTGGACCGGGCGAAAGCAGTGTCGATGTCCATCTTGCGAAGCAGGTCGAGGGCGAAGGGATGCACCTCGCCCTTGGGCTGGGATCCGGCGGAAAACGCGCGGAACCGGCCTGCACCTAACGTATTCAAAATTCCTTCCGCCAGAATGGAACGGGCGGAGTTTCCGGTACAGAGGAACAACACATTGTAGATCGAACCGCTCATGGTCCAACTCCTCGTCGTTGTGTCGCCGTCAGCACTCGCAGGCGAGCGCATCGAGCACCGGCTGGCACAGGGTGGGATTGCCGCCGCAACAGTCTTCCATCAGGAACGCCAGAAGCCCGCGGATGCCGTCCATGTCGGCGAAATAGCGCAGGTTCCGTCCTTCCCGTTCGTTGCGGATAAGCCCGGCGCGCGCCAGCACCGCCAGGTTGGCGGACATGGTGTTCTGGCGCACATTGAGCGCCTCGGCGATCTCGCCGGCGTGCATGCCGTCCGTTCCCGCCTTCACCAGCAGACGGAACACCTCGAGCCGCGTTTTCTGGCCAAGGGCCGCCAGCGCATCCAATGCCTGATTCATATCCATAAATCATGAAATATCGATATATCCGGAGAAATGCAATCCCCCGTTTTCCTGTTGCGGAGCGGCGGACGCGCGGTCCTTGCTTGGCATTGCCGCCAAGCCGCTTTACCGTCCGCCGAAACCAACAAAGGGCCCGGTTCGACACGATGAAACACGGCGGCGATCTTGGCGCGGCAATCGCGCGGCACGGCGGACTTGCGGAGGACTGGCTGGATCTCTCCACCGGCATCAATCCGCATGCCTATCCGCTCGACCCGCCTTTGTCGCGTGACGCCTGGACGCGGCTTCCGGCGCGCGGGGCGCTCGAGCGGCTGCTTGAGGTGGCACGCGCCGCCTACGGCGTGCCGGATCACCTCCGGCTGGTCGCAGGCCCGGGAACGCAGGCGCTCATTTCCCATCTTCCCGCCCTCCTGCCGGCCGGCGATGTCGCCATCGTCGGCCCGACCTATTCGAGCCATGCGGATGTCTGGCAACGCTCGGGGCGCAAGGTCACGGAGGTGACCTCCCCCTATTTCGAGCCGGCACCGGACACCCGCGTGATCGTGATCGTCAATCCGAACAATCCCGACGGACGCCTGGTCGATCCGAAAAGCCTGCGCCACCATGCCGAAACGATGGCTGCGCGCGGCGGGCTCTTGATCGTCGACGAGGCCTTCGCCGACTGCGTGCCGGGCGCCAGTGTGTTGCCGCACCTCGGCGACGTTCCGGTGCTGGTGCTGCGCTCCTTCGGCAAGTTCTACGGCCTTGCCGGCGTGCGCCTCGGTTTCGCTGCCGGGCCGAAATCGATCACCGATGCGCTTTCCGCCTCGCTGGAGAGCTGGGCGGTATCCGGCCCGGCCATCGAGATCGGCACCCGCGCGCTTGCCGATACGCGCTGGCAGACAGCCATGCGCGCGCAGCTTGCCGACGAGGCCGCCGACCTGACCCTGATGCTGCAGATGCGCGGCCTGAGCGTCTTCGGCGGCACCCCGCTTTATGTGCTCGCCGGTGCGCGCGACGCGGGCGCCGTGCATGAGGCACTGGCGCGGCAGAAGATCTGGACCCGCAGCTTCGATTATGCGCCGTCCTGGCTCCGCATCGGCCTTCCGGGGGGCGCAGAACCGCTTGCCCGGCTCGATGCGGCGCTGACCCGTGCCCTCGCACCGGTCACGGGCTAGAGGGATGCTGCTTTTTTCCGACACCGCCCTTCTGGTTCTGTTTGCCCTTGTCCTCGACGCGCTCATCGGCGATCCGCCTTGGCTGTGGCGCCACGTTCCCCATCCGGTGGTGCTATTTGGAAAAATCATCGAAATCGCCGACCAGGATTTCAACACGCCCGATGCGCCGGAAGGACGCCGCAAGCTCTACGGAACGATCTTCCTGATCGCCCTCGTCGCCTGCGCGCTTTTGACCGGCACGCTGCTCGAGGTGATCTTTCGCGGCCTGCCCTTCGGCGAGATCGGGATTGTTGTGGTCGGCGCGATCTTCATCGCCCAGCGCAGCCTCTACGATCATGTCGCTGCCGTGCGCGACGGTCTCTCGCAGGGCGGGCTTGCGGGCGGGCGAAAAGCAGTCGCGATGATCGTCGGCCGCGACCCGGAACAGCTCGACGAGGCGGGTGTCGCCCGTGCCGCGATCGAATCCTGCGCGGAAAACCATGCCGACGGGGTCGTCGCCCCGACGCTCTGGTTCCTGCTGCTCGGCCTGCCCGGACTGCTGGCCTACAAGGCGGTGAACACCGCCGATTCCATGATCGGGCACAAGACCGAGCGCCACCGCGCCTTTGGCTGGGCGTCGGCACGCTTCGACGATCTGGTGAACCTGCCGGCGGCCCGCCTTTCCGGTCTGCTGCTTGCCCTCTCCGGCCCGCTCTTTGGCAAGCGCATTGGCGAAAGCCTCCAGATCATGCGCCGCGACGCGCCGAACCACCGCTCGCCGAACGCCGGCTGGCCGGAAGCGGCCATGGCCGCCGTCCTCGGCCTCGCGCTCGCCGGCCCGCGCGTCTATCCAGGTTACAGCGTCGACGATCCTTTCATGAACGCGGACGGACGGCGCGGGGCGACCGCCGGAGACATCGCGCGCGCGCTCAAGGCCATGGTCTTCGCCTGCGCGCTCCAAACGGGTATCGTCGCGCTGATCGCGATTGTCTCCATCCCGTTTTGAAAGGCCTCTCCATGCTCCCTTTCGCCCCCGCCGCAGAGCGCAACAAGGATGCCATCCGCGACGTCCTCGGGCCTCATCTTGCGGAGCGGCGGCGATTGCTCGAGATCGGCAGCGGCACGGGCCAGCATGCCGTCCACATGACCGGCGCGCTCCCGCATCTCCTCTGGCAATGCAGCGATCTTGCCGACGCGGTTCCCGGCATCGCCGCGCGGCTTGAGGCGGAAGGCAACGACCGCACGCCGCCACCGCTCGCACTCGATGTCGCCGCCCCGCCCTGGCCAGTGCCCGAAGCAGGCGCCCCGGACGCCTTCGACGCGATCTTCACCGCCAACACGCTGCACATCATGTCGTTCGCGCATGTGGAGCAGTTCTTCGAGCGCATCGGCGAGGCGCTCGCGCGCTCCGGCATCCTGGCGGTTTACGGTCCGATGAAATACGGCGGCGATTTCACCACGCAGAGCAACGCCGACTTCGATGCACAGCTCCGCGCCCGCGATCCGCAAAGCGGCATTCGCGACTTCGAGGTCCTCGACGACCTCGCCTACGGACAGGGGCTCACGCTGGCCGCCGACAACGCCATGCCGGCCAACAACCGCCTGCTCATCTGGCAGCGCGGTGCAAGCTGAGGCTTCGGCAGCTCAGGCCTTCTCCTGCCCCGGCCGCCAGTTGCGCAGCGCTCGCAGCATGCCGGCAACCTTGCCCGGGCCCAGGATCAAAAGCACGCCCACAAGCGCAACCAGAATGCTTCCGACCAGCCCCGGCCACTGCTGCGCCACCCAATCGGTCGCAGCGTTTCGATAAGTTGCCTGCGTTTGAAGCGAAAGATAGCTCACCGCCCAGACAACGACGTCCCGCATGCTGATGACGAGCAGGTAGAGACCCAGCAGCGCAACGCAGACAACTTCGAAACCGTCCGCAAGACCCGGCTTTCCATCCGCGTCAGACCCGCCAAAGCCGAGCCCGAGCAGAAAGTTGCGCGGGTAGAGCATCAGGACGATCGAGAACAGCAGAACAGCCAGAATCAGGGTGGAGGACACGAGTCCGGCCAATCCGGCCCCGCCACCGTATCCAAGTCCAAGCCCCTGAGGGACAACTCCGATAAGAGATACAAAAACGTATGCTGCGAAAAAACGCACCAGCAACAAGGCGAATGGCATGACATCTCCTGAGAATTGCAATCTTCCTCGACTGCAATCCTAAAAGGCTGCTCCTCCGACGCAATTCCTATTTCCCTGCAATCGCCAGCAGCGCCTCGATATCCATGCAGGCTTCCAGATGCGCGGCAAGCGCATCCAGCGTCGCATCGATGTCGCTGTCGTAGGCGAGCGACGATCCGGCGCCGAGGGTCTTCAGGAATCCGGCGCGGAAATCGTCCGAGGTGAAAAGCCCGTGCAGATAGGTGCCGGAAATCCGGCCGTTTGCGGAGATCGCACCGTCCGGGTGGTCCGGACTGCCGCCCGACGTCACATGTGCGAAGGGCCGCGCGCAATCCGCCCCTTGCGTCCGCCCGATATGGATCTCGTAGCCGGAAAGCGCCGCGCCGCTCGGCGCATGCCGGCCCGTCACCTCGACAAGCCGCTTGTCGGGGGTGAGCACCGTATCCACGTCGAGCAGTCCCAGTCCCTCCACGGTTCCGGCCCGCCCCTCGATGCCATTGGGATCGGAAATGGTCCGGCCCAGCATCTGGTAGCCGCCACAGATGCCGACGACCCGTCCGCCGCGCCGCACGTGGGCTGAGAGATCGATGTCCCATCCTTGCGCGCGAAAGAAGGCGAGATCCCCGACCGTCGACTTCGATCCCGGCAGCAGCACGACATCGGCGTCGCCCGGCAGCGGATCGCCCGGCTGCACGAGACTCAGCGAGACGCCCGGCTCCAGTCGCAAGGGGTCGAGATCGTCGAAATTCGCGATCCGGCTGATCACCGGCACGACGACTTTCACCTCGCCCTTGCCCGTTCCGTCTTCCAGCCCCAGCGCATCCTCGGCCGGCAGCTTGCGGGCATCCGCGAACCACGGCACCACGCCAAGCGACGCCCAGCCGGTGCGTTTCGCGATCTCGGCGACGCCCTCGTCGAAGAGAGTCACATCGCCCCGGAAGCGATTGACGAAAAACGCCTTGATGCGTCTGCGCTCGTCTTCGGGAAGGATCGTATGCGTGCCGACGAGCGAGGCAATCACCCCGCCCCGGTCGATATCGCCGCAAAGGGCGACGGGAATGTCTGCTGCTTCCGCAAATCCCATGTTGGCGATGTCGCCTGCCCTGAGATTGATCTCGGCGGGAGAGCCGGCACCTTCGACCAGCAAGAGGTCCGCCCCCTCGCCGATCCGACTGAAACTCTCCAGCACCTTCGGCAGAAGCTCTGCCTTGCGGCTTCCGTATTCGCGCGCGCGCATGGTGCCGGCGCGTTTGCCCTGCACGATCACCTGCGCACCGACATCGGTTTCCGGTTTCAGCAGGACCGGGTTCATATGCACCGTGAGCGGCACGCGCGCGCCAAGCGCCTGCAACGCCTGCGCCCGGCCGATCTCGCCGCCGTCGGAGGTCACGGCGGCGTTGTTCGACATGTTCTGCGGCTTGAACGGGCGCACCTTCAGCCCCCGATTGGCGAACAGCCGGCACAGCCCCGCGACGATCAAGCTCTTGCCCACATTCGAGCCGGTGCCCTGGATCATCAGGGCAGGCGCGCGTTTCCTGCTCACGTGCGATCCTGTGTTTCCGCCAGCGCGCCATAGGGGCGGAACTCGTCCGGCACGGGCAGCCGCGTCAGATGCAGTTCGAGCGCCAGGCGGATCGTCGGGCGCACCGCGAAGAGGATCGAGCCGATCAGAAAGAGCCATGTGCCCGCAAACAGCAGGCTTTCGTAGAAAAAGAACACGCTGCCGACGATGAAGAAGACGGCTGCAAGAAAATCCACCAGCGTGCGCGCCAGCTCGTAGCGGCGCACCAGCTCGGCATGATCGGGCGACGCGCGGCGAAGGTCGGAACTGAAGAACTTCATGGCGTGGCGGTGTTCCTTCTTGCGTGGACTGCCGGCCGGCACCCCCTTTAAAACTCGATCCCTTCCTGCGGCTTCACGCCGGAGCGGAAGGGATGCTTGATCTGGGTCATCTCGGTCACCAGATCGGCGGCCTCGATCAGTTCGTCCTTGGCGTTGCGGCCGGTAATGACGACATGCACGTCCTCGGGCTTTTCGTCGCGCAGGAAGGCGACGACCTCGTCGATCGCAAGGTAGTCGTAGCGCAGCACGATGTTGAGTTCATCGCACAGCACCAGGCGATACTCGCGCGAGCGGATCATGTCCTTGGCCGCTTCCCAGGCCTGACGCGCGGCCTCGATGTCGCGCTGGCGGTCCTGGGTTTCCCAGGTGAAGCCCTCGCCCATGCGCTTGATGGTGACAAGATCGGAGAAGCGCTCCAGCGCCATACGCTCGCCGGTCTCGATCCGTCCCTTGACGAACTGCACGACCGCGACCTTGTGGCCATGGCCGAGCGAGCGGAACACCATGCCGAAGCCCGCGGTCGACTTGCCCTTGCCCTTGCCGGTGTGGACAATCAGCAGACCCTTTTCGATGGTCTTGGTCGCCATGATCTTGTCGCGCGCCGCTTTCTTCTTGCGCATCTTTTCCGCATGACGGGCGTTCAGTTCCTCTTCGGTCATCTCGGCTTTCTTGTCGCTCACCCGATCGTCTCCCCTTGTTGTGTCGTCAGCGCCGCGCGCGTGGAATTGCGCCGCGGCGTCCACAATCCGCGCTCCACCGCCTCGCGGAAGCGCGCCTCGATTTCCTCTAGCGCCTTCGGATTGGCCTCGGCGAGAAAGTCCCGCACGGCCTCGTCATCCAGATAGGCATCATACAGCTGGTCGAAGTGATGGTCGCCGACCGCATGGGTCGTCGCCGCGAAGGCGAAGAGATAGTCGACCGTCGCGGCGATCTCGAAGGCACCCTTGTAGCCATGGCGCATGACGCCGGCGATCCACTTCGGATTGGCCGCGCGCCCGCGCACCACCCGGCCGATCTCTTCCGACAGCGTGCGGATCACCGGGCGTTCGGGGCGCGAATGGTCGTTGTGGTAGATTTTCGGCGCGGCACCTTTCAGCGTTTCCACCGTCGCCGCGAGCCCGCCTTCGAACTGGTAATAGTCGTCGCTGTCGAGAAGATCGTGCTCGCGGTTGTCCTGATTGTGCAAGACCGCGTCGACCTGCGAGAGCCGCTCTTCCAGCGCGCCCCGCGCGCCCTCGCCTTGCACCCCGCCGCCATAGGCATAACCGCCCCAGGCCAGGAACGCGTCGGCAAAATCGGAGCGCTCGGACCATACGCCCTCGTCGATCAGCGCCTGAAGGCCCGCGCCATAGGCTCCGGGCTTGGAGCCGAAGACCCGAAAGCCCGCCGTCCGTGCTGCCCGATCTTCCGGTTCGCCTGCCGCGACCAGTCTCCGTGTCTCCGCCCGCACCCGGTCGGCCAGCGGATTGGCGTCCGCCGGTTCCTCAAGTGCGGCAACGGCCGCGACGGCCGACTGGAACAGATCGATCTGATGCGGGAAGGCATCGCGGAAAAAGCCGGAGATCCGAAGCGTCACATCGATGCGCGGCCGTCCGAGCTCCGAGAGCGACAGGATATCGAAGCCGGTCACGCGGCCCGACCCGGGCTCCCACTTCGGCCGCGTGCCGATCAGCGCCAGCGCCTGCGCCACGTCATCGCCGCCGGTGCGCATGTTGGCCGTGCCCCAGCAGGTCAGCACCACGGCTTGCGGATACTCGCCCTCGTCCTGGAAATGCCGCTCCACAAGGCGCTCCGCGCTCGCCGCGCCGATCTTCCAGGAGGTCTGGGTGGGGACGGCGCGCACATCGACGGAATAGAAGTTGCGGCCCGTTGGCAGCACGTCCGGCCGCCCGCGCGTCGGCGCGCCCGAGGGACCGGGCGGCACGAAGCGTCCGCCAAGCGCATCGAGAACGCCGCGCATCTCGCCCTCGCCGGAGGCAATGACCGCCGGGGCGATACGGCCCTCGATCTCGGCGAGAACCGCGCGCGTCGCGGTCCAGCCTTCGGGCGCCTCGCCGCGTGCAATCACATCGGCCGCAAACAGTTCCAGCCGTTCCACCGTATCGCCCGCACTGCGCCAGGGCGCGTCGGAGACACGGGCCAGCGCATCGGGTCGCGGCCCCTGCCATGTCACCTCGAAGGCGCAATCGAGCGGGTCGAACGCCTCAAGCCCGAGATCCTGCGCCAGCGCGCGGGTGATCCCGGCGTTTGCCTCCCCCTCGCCGCGCGGCACGCGCACCATCGCCGACAGGAGATCGGTCAGAAGCCGCCCCTCGGGTGCCGCACCGAGCACATGCAGCCCGTCGCGGATCTGAAGTTCCTTGAGGTCGCAGAGATGGGCGTCGAGCCGCGCCAGACGGGTGTCCTCGTCCATCTCGTCGGTGAGGCCGATGTCGCGGTCGAGACCGTGACGTGTCGCGGTTTCCAGGATGTCGCGGGTCAGCGCCTTGAGGCGGCGCGGATCGACGCCCTGCGCCAGATAATATTCGTCGAGAAGCACCTCGAGCTCCTGCGACACGCCGTGGCTCTCGGCCCGCGTCAACGGCGGCGTCAGGTGATCGACGATCACAGCTGAATTGCGCCGTTTTGCCTGCGCACCCTCGCCCGGATCGTTGACGATGAAGGGATAGATATTCGGCACGGGACCGAGCACGGCTTCCGGGAAACAGTCTTGCGACAGCGCCAGCGCCTTTCCCGGCAGCCATTCCAGATTGCCGTGCTTGCCCAGATGCACGACCGCATGAACGCCAAGGATCTCGCGCAGCCAGATGTAGAAGGCGAAATAGTGATGCGGCGGCACCAGATCGGGATCGTGGTAGGTTTCCTTGGGGTCGATGTTGTAGCCGCGCGCGGGCTGGATGCCGACGACAGCATTGCCGAACTGCGTGATCGCCAGACGAAACGCCCCGTCCTCGACATGCGGATCGGCTTCGGGCGCGCCCCAGCGCCCGATCACGGCATCGCGCACCGCCTCCGGCAGGCGCTCGAAGTGTTTCGCATAGTCATCGAGCGACAGCGCCGCCCCGCCGTGGCGCGCGCGGCGGTCTTCCAGCGCGTTGGTCGGCCCGGAGCTGATCGCGGCCATCAGCGCGGCGGAATCCTGCGGCAGGCCGGACACGGCGTAGCCCGCACCTTCCAGCGCCTTCAGCACTGCAACGCAGGAGGCGGGCGTGTCCAGCCCAACGCCATTGGCAAGCCGCCCGTCCTTGTTCGGATAGTTCGCGAGGATCAGCGCCAGCTTCTTCTCCGCCGGTGGCACGGTGCGGAGCAAGGCCATGCGCGCGGCAAGCTCGGCGACGAAGTCGATCCGGTCCGCCTTCGGCACGAAGCGCACCGGCGCCGACTGGGTGAGCGGATCGCGCTCGCCCTGTTCCTTGAAGGAGACGGCACGGGTGGTGAGGCGCCCGTCGATTTCGGGCAAGACCACATGCATCGCCAGATCGCGGATCGAAAGCCCCTGATCGGCGGATTGCCAGCCCTCTTGCGAGGACGAGGAAAAAATCACCTGAAGCACCGGTGCGCCAGGCGTGTCGAGCGGCGTCGGCTGATGGGCAACACCTGCCTTGGAGACGGCAAAGGCGGTCGCGTTGAGCACCACCGCAGGTGCCGCCTCCTCGAACAGAGAGGCGAGGACTGCGGCGGATTCGGCATCCTTCAGCGAGGCGACGAAGACCGGCAGCGGGTTCAGCCCGCGCGCGGCAAGGGCGTTCGCGAGCGCTTCCACCGGCTCGGTCGCCGCACTTTGCATCAGCGCACGGTAGAAGACGATGGCCGCCACCGGCGCATCCGGGTCGCGCCATTGCGCTTTCAGATCGGCGAGCGAGGCCGCCGCCTGTCCGGGTTGGAACAGGCCGGCGCGCGGCAGCGCGCGCGGCGGGTCCGGTTCCGGCGTTCCGTCGAGCAGGTGCCGGGCAAAGCCGAGCAGATTGGCGAGATTGTCGGCCCCACCATCGGCGCAATAGCGCCACAGCCGGTGCACCTCATCCGCGCCCAGCGTGGAGCGGGCGGCAAGCTCCGCGTCCCAACGGTCGTCGCCCGGCATCACGGCGAGCTTCACGCCATAGCCGTTCGCCAGTTCGCCGAGCCGCTCCAGCCCGTAGGGCCAGTATTCCGCCCCGCCCAGAAGCCGCAGGATCACCAGTCGCGATCCCTGCAGCGTCCGCTCTGCGTAAAGGTCGACCGAATAGGGGTGCGACAGCGCCAAAAGGCTTGCCAGCCGCACCGAGGGCGCCGCCGCGCCCAGACGACGCACGGCTCCGGCAAGCGAAGCCAGCTCCGTGTCGGCGGCCGACAGAAAGACGACATCGGCGGGCGTCTGTTCAAGGTCGACCGCCTCGTCGCCCTCGTCGATGCGGCCGCTGCGTCCCGCCAGGATATGCATGTCGTCTCCCCTTGCCGCGAGCTATCGCCTACGTGTCGATCAGGCCGCCAGCGCGTCGGTGAGGATCGCGCGGGCCCGGCCGAGGTCGAAGCCGGCAAGACCGATCACGACGAGTTGGCCCGTGCCGCGCGCATCGCGGGCAAACCAGGTTTCGACACGCGGGCCGACCGCCTGCACCATTGCGGGTGCCGGCTTGCCGTCGACCGCGACCGCGCCCTTGATCCTGAGCACGCCGGGGATCGCCATCGCCGCCTCGACGCGGGCCTTCAAATCGGCCAACGAGGCAATCCCCGCAAGCGCCACGACATGGCTTTCGAAGGCGTCGTGATCATGATCGTGGTGGTGATGGTCGTGGTCGTGGTCGTGATCATCGTCATGGTCATGGTCATGATCATGATGGTCGTGCTGCGCCTCGTGGTGGCTCTTGCGGCCGTCCATGTCGTCTTCCGCGGCACTGCCGCGTCCAAGCAGCACGTCGGCGGAAAGCACGCCCTTTTCCGCCGTGACGATCTCCACCGCCGGGCGCAGGCGCGCCGCAACGCGGGCGCGCACCGCCTCAAGGGCGGCGGCGTCGACGAGATCGGCCTTGTTCAGCACCACGAGGTCGGCGCAGGCGAGCTGGTCCTCGAAGAGTTCCTCCACCGGGCTGTCGTGATCGAGAGAGTCGTCGGCCGCGCGTTGCGCCGCGACCGCCGCCTCGTCGCTCGCAACCCGTCCTTCCGCAACAGCCGCGGTGTCGACGACCGTGACAACCGCATCGACCGTCACCCGCGTCTTGACCGACGGCCAGGAAAACGCGCGCACCAGCGGCTGCGGAAGCGCCAGGCCCGACGTCTCGATGACGATGTGATCGGGCGCCTCGTCGCGGGCGATCAGCATTTCCATGGTCGGCAGGAAGTCGTCGGCGACGGTGCAGCAGATGCAGCCGTTGGTCAGCTCCACCACATCCTCCGCCGCGCAATCGGGATCGGCGCAGCCGTCGACCAGCGAGCCGTCGAAGCCCATGTCGCCGAACTCGTTGACGATCAGCGCAATGCGCTTGCCCTTGGCCTCGCGCAGGAGGTTGGACAGAAGCGTGGTCTTTCCGGCGCCCAGAAAGCCGGTGATGATCGTGGCGGGAATTTTCGGCTTCGGCGCGTGAGGGGACACGGTCATAGGCGGATCTCCGGTTGAACGGGGGCAGGCTTGAGGACGAGCGGCTGGCCGGCGGCGACAAGCACCACCGTATCGGCCGCATCGGCGATGGTTCGATTGAGGCGGCCCTGCGCGTCGCGGAACCGGCGCGCCAGGGCATTTTCCGGCACGATGCCGGAACCGACTTCATTGGTGACGCAGACAACAGGTCCTTTCGCAACGGCAAGTGCCGCGACGAGCGCAGTCGTTTCCGCCTCGATATCGGCGTCGGCGAACATCAGGTTGGAAAGCCACAGCGTCAGGCAATCGACGAGAATCGCGCGGTCGGCCGCGCTTTCGCGGGCGATCACATCGGCGATGGCGCGCTGTTCCTCGATTGTCGCCCAGCCATCGCCGCGCTGGAGGCGGTGGCGCGCCACACGCTCTTCCATTTCCGCGTCATAGGGGGTGCAGGTCGCGACATAGACAGGCGCAAGCCGGCTCTCGCGGATCAATGCTTCCGCGTAGAGGCTCTTGCCGGAACGCGCTCCGCCCGTCACCAGCACGCATTGCGCAGCGGGAACGGTCATGGGCGCGACGCACCAGACGGCAGACGGATTGCGGGACAGCAGCCGACGGATAAATCCCGTCCGGCGAAATGCAAATTCATATGGCAGGCCTCCTGCCGTCCACCCGACGGCGCGCGACGTTTCTTGCGTTCCGGCTCGTCTCCTGGCTTGCGGGTCGTCGCCGGTCCTTTGCCCTTCCCGGACACGATGCGTGTCCAGTGGTCTGCGCAAGGGGGCTCGCCGCTCACAGTTGCGGGGGCAGCTGCGGATTCGGGAGCCCGGATTGGGTCCTCCCCCACCGCATTCCGACTTTCCCCTTCCCTTGAGGCTTGAGCCTGCGCGGGAAGGACCGGAACGCAAGTCATAGCCTGCAAGGCTCCGCGCAACAAGCATGGGCACATCTTCTGCCCTCCATGCCCGCAATGCGTTGAAAACCCCGCTTGTGGAAAAGTTTTTGGGACAAGGCCCTTGGCAAGCCCGGCATCCGTTTGCTATATGCTCGCCACCGACGCGATGCAGCGCATCGCTCGAGAGTGTTCCCCGGTAGCTCAGTTGGTAGAGCAAGCGGCTGTTAACCGCTGGGTCGCTGGTTCGAGTCCGGCCCGGGGAGCCATTCTCATTTTTCCCAGACAATCGATTGCCCGCTCGGGCATTGGCCCGTCCGGTTTTCAGCCGGAAGGTAACGCACCCGCACGCGCAAGCCTCCTCTAGCCTGTTTTCCCGACCCGGGCACGTGCTAGGGTCGAAGGGCGCGACGTATTGCGCGCGCTTCGGTTCCCCTCGCCCCGGCCAGGCCACCATGACCCCGCATCCGCAGAACAACGACCGGTTCCGCACGTTCATTGCCGAGAACCGGTTTTCCGTTCTCCTGCTCTACTATCTCTTCCTGAACGTGTTGGTGTGCACCGCCTTCGCGGCGCTGGTCGTCGTGTCGGAAGCGATCGCCGGGAAGGCATACGAGGGAATCTTTCCCGAGGCGTTCCTGGAGTGCCTCTACATTCTGTTCGGGCAGTCACCGGTGCGCTATTTGACGGCAGGTTCCGGGTTCAACGCCATTCTCTACGCACTTCTGTCGCTTTTCTCGGTGCTGCTTCCGGGTCTGCTGCTCGGCAGCATATTGTTCAAACTGACCGCGCCAACGCGCAAGCTCGCCATCTTCTCCGACAAGCTGGAGGTTGACACCGCAACCGGTGCGCTGGAGACGAGCTTCTATCTAGCGACGACCATGTCGGTCTACGAAATGCAGACACGGGTCTTCGTCAAATACTATCGCAAGGAGCGCTCCGAGAGCGTTGACGACAAGTATCCGCTGAAATCTTTCCAGATCCACGAACTGAACGGCGACCACTATATCGCCCTGCCCTACGCGCCGGTGCCCACGCGCGTCTCCGTGCCCGTCGCCGTCCTGCGCGACGAAACGCACGTGCGCGAGGACCAGGATCTGACCGTTGTCATCGCCGACGGGCGGGTCGACTGGTACGTTCGCGGGCAGCCTATCCGCCCCAAGGAGGGCGACCTTGCCCGGCTGATCGTGCTCGTCGACGGCCACCTGCCGGGCCTGCTCACCCAGCTCTATGAGCACCAGACCTTCGACCTGTGCCGCGACGCACGGATCGGGATCACCAAACGGTTTCGCTCCTACTACAATCCCGCGCGGGATCGCTACGAAATCACGAAATGGGAAAACTTCTGATGGATGCCGACGCCCGGGCGATCGAGGCCTTCTTCGGCGCCATTCCGGACCATGTCCGCACGCGCGCCACACATGACGTCACCGCCGAAAGCCGGCCCGAGGCCGGATTGCGGCGTATCGACCTCCTCTACGAGGTCGATACGCCGCGCGAAGTGCCCGCCACGATCCTTCTGCCGGACCGCATCCGTCATTCCACCGGGATTCTGGCCCTGCACCAGACCACAGAGCCGCACGCGATCGGCCGGGAGGAAACCGTCTCGCCGACGACCGGCCGCGCCGACCTCCACTACGGGCTGGAACTGGCGCGACGTGGTTTTGCCGTCATCGCCCCGGACTATCCGCTCTTTGGCACTTACATGCTCGACATAGCATCGGTCTACGCGCGCGACGGCTACGCCGCGATGAGCACCAAGGGCGTCGCCAATCACATCGTCGCTGCCAATGTCCTGCAGGCGGTTACGGGCGGCGCGGTCGCACGGTTCGCCGCCATTGGCCATTCCCTCGGCGGATCGAACAGCCTTTTCGTCGGAATCTTCGACCCGCGCATCGTCGCGTCGGTCTCCAGCGCCGGCTTCTCCAGTTTCGAGCACTACGCGCGGCACGCGCCCGAGGGCGATCTGCGGGGATGGGCGCGCCGGGACAAGTATCTCCCACGCATCGCAGAGCGTTTCGGCAACGACTGGCGACAGCTCCCCTGCGAATTCGACACGCTGCTCGCCGCCCACGGCACCGGAAACCTCTTTCTCAACGTTCCCTTGCGCGACGACGTCTTCCCCTTCGAGGGCACCGAGGCCATCGTGGCACGCGCCCGTGACCGGCTCGCCGCCGCCGGGAAAACCGGCGAGGTCGTCATGCGCAGCCCCGACGCCGGCCACGACT
The DNA here is from genome assembly GCA_002709505.1 of Paracoccaceae bacterium. Classification (GTDB taxonomy): domain Bacteria; phylum Pseudomonadota; class Alphaproteobacteria; order Rhizobiales; family Stappiaceae; genus Stappia. The sequence goes on along the minus strand of PARB01000012.1, from coordinate 14,686 downwards.
TTCCCGACGCGGTGCGTGCGGAAGCCTATGCGTTCATCGAACGGGTCGCGTCGCAGCGCGAGCGCCCCGCGTAAGCCAGCGGACAGGACGCGATCCTCGAGACGATTCCCGAAGCACGCCGCCTTCCCCCACACTCCTCCCACAAACGCAAAACAGCGCAGGAGTCCGCCTCCCGCGCCGCTTCATTGCATTGCAATTCCTCTGCCCTCTCGGACTCCAGCAGCCTCTCAGGCCGCCCGCGACAGGGCCGCCGGCCTCGGCGCGTCGGAGCCGGATCCGGTTGCGCCCGGTCTCGATGCGTTGGCGTCACCTTCGCAAAAAGCCTGGTGCAGCGCCTTCACCGCGACGTCCTTGTCCTTGCCGCCGACGACGAACTGCACGTCGACCTTGCGGCCGGTGTCCTGGGCGGAGATCACCTCGATGCCGGCGGCATCGAGCGCCTTGAGCCCTTCCAGCATGACGCTGAGACCGGTCAGGTCGCGTCCGATCACCGACACGATGGCCGAGCGACGGGTGGCGATCCGCGCGGACGGATAGCGCTTCATCAGGTCCTGCTCGACCCGCTTCAGCAGCTTCAGCGGCGCCTCGACGTGATGGACGATGGAGTTGGCGTTCGACACCTTGGAGACGATTCGCACGTTGTGGCGCGTCAGCACCTCGAGGATTGCCGCGTCGTAGCCCTTCACGCCGACCATGTCCTGCTCGAACACCTCGAAGGAGGTGACCGGAATGCCGGTGACCATCTCCACGCCCGGCGTCTCCGCCGGCTCCGCGTCGATCAGCGTGCCCGGATCTTCCGGTTCGAAGGCATTGGTGACGCGCAGCGGCACGCCGGCCTGGCGCAGCGTCTTCGCCGCGTTCGGATGGATCGCCTCCATGCCCATGTTGGAGAGTTGGTCGGCCACGTCGTAATTGGTCCGGCCGATCTTGCGCACCGCATCCGTTCCCACCAGGCGCGGGTCGGCGCTGGAGAGATGGAACTCCTTGTGAATGATCGCCTCGCGCGCGCCGGAAAGCGCCGCGATCTGCGCGAAGGTCACTTCGGAATAGCCACGATCATACTCGCGCATCAGGCCTTCGCGGCACTGCGCGTAACCCGTCACGATAGCAAGCTCGCGCTCGACGTCGATCTTGGAAAAAGCCGTCTCGATGCGCTCGTTGAGGCTCGGCTGGCTTTCATCGCGCCAACCCGACAGATCGACGAACCGCGCGTTGACGTTGTGGCGGCGCAGCAGCAGCGTGAGGCTGTTTGCCGAATGCGCCTCGCCCAGGCCCGACAGCAGCTCGCGGGTCGTCATCATGTGTTCGGCCAGGTTGAAATGGCCGTAGGAGCACAGGCGCTGCAGGTCGAGCAGGCAGCCGCGCGCGCCCTCGATGCGCTCGCGCACGAACTCGTCGGCGGAATCGCGATCGGCGGATTCGTCGAAGATCTCGCCGTTGATGCGATACATCTCGCGCGCCACATCGTTCAGCGCTTCCATCCAGCCGTGGTCCTCGTCGGCATCCGCGAACAGCGCATAGACACCCGGCTTGCCAGTCTTCTTGTCTTCCAGCAGCTTGTTGGTGATGCCGCCGAAGGCGGAGACCACGAAGACCCGATTGTACAGTTCGTCCTCGCTGCGGTTGCCGACAAGGATCGTGTCGACAAGCTCGCGGGCGCGGCTCATCGACGTGCCGCCGATCTTCTCAACGGTGTGCGCGCCGGCCGGAGTAGGCGTCGCTGCATCCACCCGGTGAAGGCTTTCGGGGGCGGTCATCTGTTCGTTTTCATTGGTCATTGTCGGATCAAACCCTTTTGTTGATCATCGTGCCGGGCGGCGATCGGTCGCAACGCCCGGACAAGCGACCGGAAGCCGGCGTTCGCGCCGGCCCCAAGGCATGCGGCGCGAACGCCGTCATGCAGTCTCATGGTGCACGGGCGGCGACCCTCGGCCGCACGNCCGTCAAGTTCGGAAACAGACCTCAGACGGCCTCGCTCTCCGGCGCGTAGGATCCATCCTCGCGGTGCACCTCGTTGCCGGTGACCGGCGGGTTGAACACGCAGGCGAGGATCATGTCCTCCTTGCCGCCGCGCAGGATGTGCTTGTCGTGCTTGTCGAGCGCATACATCACGCCGGGGCGGATCTCGTGGGTCTCGCCGGTGGCCAGATCGGTGATCGAGCCGTCGCCGGAGACGCAATAGACGCTTTCGAAGTGATGCTTGTAATGGAACTGGCTCTCACTTCCCGCCTTGATCGTCGTGATGTGAAAGCTGAAGCCCATGTTGTCGTCCTTGAGCAACAGGCGCACGCTTTCCCAGTTGCCGGCCGCGACCCTGCGGTCGGTCTTCTTGGCTTCGTGAAAATCCCTGACAATCATACTCTTTACTCCGCAGCAATGCTTGTGGACTGGACGCAGCTGGCAACCGCTTCCTCGAGGATGTCGAGGCCGCGCTCAAACAGCGCCTTGTCGATGTTCAGCGGCGCCAGGACCTTGACCACCTCGTCATAGGCGCCCGACGTTTCGATGATCAAACCGTTTTCGAAGCAGCGCGCGCAGATGTCGCTGGCGAGCTCCCCGGAGCCGACGTCGACGCCGCGCATCATGCCACGGCCCTTCAGCCGGGCACCCGGCAGCATGCCACGCACCTTTTCCAGGCGCTTCTCGAGAATGTCGGCCCGCTCGTTGATGCCTTTCTGGAAGGCACCGTCCGACCAGTATTTCTCCAGCGCGACGCGCGCCGTCACGAAGGCGTGGTTGTTGCCGCGGAACGTGCCGTTGTGCTCGGCCGGACCGAAGATGTCGTACTCCGGCTTGATCAGCATCGCGGCGAACGGAAGACCGTAGCCCGACAGCGACTTCGCCATGGTGACGAGGTCCGGCGACACACCCATTTCCTCGAAGCTGAAGAAGGTGCCCGTGCGGCCGACGCCGGCCTGAATGTCATCGATGATGAACAGCGCGCCGTTGTCGCGGGCGATCTGCTCGACGCGACGCACCCATTCGGCGCTCGCGGCGTTCAGGCCACCCTCGCCCTGCACGGTTTCCAGCAGGATCGCGGCCGGCGCGTCGATGCCGCCCGACGGATCGCTGAGCATGGCTTCCAGAAGGTCGGCCGCATCGCCGCCCGACTTCAGGTAGTTGTCGAAGGGCATGCGGGTCACGTCCGGCAGCGACACGCCGCCACCGCCACGGTGGTAGCCGTTGCCGGTCGCAGACAATGCGCCCAGCGTCACGCCGTGGAAGCCGTTGGTGAAGGTGATCACATTGGTGCGTTTGGTCACCTTGCGGGCCAGCTTCAGCGCTGCCTCGACGGCATTGGCGCCGGTCGGGCCCATGAACATGACCTTGTGGTCCATGCCGCGCGGCTTGAGGATGATCTCCTCGAACGCGCCCAGAAACTCGGCCTTGGCCTTGGTGTGCATGTCCAGGCCGTGGGTCACGCCATCGGCGCTGATGTAGTCGATGAGCGCCTGCTTCATGTCCGGGTCGTTGTGCCCGTAGTTCAGCGACGAGCAGCCGGCGAGGAAGTCGATGTAGTCATTGCCGGCACCGTCGCTGAGAAGAGCGCCAGTGGCCTTGGTGAACACCGTGGGGAAGCTGCGGCAATAGCTGCGGGCTTCCGACTCACGGCGCGCGAAGATCGTACGGTCGTCAGTGTTGACGGTCGTCATGTTGCATCCTTTCGAGATGTCTCATGCTGAGAAACGGCTTGGGAGAATGAAATGGCGGCGGCGCGCGTCACGCAGCGCTGCGCGCCCTCTCCTCGAAGCGCAGTGTCACCATGTGCTCGGTGGCGTGCTCGCCATCGAAATGCGCATCGCGACGGAAATACGGCTCACGCAGCAGCTTCGCATCACGGCGGCGCGCGAGAGACGTGAACAACGCCCAGCTGGCGTCATTGTCGGAGGTGATGGTGGTCTTCAGGTGCTGCACGTTCTCGCATGCATCCCGGTTCAGCAGCTCGGCGAGCAGACGCTTGCCAAGACCCTGCCCCTGTGCCGCTTCCGCGACCGCGACCTGCCAGACGAAGACCGTGTCGGGCTGATCGGGGATAATATAGGCAGACACCCAGCCAACGATCTCGCCATCGCTTTCGCGTTCGGCGACGACACAGGTGTCGGCGAAGTGATCGCATTGCAGCAGATTGCAATACATCGAGTTTTCATCAAGGGGGCCGCATTCGCCGATCAGGCGCCAGATACTGGCACCATCTTCGGCGGTCGGCTTTCGGAAAACGATGTCTTCGTTTGTCCGGCGGGCGGATTTAATCGGGGTAAGGGACATGGAATCCTCTTCTCTGTTCGTGCTGGATATTACGTCTATCGAACTAGTTTTCAAGCTCAAGCGCCAAAAAAAATGGCAAAATGGCTGAAAACCGAGCGTTTCCCATACCCTACGGCGATCAAAAAATTCGCTTATCGAATAATATTTAGTCTGCTACCTAACGGGGAATCGCGTCAAAGAGCCAATCCGATGGAAAATCGAGTCCAGACCAGCCTGATCGCCCTGCGTCGCATCCTGCGGGCCACGGAACTGAACGCGCGCACGCTCGCGCGCGCGACCGGGCTGACCACGCCGCAGTTCATCGTGCTGTCGATCGTGGCCGAATCGGACGAGATTTCACCCAAGGGGATCGCGGCGCGTGCCGGTGTCGGACAGGCGACCGCCACGTCGCTGCTCGACAAGCTCGAGGCGCGCGGGCTGGTGAAGCGCACGCGCGGCGAGATCGACCGGCGCGTGGTCTGGGTCACCGCCACCGATGCCGGGCGCGAGACGCTGAAGACCGCGCCGGACGCGCTGCAGGAGGTCTTCGCCTCCCAGTTCAACAAGCTGCAGGACTGGGAACAGGCGATGATCGTGGCGGTTCTGGAGAAGGTCGGCTCCATGCTGAACGCCGGCGCCATCGATGCCTCGCCGATGCTCGACGTCGGCGCGGTCGACCGCAAGCAGTAGCCTCCAGCCTAGAAGCCGGCGGCGAGCCGTTTGAGAAACGCGACGAACCGGGGATCGCCGGCGCGCGCGATGTTGATGCGCAGGCCCGGCCGGTGCCGCGCGGGACCGGCGGCGAAAAAGGTTCCCGGCGCCAGGAAGATGCTCTCGCGCGCGGCGCGCTGCGCGATCTCCAGGTCGTTCTCCCGCTCCGGCAGCTCCAGATAGGTGTAATAGCCGTGCCCGGGCGGGGAATGCGTCGCGAGGCCGAGCCGGGCGAACACGGCGGCGAGATCGGCGCTGGCCGCCTCGATCCGCTGTCCCAGCCGCTTGAGATGCTTGTCGTATCGGCGCGAGGTCATCATGTCGGCGATCATCAGCTCGGAAAACCGCGAGCTGTTCACGGCGGTGATCATCTTCAGTTCCGCCAGTTCGTCGACGATGTCGGAGGCGGCGGCGATATAGCCGCTGCGAAAGCTCGCCGAGACCGTCTTGGAGAAGGAGCCGACGAAGATCACGTTGCGCAGCTGGTCGAGCGCGGCAAGCGGAACGCCGCGCGCGCCGGGAAGATCGACGAAGGGATCGTCGTCGACAACCCGGAAGCCATGGGTTTCGGCGATCTGCAGGACGCCATGGGCGTGGGCGAGGTCGATCGAGCCGCCGGTCGGGTTCTGGGCATGGGACTGGGTGAAGAAAAACGCCGGGCGTTCGCGCTCGGCACAGGCCCGCAAGTCGTCCAGATCCGGCCCCTGCGGACCGCGTCGCACGCCCACCTGGCGCACCTGGGCGAATTTCAGCTTGGCGAAGAGGGGGTAGTAGCCGGGATCATCGACCAGCACGGTGTCTCCGGGCGAAAGATACCGCCGGATGATCATATCGAGCGCATGATTGGCGCCGAAGGTGGTGACCACCCGCTCCGCGTCGAGCGCGATGTCGCGGGCGCGAAAGCGGGCGGCGATCAGCTCGCGCAAGCCCCGATAGCCTTTCGGCGAGCCATAGCCGGAGCTGTCGGCCGTCGCCTCTCCCGAGGCACCGAGCGCGCGCTTGGGCAGGATGCCGTCCATCCAGGCGGCCGGCGGGCGACCATCGCCGACACGCAGCTGATAGTTCTGGTCGAGCTGCGCGCGCAGCAGCGACACGCTGTCGACAGCCTCCACCAGATGCGGCGGCGCCTCGTCGCCCCGCACTGGCCGTGCCGATGACACGACGGAAAAGCCGGCGCCCGGACGCGCGGCGATCAGGCCGAGCGAGACAAGCCGGTCGTAGGCCTCCACCGCCGTGTTCTTGGACACGCCGAATTCCTCAGCCGCCCGGCGGATCGAGGCAAGCTTTGCACCGGGCGGAAGCAGACCCTCCTCGACCCTGCGGCGGATCTCCGCGACGATGGTTTCGGTCTTGGTCACACGCTCGCCCTCTAAACTGTACCAGTTTTCGTATCGGTATGGTTTTGGCATATTTTCCCGGACTGTACCTTCTCGCAGTCGCTCCGGCCACCTAATCCGATCCCTGACAAAAAACACGATGAGCGGAGTGCATCCGCGCGCCGTCGGCTCCGTCTTTCGCGCCAGACGCGTCGGGCGCCGGGCGTGTCCTGCCAATCCGCTCCAACTCGGTCAGCGCCGCGAGCCCGCGGCGCACAGGGAGACAGTCATGAGTGACCCCACATCGCCGCGCCGCACCTACAGCTCCCGCATTGAAGGCCTGCGCGCGCTGGAGCCGGCCGACCGTCTGGCGCGGCTTGCCGAGACCGCTGGCCTCTCCGCCGAGGACAGCGCGGCACTTGCCGGAAACGCCCTTCCGATCACTACCGCCAACGGCATGATCGAGAACGTCATCGGCACCTTCGAACTGCCGCTCGGCATCGCCTCCAACTTCACCGTGAACGGGCGCGACTATCTGGTGCCGATGGCGGTGGAAGAGCCCTCCGTCGTCGCGGCGGCCTCCTATATGGCCCGCATCGCGCGCGGCTGCGGCGGCTTCGTCACCTCCAGCGACGCGCCGATCATGCGTGCGCAGATCCAGGTCTTGGGCGTGGGCGACGTGCATGGCGCGCGCCAGCGCCTGCTTGGCGCGCAGGCCGAACTGATCGAGAGGGCCAACGCCCGCGACACCGTGCTGATCGGTCTCGGCGGCGGCTGCAAGGCCATCGAGGTCCAGACCTTCGACACCTCGCCGGTCGGGGCGATGGTCGTCCTGCATCTCTTGGTCGACGTGCGCGACGCGATGGGCGCCAACACCGTCAACACCATGGCCGAGACCATCGCGCCGCGGGTCGCGGAGATCGCAGGCGGCTCCGTGCGACTGCGCATTCTCTCCAACCTCGCCGACCGCCGTCTGGCCCGTGCCCGCGTCGAGCTGACGCCGGAGGCGCTGACGACCAAGACGCTCGACGGCGCCGATGTCGCGCGCGGCATGGTGGAGGCCTGCGCGCTGGCGCTGATCGACCCCTATCGGGCCGCAACCCACAACAAGGGCATCATGAACGGCATCGACCCGGTCGTCGTCGCCACCGGCAACGACTGGCGTGCCATCGAGGCCGGCGCCCATGCCTTTGCCGCGCGCAGCGGTCAGTACACCTCCCTCACCCATTGGGAGCTGACGCCCGAGGGCAATCTCACCGGCACCATCGAGCTGCCGCTGGCGCTCGGCCTCGTCGGCGGCGCGACCAAGACCCATCCGGCGGCGCAGGCCGCTCTCAAGGTGCTTGGCGTCACCAGCGCCCAAGAGCTGGCGGAGGTCACCGCCGCCGTCGGTCTGGCGCAGAACATGGCGGCGCTGCGCGCGCTTGCCACCGAAGGCATCCAGAAGGGTCACATGGCCCTTCATGCCCGCAACATCGCGATCGTTGCCGGCGCCAAGGGGCCGGAGGTCGACGCCATCGCCAAGGCGCTCGCCGCCTCAGGCGATGTCAGCGTCGGCAAGGCGAAGGAACTGCTGGCCGCCAGATAACGGCCGGCGAGACGGAGACCGCCGACCGGAAAACTTCCGAAACGGCGGTTCCACCATAAAACGGGAAGGAAACTCTCATGACGAATTCAAGCAGGCGTTCATTCCTGCGCGGTGCCGGCGTTGCGGCCCTCGCAGCTCCGGCCGTGGTCGCGGCCTCCTCGGTCCGGGCGCAAGGCGCGACCAAGTGGCGGATGCAGGCGCTTTGGGGCGGCGGCACCACGCCGATGCTCTACGAGGAGCGGTTCTGCGAGCGCGTCAAGCAGCTCACCGGCGGCAGCCTCGAGATCACGCCGTTTGCCGGCGGCCAGATCGTGCCGAGCGCACAGGCCTTCGACGCGGTGCGCGGCGGTGCCTTCCAGCTGATGAAGACCTTCGACGGCTACACCGCCGGCAAGATCCCGGCGCATGGCTTCACCTCCACGGTGCCCTTCGGCTTCCCCGAGGCGGACCAGTATGAGGCATGGTTCTACGAGCGCGGCGGCCTCGAGCTTGCGCGCAAGTCCTATGCGCCGGCCGGTCTGACCTACATCGCGCCGACCGTTTATGGCGAGGAGCCGATCCACTCCAAGGTCGAGATCCGCAAAATCGCCGACATGAACGGCCTGAAGGGCCGCTTCGTCGGTCTCGCTTCCGCCGTGATGGCCGAATTCGGCGTCACCGTCTCGCCGCTGCCGACCTCGGAAGTCTATTCCGCGCTCGACAAGGGCCTGATCGACTTCGCCGACCGCGGCGACATCAAGGCCAACTACGAGGAAGGCCTGCATGAGGTCTCCAAGTATCTGATCCTGCCGGGCGTGCACCAGCCGAGCACCGCGACCTCCTATGTCGCCAACACCGCCGCCTACGGCCAGTTGGACGACCAGCAGCGCGGCGCGCTGGAAGTGGCCGCGCGCGAAGTCTCCGGCGCCCTGCGCCAGGACATTCTGGTGGCCAACGCGGAATACACCGCGAAGTTCGAGGAAGCCGGCGTCGAGGTCATCATGCTGGATCCTGCCGATATCGCCGAGGCCCGCGCCAAGGCCGTCGCTGCCTGGGAAAAGGCAACCAATGGCGACGCGCTCGCCATGGAAATGATGGACACGCAGCGCATCCTGATGAAGGATCTGCGCCTGCTCTGATCCCGTCACCGATCCATCCGGATCGACCCGCCCGGCCCCACTGGCCGGGCGGTCTCCGTTCTTCTGCGAGGCCATCGACATGCATGCCGCGGCACGGGCGCTCACCGCGCTCAACAAGGCGCTGTTTTCGCTCACCAAGTGGCTGGTCTATGCGATTGCCGGCCTGATGCTCTTCGAGGTGTTTTCCCGCTACAGCCTGGAAAACCCGACCTCCTGGGCGCCGGAACTCGCGACCCTGCTGTTCGGCCCGTTCTTCCTGCTCGGCGGCCCCTATCTGCTGCACAGCGGCGGACATGTCGCCGTCGATATCCTTTCGGCACGCGCCAGCGGCCGTCTCGCGGTCGTGCTGAAGATCTGCGCCGCGCTGCTGGCGCTGCTCTTCGGCGCGATCCTGTTGTGGTTCAGCGCCCCGCTCGCCCACCAGTCCTACACCTACGCCGAGACCAGCTATTCCGCCTGGAACCCGGTGATCTGGCCGGTCAAGGCGGTGCTGCCGCTCGCCGCCCTGCTCCTCATGCTGCAGGCGCTCGCCGAGCTTGTCTTTCTGACGCCCGAGCGGGGAGCGAAGTGATGGAATCCTCGTTCATTCTTGTCGGCATGTTCGCCTCGCTCGTGCTGCTGATGCTCACCGGCGCGGGACTGGCCTTCGTGCTGGGTGCCATCGCCTTTCTCGCCACCGTCACCATCTGGGGGCCGAGCGCGCTGATCGTCACCGTGCTCAACACCTTCGAGACGATGACATCCGAGGCGCTGATGGCGATCCCGCTCTATGTGCTGATGGCCTCGATCCTGCAGAAATCCTCGATCATCGACGACCTCTACACGGCGATGGAAACCTGGTTTCAGGGTCTGTCCGGCGGGCTTGCCATCGGCACCATCGTGATCTGCACGATCATGGCGGCCATGACCGGCGTCGTCGGCGCGGCAGTGGCGGCCATGGGCATCCTCGCCCTGCCCTCGATGCTGGCGCGGCGCTACCATCCGCCGCTGGCGCTCGGCGCGATCTGCGCCGGCGGCACGCTCGGCATTCTCATTCCTCCCTCGGTCGTCACCATCGTCTATGCGATCACCGCCCAGATCTCGATCGGCAAGATGTTCATCGCCGGTGTCGTGCCGGGCATCATCCTGGCAACCGGCTACTGCCTCTATATCTACATCCGCGTGCGGCTGAACCCGTCGCTGGCGCCGGTCGCCGAACCGGTCGCCCGCGTCAGCCTTGCCGCCCGGCTTGCCACGCTGAAGACGCTGGTGCTGCCGGCCTTCGTCATCACCAGCGTGCTCGGCACCATCTACATGGGCCTTGCCACGCCGACGGAAGCCGCTGCCGTCGGCGTGCTCGGCGCGCTGGTGTCCGCGGCCATTTCCGGGCGCCTGAAGCTCTCCAGCCTGTCGTCCGCGGCAACCGACACGCTGCGCGTCACCGCCATGATCCTGTGGATCACCATCGGCGCGCGCGCCTTCATCTCCGTCTTCGTCGCCACCGGCGGCGCGGACTCCGTGCTCGGCTTCGTGGAGACGCTCGAGGCCTCGCGCTGGGTGGTGCTGGGCGCCATGCTGCTGGTGCTGATCCTGCTCGGGCTGTTCCTGGACGAGATCGGCATCATCCTCTTGTGCGTGCCGGTCTTCCTGCCCATCGTGAAGACGCTCGGCTTCGATCCGCTGTGGTTCGGCGTGCTCTTCATGATCACCGCGCAGATGGCCTATATCACCCCGCCCTTCGGCTACACGCTGTTCTACCTGAAGGGCGTGCTGCCCGAGGGGATCGGCATCGGCCAGGTCTATCGCGGCGTGCTGCCGTTTTTCGCGATCCAGCTTGTGGTTCTGGTGCTCTTCATCCTGTTCCCGGATATCGTCACCTGGCTGCCGGAAGCGGCGTCCGCGAGGCTGAAGTAAAGCCATGACCACGGACCGCGTCACCCTCTTCGAGGTCGGCCCGCGCGACGGGCTGCAGAACATCAAGGCCTTCGTGCCGACCAGGGACAAGATCGCGCTGGTAAATGCCCTGTCACGGACGGGGCTGACAAAGATCGAGGCGGCGAGTTTCGTCAGCCCGCGCTGGGTGCCGCAAATGGCCGATGGCGCCGAGGTGGTGGCGGGGATCGAGCGCGTTCCCGGCGTTGCAATCGCTGCGCTGACGCCAAACCTCAAGGGCTATCAGGCGGCGAAGGTCGCCCGCGTCGACGAGGTCGCCGTCTTCGCCTCGGCCTCCGAAGGCTTCAGCCGGGCCAATCTGAATTGCCCGATTGCCGAGAGCCTGGAGCGGTTCCGGCCGGTGATGGAAGAGGCGCGCGCCGACGGCATGCCGGTGCGCGGCTATCTCTCCTGCGTGATCGCCTGCCCCTATGATGGCGCGACCGCACCGAAGGCGGTGGCCGGGGTGGCGGAAGAACTTCTGGAAATGGGCTGCTACGAGATTTCGCTGGGCGACACCATCGGCGCGGGCAATTCCGCGTCACTGTCCGCCCTGCTCGACGCGGTGCTGGACCGGATCCCGGCGGAAAAGCTGGCCGGGCATTTCCACGACACCGGCGGCACGGCGCTTGAGATGATCGAGGTGGCTCTCGAGCGGGGCTTGCGGGTGTTCGATGCCTCCGCCGGCGGGCTTGGCGGCTGTCCCTATGCGCCGGGCGCACGCGGCAATGTCGACACGCTGGCGGGGCTGCGCCGGATCGAGGCGCTCGGCTTTTCCTGCGGCATCGATTCCGCCGCACTGGAAGAGGCCACGCGGATCGCGGAGCGGATCGGGTCCGCAGTCGACTAAACCGAAAAAATCCGGCCGCACGGGGCAAGAGGCAAGCGATGTCGCCCCGCGCGGCCGGTCACTCCGCCGTCATCGCTGAAGGCGGAGCGAAGCGAAACCGCTTACGACTTCGGCAGAAGCACGCCGTCGATCACGTGGATGACGCCGTTCGACTGGTCGACATCGGCAATCGTGACGGTGGCCATGTTGCCCTGGCCGTCCTCGATCACGATCTTTCCGTCCTTGGTGCGGGCAGTGAACTCGCAACCGCCCACGGTCTTGACCGGATGCGCGCCGCCGTCGTCGGCGATCATCTTGGTGATCGCGTCCGACATCGCATCGGCGGCAACCACATGGCAGGTCAGGATCTTGGTGAGCTGGTCCTTGTTCTCCGGCTTCAGCAGGCCTGCCACCGTGCCCTCGGGAAGCTTGTCGAAGGCGTCATTGGTCGGCGCGAAGACGGTGAACGGTCCCTCGCCCATCAGCGTCTCGGCCAGGCCCGCCGCCTGCACCGCGGCCACCAGCGTGGTGTGGTCCTTGGAGTTGACGGCGTTTTCGACGATCGTCTTGTCGGCATACATCGGTGCGCCGCCGACCATCGGGTTGGACGCCTTCGCGACACCGGTCGCGACCGCGGCGGTGACGACTGCGGTGACGGCGGCCGTCGCCAGAAGGGTCTTTGCTTCCTTGATCATACGTCTCTCCTGTCAGTTCCAAATCTGGATGACCGCGCCGGGCGAATGGTCTCGATCGCTGCGGTCAGGGGAGTTACCGGCGGGCGGAGAGAAAAGTTTCAAGACAGGCGATCACACGTCCGTGAGCAGGTGCCGGGCAGACACGAAAAGGGCCGCGCCCGATGGCGCAGCCCCCTGAAGCAGGCAGGACGGGTCGAGAGATCTAGTCCGGGATCAACTGGCCGGAATAGACCACCGGGCCGGTGGGAGCGCCGGTCGGCGAGCCGCCACGCGGCTCCACACTGACCGCGAGCACGCCATCGGCGGCGACACCGCCCCGGCCGAAGTCGGTGGTCACCGGCGTCGCGACGTCGATGACGCCGAGCGATCGCGGTGCCGAATCCGGGCCGACGTACCAAAGCTCCAGATCATTGTCCGCCGGCTTTTCCGCCGAGACCGGCCGCACGCTGACCTGACGGCCGGCGAGATCCACCTTGACGATCAGCGCGGGCAGGCCCGCGTCGCGGTTGACGACGGCGATATAGGACTGCCCCTGCGGCGGCGGCAGGACATCGCGGATATAGTAGCCCGACCCCAGGCCGATCATCAGCGCGACAAAGGCGGCCGCATAGGCCAGCCGAGCCCGTCCGTGTCCGCGCGCCGGCGCATCCTCGATGGAGACGGTGACCGCCTCGCGGTCCAGCTCCGCCTCGATGAGCGGCAGCAGACCGTCCGGTGCGGGCACCTCCTCAAGGGTCTGCGACAGGGGCGCCAGACGGGTCTCCCAGGCCTCTATTTCGCGGGCGAGACGGGCGTCGTCGACGCGCAACCGCTCCACCCGGCGCCGGTCCGCGGCGGAAAGCGTGCCGAGGACATATTCCCCGGCCAGTGCTGTGCATTCGTCGTCCGTCATGAGGTGCCCAAACACGTCTTCAGGGCGGCAAGCCCTCGAAACAGCCACGTCTTGATCGTCCCGACCGGACGGTCGAAACGCTCGCTCAGATCCTCGCGGGAGTATCCTTCATAATAGGCAAGCAGCACGCAGCGCCTGTGATCGCTCTCCAGGCTTGCCAGACACGCCTTCAGCGCCTCCAGATCCCAGGGAGCGGGATGCTCGGTCGGATCCGCAACCCGCATCATCGGATCCTCGTCGTCCTCGCCGCGCGCGCCGTCGAACAGGGCGCTTGTCCGTCCGCGCGCCCGAACCGCATCGATGGCGGCGTTGCGCGCGATGGTCACGAGCCATGTCACCGGCGCGGCGCGCGTCGGATCGAACCCGTCCGCGTAACGCCAGACCCGGAGATAGGCCTCCTGCATCACGTCCTCGGCGAGGGACCTGTCCTTGCAGATACCGAGCACCGCGCCGAAAAGTTTCGCGCTGGTTCGCCCGTAGAGATCGCGGAACGCCATCCGGTCGCCGACAGCGACCGCGTCAAGCAGCCCGGCCAGATCGGATGCGGAGGATGTCGCATCCGCGGATGCGCCAGAAGCAATTGTCATTCAGCAGAGACTCCCGTCTGCACAACCTATGACAAGAAACACCGGACCTGTCGAATGCCTGTGATTCAAGAACGGCCCCATCGTCGCGGCGCGGCGACACACAATCAAGCCCGCATCGCCCGAACCCGGCCCGGCAGAAAAATTCCGGTTTTTCCCGGGTCCCTTGAAACCTTTTGCCCGGTCACACGGTAGCTCCCTCATGCACGGCAGGAAAGCCGTCGCTTTTTTCGCAACGACGCAGCAAGAAACCGCAGGAGCCATCATGAAGCGCATTCTTCTCTCCCTCGCCCTGATCGCCGCCGCCGGCACCGCATCGGCCGACGACCATGCCATGGGCGTCGAAGCCATGGACCAGTCGGTCGCAAACGGCATCGTGTCGGCCGCCAAGGTCACGGCCGAGAACAACGGCTGGCTGGTGGTGCACCGCACCGACGGCAGCAAGCCCGGCCCCGTGGTCGGCTACGCCCCGATCCGCGCCGGCGAAACGACCGACGTCGCCGCGATCCTCAGCGAGCCGGTCGCATCCGGCGACAAGCTGATGCTGATGGTCCACGGCGAGGACGGCGGCATGAAGACCGGCGGCTTCGAATATTCGCTGGGCGCGAAGGAAGACGGGCCGGTCAAGGTCGACGGCAAGCTGGTGATGACCGTCATCACCGCGCAATAACGCCGGCGGGAGACCGGCGGCGCGGGGCGTGCGGCCCCATCGGTTCCCCTCCCCGCTCCGCGCGACCGGACGAAAAAGGCGCCCGGACAGGGCCGTCTTTTTCGTCCTTTTTGTTCATCTCATCTAA
>PARB01000011.1 GCA_002709505.1 Paracoccaceae bacterium | reverse complement strand
CGCTGAACCGGCCAACCGGGGGAAATGCGTCTTCCGGTCCCTCGGGGGCGGCCCAACCCGCCTCGCTGAAGGAGTCTCGCCGTCCGCCGCGGGACGGCTTGTTGCGTTTGCCGTGGTCGAATCCGCCGCCGAACTCGTCCCCATCCGCACCGTATTCCTTCGAACCACCGCGTCGCTTGCCTTGCCGACGGTTGTCCGAACGCCAGTCATTCATATCCTAATCACCTTTGTTGAGCCCGCTGTCCCGCCGGGCTCTCTGGTCACATCGAACGTGACGCCGAGGCGATAGTGTCGGTCGCTCTGCAACGCCAGGTTTCATTTGCGGCCGGTGTTCGCAACAAGGTGGGCAGGTCCGCCGCCCTCACATGGAACCCAGGATGGGGAATTGCCCGACATGCCTTCGCACCAGCGCACCCTCCCAGCCATGCCAACCGCCCAAGCATATTAAGGCCGGAGGCGGGTATCGGGCAAGGGAAACCCTGCGATACGGAGCCATCCGGACCCTGCGTTTTCGTTTTTTCGCGGAGTTTTTCCGGCAGCCTGTCGATTTTGACAGGAGGCTCGCCGTGCTGCGGCACAGCATGCTTGTCAAGGTGGCGGGCGGCGGGTTACGTCATGCCGCACATGCGCAAGCGGCCGGATCCCGTGCCGCTGCAACCATCAGGCGAAGCTTGTCCTTGCAGGAATACGCCCGAGAAAGGGGACCCATGTCCGACACCAGCGCCCATGAACCGCCGATCCAGGTGGTGGTGATTCCCGTGACCGGGTTTCAGCAGAACTGCTCGCTCGTCTTCGACAAGAAAAGCCGGCGCGGTGCTGTGATCGATCCCGGCGGCGATGTCGAGAAGATCGAGAAGGTGCTCGGCGAGCATGGCGTGACCGTCGAGCGGATCGTGCTCACCCACGGCCATATCGACCATATCGGCGGGGCGGCGGAACTGGCCGAACGGCTCGGCGTCGAGGTCGTCGGCCCGCATCGCGCCGACCAGATGCTGATCGACCGGGTCGAGGAGCAGGCGCGCGATTTCGGGGTGGCCGGCGTGCGCGCGGTCACGCCCGACCGGTGGCTGGAGGAGGGCGACAGCGTCGAGATCGGCGGCCGCAGCTTCCAGGTGCTGCACTGCCCGGGCCATGCGCCGGGCCATGTGGTGTTCTTCGATCCGCAGCTGCGCTTCGCGCTCTCCGGCGACGTGATCTTCGCCGGGTCGGTCGGCCGCACCGACCTGCCGGGCGGCGATCACGAGACGCTGATCGCCTCGATCCGCGACAAGCTGCTGCCGCTTGGCGACGACGTCACCTTCCTGCCCGGACACGGACCCGCCTCGACGCTGGGACACGAGCGGCAGACCAATCCGTTCCTGAAATAGACGCAATTTCGCGGCAACGCTGCGCGACCGCTGACTCGCGCCGCAACTGCGCGGTCCTGTTCCGCTTCGACCTTGAGGAGGGTCCCATGATCAAGACGTCGCTTGTGGCCTTTTCCGGCGCGCTTGTTGCGCTCGCGCTTGCCGTTCCGACCCGCGCCTTAGCGGAAGACTACGTCGACCGCATCCTGCGGCTCGACCGGCTGACCCAGGACGAGGCGCGCGGCGGCCCCCAGATCAAGGGCGGGCGCTCGCCGTTCCAGAAGCGGGTGAAGGTGTGCAACACCATGCCGACGCCGGTGCGCGATCCGCAAACGGGCGAACTCGTCAAGGTGATGAAGGAAGTCTGCTGGATGGAGTAGGGCGTCCGGCCGGGGCGCTCCCGGCCTAAGCCCGTCCGTGGCGTTACAGCAGGCTGCGCAGCACGTCGATGCGCGCGTTTACCAGCCAGCCGTAGTAGTTTTCGTGCGGCCAGCGCGAGGTACCCGCCGCCCGCCGGCGCCGGTATTGCGAGGCGCGGCTCCACGGATCGCCCAGATTGTAGAGCGTCGCCGTCAGGCCCGGGTTCTTCGAGATGTCGACCCCGGCCACCGACTTGTAGGCGTCGATCGCGTCGCGCAGCACGGCGGCCATGTAGTGGAGCGAGCGGTTCGGGTCCATCGTCGCGCGGTAGACCTCCTGCGCGTCGCGCGCGGTCAGCTTGCGAAACCCGCTGACGCGCGACACGCGGTCGCTCATTTTCAGCACGGTCAGCGGCGAGAGCTGACCCAGGCCGAAGCTCTGGCCCGCGAACAGCGGCTGGAAGAAGGCCTCGTTGAAGGTCTTGTCGGGATAGCGCACGCCGTCGACGCGCTTGTTGCGGAAGCGGCTGTTCCAGGTGCGCTGGTAGCAGTTCCAGCGCGTGTTGCTTTCCTTCGAGCCGGCGTTGCAGCGTTCGAACTCCGGGCGCTGCACGAAGTCTTCCACGTGTTCGCCGTTGAGCTCGAAGCTGATGCGGATGCCGGCATAGGCCAGCGCCTTGACGTAATAGGACTGGGCGCTGTCGAGACTGTCGTAGTTGTAGGTGTGTTCGCCGACGATGGCGCCGAGCATGTGGACCGGATCGATGCCGTAGCGCGCGGCCACGCTCTTGATGTTGCGCATCAGGCGGGTGTCGCGGCGCAATACGGCGACGATCTTGTCGAATTTCGCGTCATAGGCGCTGTTGCTGGCGGCGGTCCGCCGGGCGGAGGCAAAGGGGATCTTCGGCTGGACGCGCTTGCGGTTGCCTTCCGGCACGACCTTGGCCGCGGCAACGCCGATCACGCCGACCGGCAGCACCGACGACGCCGGCAGGGGCGAGAAGGTCACTGCCGCGGCCACCAGGGCCGTTGCGCACAGCCGCGCCGTCACGGCGGTCAGGCGCGAGCGGAATCGGGGCGAGGGAGGGGCCATGTCTTGGTCCAGCGCTGACGTGTTTTTCGAAACCCTTGCATATACGCAAGTGTGGCGGGTTGGAAGGACAAGACGTGGCAACGCCTTGTCCGCGGGCATGACAAATTCGTGTCTCATGGGTCCGTTGCCCCGTCGCTCGGCACGCCGGTTCGGGTCGTTGCGGGCAGGGCGGGCGCGGTCTGCGCCGGGCCCATGAACAGCTCGACCGATCGCGGGACCTTCATCTCGCGCAAAAACGCATCATGCCGGCGCAGGCCGCAGAGTTCGCGCTGGATCATGACGTTCCACAGCGCCTCGCAGGCGGCGGCGTGACGGCGGGCGAGGCGGGCGTCGAGGGCCGCGCTCCGCCCGGGCGGATCCGCGGTTTCGGCGGCGGCGCGCGCCCGCTCCAGGCTTGCAAGCGTGCCGGTCAGCACTGCCGTCAGCCGGCCGAGGGTTGCGGCCATCTCGCCGGCGGTCTCGTGGCGCAGCGCCTCGCCGATCGGGTCGAAGGCGGCGGAGCCCTTTGACGGCGCGCGAAGGGTCATCGCCGCCTCCATCGGGTTTTGTCCCGCGCACTCATCGGGCGTTTTCCGTCAGGGGATGGCAGACGCCGCCGGCAAGCGGCGCGGGCACGCCGGTGGTCAGCGGAAAGGAGATCGGCAGGCCGCGCAGGGAGCGCGCGGCGAGAAAGGCGAAACACTCCGCCTCGATGGCATCGCCGCGCCAGCCGACCGTCTCTGCCGATACCGCCTCCACGCCGGCGCGGTGGCCGAGCGCCTCCAGCATGCGCGGATTGCGCCGGCCGCCGCCGCAGACCACCAGCCGCGTCGGGCGGCTTGGCAGGAGGTCGAGGCCGCGCCCGACGGCGGCGGCGGAAAAGGCGGTGAGCGTTGCCGCGCCGTCGGCGGCGGAAAGCCCCTTGGCCATTGCGCTGGTGAAGGAGTTGCGGTCGAGCGACTTCGGATAGGGCGCGACGAGATAGGGGTGCTCGAGCAACTGCGCCAGCCGCGCCTCGTCGACCGTGCCGCTTGCCGCGATCCGGCCGTCGCGGTCCATGTCGCCAAGGCCGTGGTCGACGATCCAGTCGTTCAGCGGCGCATTGGCCGGACCGGTGTCGAAGGCATGCGGGCGGCCGTCGGCATCGACCCAAGTGATGTTGGCGACACCGCCGAGATTGAGCACGGCGGTCGACGGGTCCGCGCCGATCCGCTTGAGAAGGGCCGCGTGATAGATCGCCGACAGCGGCGCGCCCTGGCCACCGGCGGCCATGTCGGCGCTGCGGAAATCATTGACCACGGCGATGCCGAGCCGGTCGGCCATGGCGCGGCCGTCGCCAAGCTGGCGGGTGCGTCCGGGCAATCCCGGTGCGGGCGCGCGGTGAAGCACCGTCTGGCCGTGAAAGCCGACGGCGGCGACATCGGCGGGCGTCAGCCCGAAATCGTCCAGGAAGGCGGCGACGGCCTCGCTCTGCGCCTGCGTCACCCGCTCCTCCGCCTGGCGGAAGATCTCCGGCTCCGGCCCGTCGAACCCCCAGTCGGCGGCGATGCGCAGCGTTTCCTGCAAGAGCGGCTTGAGGTCGGCCGGATAGGGCGCAAGCCGCCAGGGGCCGAACTCGGCAATGGTCTCGCCGTCGCTGCGCAGGGCGGCGATGTCGATATTGCCGTCGAGAACGGTTCCGGTCATCAGACCGATCGACCAGGGCGACGTCATGCGAAAATGTTCCTTGTGTGCATCGGGCGGCGGCCCGCCGAAGGGAGATGTGGGGTGAGTTTGCGGCAATTCGCGGGTTGCGATCAATGCGCGGAGACGCGCAGACGGCCGATCCCGGCTAGCAGCGGTGCGAATAGGTAAAGACAAGCGTGTCGGTGGTGACCCGGTCGCTCGGATGGCACTGGCGGTTGACGTTGCGCCGGCCCGTCAGCGTCACCTGCAACTGGTCCGCCCGCACCGGGCCTTCGACCGCATAGACCTGCGGCTGGCCCGGACAGGCACGGGAGAACACCCGCGCCGTGCCTTCGTACCAGTTGCCGCGCTTTACGCCCTCGAACAGCAGCGTGCCGGTGGTCACCCCGGCGTCACGCAACACCGGACGCGGCGCTTCATAGAGGAACCAGCGGCGGTTGCCGTCGGCCTTCAGCCGCATCAAGGAGCCGTTGTGGGTCCAGCAGCTGTCGGCGCTTGCCGGGGTCGCGGTGAGGGCTGCGCCCGGCAGCAGCGCCGCGCAGACGGTCAGGATCTTCAGGAAAGTGTCGGTTCGCATGGTGCCCCCAGTCGTCGGTCCGCGTTTGCTGCGTGTTTCGTTGCGTCCTGCGTAACCCGGAGCGCGTGTCCCGACTGTGACGGTCGTCACGCATCGGCCGGTCGTGCGTCAGTTCGCCGGCGCGTCCGGCGGCAGGGTCTCGAAGCAGGCGGCATAGCGCTCGTTCAGCGTGGCATTGAGGGCCGGGTCCTGCGGCGCGTCAAGCAGGCGCTCCCAGGCGCCGTCGCCGCGCATGGTCTCCAGCGTGCAGCTGCAGATGCGTTCACATGTCGGGCCGTCGCGGGCGATGGAGCAGGAGGCGGTGCATTGCTCCAGGAAGGCGCGGTCGGTGCCATCGGGCACGAGACCGAGCGTGACCAGCGCCCAGACCGAGCCGAAGAGAATGGGCTGGTGCAGCAGATAGACGAGCATCGAATGCCGGCCGGCAAGGGCCATGACGCGCATGAACCGCCCGCGGGCGCGAATGCGGGCGAGCAGGGTCCAGGGCGCTTTGCCGCGCAGCAGCCTGACGGCGGCGATGCCGGCGAGGATCGCGGCAAGCCAGGGAAAGAGCGGCACATAATCGACCGACAGCGGCGGGTCCTGCGTGAGGCCGGTCCACATCGCCCATTCATCGCCGGGAAAGGAGACCGCCACGAAGCGTGGCAGGACGAAGACCGCAAGGGCTGCGGCAAGCGTTGCCCAGGCCGGCATGAGCACGAAGGGGAGGGCAACGAGCGAGCCGACGGCAATCGAATGCAGAATGCCGAAGCGGACGAACTCGTCGCCAAGCGCGAAGAATGTGCCGAGGCTGATGGCGCTTGCTGCCAGCGTGATCCGGCCGATTCGCAACAGGGCCGCCCGCCAGCGGATGGCGTCTTGATGCGCAAGCGCCAGGCTGACGCCGACGAGGAACAGGAAGCTCGCCGCGATGGAGATGGCAAAGCCACGCCAGCCCGGGTCCTTGGCGACCTGCCAGTCGACCAGCGAGAACCAGCTCAGGTCCCAGGCGAGATGGTAGACGGCCATCGCCAGCAGCGCGAGGCCGCGGGCGATGTCGAAGACATCCAGTCTCCCGGTGCGCCCGGCGGCTGCGGATTGGTGCTGCATCGTGCTCCCTTGCCCTTCGGCTGTCGGGCGTTTGCCGTCAGGCGCCGCGCATCCGGATCCGCGCGCGCAGGCGCGACCATCCGATAATCGGCACGACCTGCACCGCGACGATCGAGAAGAAGATCAGCATGCAGCCGACAAGGCCTGCAAGCGTCAGCCTTTCGCCAAGCAGCAGCGCGCCGAAGAGCGCACCGAAGAGCGCTTCCGACGACAGCAGGATGGCGGCGTCGCCTGCGCGTGTCCAGCGTTGTCCGATCGTCTGCAGCGTATAGGCGAGGCCGCCGGAAAAGACGCTTGTGTAGAGGATTTCCGGACCGGCGGCGGCGATGGCCTGAAGCGAGACGGGTTCCAGAATGAGGCCCGGAACGATCGCGACGATGCCGACGACGGCGAATTGCCACGCGGACAGGGTCAGGGGCCGGCCGCTGGAGGCGGCCATGCCGCCCAGCAGGCAGACATGCAGGGCCCAGAAGACGGCGCAGACGATCATCAGGAGATCGCCGGCGTTGAGCCGGTCGATCCCGCCGCCGCCAAGCAGCCAGATGCCCGCGAGCGTGACGAGAGCAGCCGGCCAGACGACCGCATGCGGACGCTCCTTGAAGGCCAGCAACCCCAGGATCGGCGTCAGCACCACATAGATGGCGGTCAGGAACCCGGCATTGGTGACGGTTGTTACCGTCATGCCGGTCTGTTGCAGGGCGATGGCCAGAAAGAACACCAGTCCGAGCCCGGTGAAGCGCAGCATCTGGCCGCGGGTCAGCGGGGCAAGGGCGCGGTTGGCATGCTCGCGGATCGCGAAAGGCGCGACGACGATGGCGGCGATGAGAAAGCGCAGGCCGGTGAAGGTCAGCGGGCCCAGGTCGCGCATGGCCGTCGACTGGGCAACGAAGGCCGATCCCCAGATCAGGGCGGCAAGCAGCAGCAGCAGGTTGGCGACGGGACGGCTCATGCACTTGCGCTACCGCAACGCGCATGCACAGGCAAGCGCTCGCGTGCAGGTCGGTCTCGGTCAGCCGTTGGGAAATGCGAAACAGATGACGAGCGTGAGCGTCAGCGCCGCGCTCGTGATGGTCAGGGCAAGGGGCCAGGGCGACGCCTTGCGGGCCAGAAGCGTGTCCGTTCGGGTGCGGTCCGAAAACCTCATGAAGTGTCTCCGCCAGTGTCCGTCGGGGACCAATGATAGGCGGTATGGTTAACAAACTGTAAAGAGGGTCCCGGGCAGACCGCGCCGCTTATCCGCAGGAAACACGGCAGAGCGGCGCAATCATGCCCGCTGTGCCGGCGATCACAGTTCCAGCGCGTCGAGACCGGCTTCGAGGTGGTCCGCGAAAAGCGGCATGCCCGTCAGGTACTTGGCGGTCGATCCGACGGCACGGTCGCGGGCCTCCTCGACGGCCTGCTCGAAATCGGAGGCGTCGAAGTCGCCCCGGCCGATCCAGACGATCGCCACCACTTCGGCCGCCTCGTCGACGTTGAGATCCTCGATCAGCTCGATCAGTTCCTCGCTCGAAAGGTCTTCTGATTCTTCCTCGGCCAGGCCGTCGTGCGCATGGCTGTCCTGCAGCGTATCGGTGTCGAACTCGATCTCGCGGTCGCGACCGTCCTCGAAACCGTCTTCGATCGTGGCTGCAGCCGCCCGGCCTTTTTGCACGAGCATCCGCAGCGTTGCCGGAGAGAGGGACAGATCGACCGCCATGGTCCGATACTCCAATTCGTTTGCGGGACCGCAGCCCCGCCTTGCCTGTTGTGGTTCGTCCGCCGGTCCGGTCCCGGCCTGCCGGAGCGAAGGTCCGGCATCGCGCCGGCGGGTGAATCGACCATGCCGCGCGGGCACCGCTTCAACCTTGATCCAGCGCAAGGCCATCGACCTTGGCAGATCCGGCTCTTCCAGAGCCGAGCCTGCAAGACCGGACGTTTGCGACTGCGCTCAACCTACGCTCCGCACAGGCCAAATGCCAGAGCCCGTGTTTCGCGCGCGAGCGGGCCTTTGCCTGCGGCGATCGCCGGCCGGCAGCGGTCCGGCCTGGCGGCAGGGTCTCGAAACGGGAATTCGGAAACCGAAACCGAAAGGACGCGGACCGCTTCGCAGTCGAGCGGTCCGCGTCCGGAAACGGCGGCGTTGAGGGGGAAGGGCGGTGTCAGAACCGGCCGGGATCGGCCATCTGCACCTTGGTCGCGTCCGGACCGAGCGCCTTGAGGCCGTCGGTCAGCGGTCCGCCGAAGAGTGTCAGCGAGCCGGCGAACAGCAGACCGAGGGCAACGGCCGCGGCCAGATGCAGCGCTGCCGTGTCGCGCGTGTCGTCGCCCTGGGACGCCCAGTGCGGTGTTGTGGAAAAGCCGGTGCGTCGGATCAGGCGCATCACATGTCCCTCCGGTTCAGGTCGTGGCGGGCGGCGCTGGCCTTCAGATTGCGCGTCAGGCGCCGGGCGAAGACCGAGAGCAGCAGGAGCATCGACCCGAAGGACAGTGCCAGAAGGCCGATCGCCCAGTCGTCGGCGGGGGTGGCGCCGGCGGCGCGGGCGCTGGAGGCGATCAGCAGGGCGGGCACCGCACCGGCAAGCACGATGGCCGCCGCGTGGACGATACGGGATCGCAGGCCCCTGGATTTGCGCGCTGTCTGGCGGTCTGGCTGGCGAGAGGTACGCATCATGAAACTCCGAAACATCCCGTTGGGTCGATGGTGGGATCCTGACCCGTGAAAGGGGCTTGGCCGGGCCGTCAATCGGGCGCTTCCTGTGTCATTTCGCGGCGTAACCGTGGCGGCGTTCACACTTATGAACGCGGCCGTTCTGTTTTGCGCCGGTCTCCTTTACGGAATCGCAGGAGCTTTTTGCCATGGTGCGCGAACGGCAACCGGCTGGCCGCCCCTGTGCGGGCCGCCGGGGCGTTGCGACAAGCGGAAGACAGAACATGAGCGCAGTGGAAAAGGTCGAACGGCAAGCCTCCAGCGGAGAGGCGGAAGCGGGACCCAAGGCGTCGGGCGGCGCCGACGGAAATGCGGCCCTGTCGCTCGCCGGCCTCGGGTTTTTCATGGTCGATGTCCAGACCAAGAAGCTGGTGTGGATGGAATCGCCCTCGCTCGACTTCGAGCATATCGCCGGTCTCAACGAGGCCAATCTGTCGAGCGCCTTGCGCAACCTGGCGCAAAACGACCAGAAGCAGATTCTCAGCCTGATCCAGCATGCCGTGAAATACGGGACCGCGGGCCCGGTCGAGCTCGGCGGCGACGATCTGGGCAACGGGCTCTCGCTGATCGCCACGCGCTACCAGGCGGAAGGCGGACGCACCTTCGTCATCGCGGTCTCCGGCACGGATGCCGAGGACGAGGCGACCGGCACGGCGGTGCGCGGCGTCGCGCCGCTGATCCGGCATCTGGTGGAGGGCAGCGAGAAGGCGGTGCTCGTCGTCGACAGCTTCGGCTACCTGCGCTACGCCAACCAGGCGCTCTACGACCTCTTCCACATCGCCGATCCGTCGCTGTGCATCGGCCGCAACATCGCCCATATCCCGAACCGGGTCGGCAAGACCCTGACCTCCGTGGTGCTGACGACGCTGGCGCGCCGCGCGCCGGTCGACGGCAACAAGCGGTTCTTCCTGGCGTCGGGCGATTCCATGACGCTGACCTATGACCTGATCCCGTTCCGGGTGTCGTCGGGCCTTGGCGGCGTGGTGTTCTCGGCCGAGAAGGTGAACGATTGCGCCGTCGACTTTCAGCAGATCTTCAATCTGGTGCATGCGCCGCTGCTGGTCGTCGATCTCAAGACGCGCATGCTGATTTCCGCCAATACGGCGGCGCGCAAGACCTTTGCCATCACCGAGCAGATGATGGAATCGGCCCCGATCACCGAAACCATGCTGCATCCGCGCACCTTCGTTTCGCTGATCGAACATGCCCGCAAGAACAGCTCGACGCCGCTTCAGGCGACCGTCAGCGGTTTCGACGGTGTGTCGCGCAGCAAGCGGCTCAGGGCGAGCGTGGTCGAAAGCGGCCAGGGCCAGGGCCAATACCTGGTGATCGAAAGCAAGCACTGAGGGTGCACGGGCGGCGCGGTCGCCTCTCTCGGGCGTTGACCGGAGACCGGACTTCGGCTACCTCCCGGAAAGGCCTGCCGACGCCTGCCGCCCGCTGACCTTTCGTCCCGGTGAAGTTCCGCACATCTGTCCTTGAACGATCCTCCAAGCGTATCGCGCGGATGGGAATGCGGGTGCCTGTCCAGTTCTTGCGCGATGTCTGCAAGAGGAAACCGGGACAGTGCCGAAGACCGCCTCCAACATGTTTCTCGAGGGCCCGCTGGGGTCCATCTATGTCAGGACCGCGCTTCCCATCATCTTCGTGATGGGAATGAACGGCCTGCTGGCCGTCGCCGATGCGCTGTTTCTGGGCCATTATGTCGGCCCGCAGGCCCTTGCGGCGGTGACATTGATCTTTCCCGTCTACATGCTGATCGTCGCGCTGGCGACGCTTGTGTCCAGCGGCATGTCCAGTCTGCTGGCGCGTCATCTCGGCGCCCGGCGTCTCGGCGAGGCCCGGCGCGTCTTTGCCGGCGCGCATGGACTGGCGCTTCTGATCGGTTTGGCGCTGATCCTGGCGTTTGCCGGCTTCGGCCGTCAGATCGTCAGCCTTGCCGCGGGCGGGTCGGAGGAGTTGACGCAGATGGGGCTGACCTATCTGCGGATCACGGTTGCCTTTTCGCCGCTGCTCTTCGTGCTCTCGGTGAATTCCGACGCGTTGCGCAACGAGGGGCGGGTCGGCTTCATGGCCGCCATGAGCCTGCTGGTGTCCTTGGCCAATATCGCCTTCAACTACCTCTTGATCGCGGTTCTGGATCTCGGGGTTGCCGGTTCCGCCTATGGCACCGCCATGGCGCAGGCGCTCGCCTTTGCCATCATCGCGACCTTCCGCTTTCGCGGAACGACGGCGCTGCGCCCGTCGGCGCTGCTGCGGCACGGCGTGATGCACGCCTGGGCGCGGATCCTGGCGCTGGGCGCGCCGCAAAGCCTCAATTTCATCGGTCTCGCGCTCGGCTCGGCGGCAATCATGGCGGCGCTGCAGATGGTCGACAGCCCCCGTTATGCCGAGACCGTCTCGGCCTATGGCGTGATCACGCGGGTGATGACCTTCGCCTTCCTGCCGCTGCTCGGGTTGTCGCATGCCATGCAGACGATCACCGGCAACAATTACGGCGCGCGCGCGTGGGAGCGCTCCAACTCGAGCCTGACCATCGCCATGGCGACGGCTTTCGTCTATTGCGCCTTGCTGCAGCTGCTGATGACGGTTTTCGCGCGCGATATCGGCGGCGCGTTCGTCGACGACCCCGCCGTGGTCGCCGAGGTCGCGCGCGTTTTGCCGGTTGTCATCGCCCTGTTTTTCCTGTCCGGTCCGCTGATGATGATCGCGACCTACTTCCAGTCCATTGGCGAGGCCGCCCGTGCCGCGCTGCTCGGGCTTGCCAAGCCCTATCTCTTCGCGATCCCGCTCACCTTCGCGCTCTCCGCCCGTTTCGGGGAACCGGGCGTGTGGCGTGCGGGGCCGACCGCCGAAGCGCTGCTTTTCGGTCTCACGCTGGTGGTGCTGGCCGCCAACGCGCGACATCCCTCGCGCCGCCTCGGCCTGTATCGCACGGATCCGGAGGGCAGACGATGAGTGCCGCTTTGCCGACGAGATTGGAGGCCAAGGCCGCCGCCCGGCGATTGCGCGCCGGGCTTGTCGAACGCGGCATCCGGATCGGCCATGCCGAGGCGCTCGAACGCGTGGCGCGGGGCCACGGCTTTCGCGACTGGAACGCCTTTCACGCAGCCATCGACGACCGTCCGCCGGGGACCTGGACGCGGGGCGGGCGCGTATCGGGGACCTATCTGGCTCAGCCCTTCACCGCGCGCGTCGTCGATGCGGAGGTCTTGCGTCCCGGCTGGGTGCGGATGGTGCTCGATCTGGACGCCCCCGTGGACGTGGTTTCCTTCCATGGGTTTTCCAATCTTCGCCGCCGGATCCGGGGGCTGGTCGGTCCCGGCGGATACTCCCGCGAGCGCACGTCGGCGGGAATTCCGCATCTGCGGATCGAGATTGGAGCGCCGGAATAGCGGTCGATGGCGGGTGTTGCGGCCTTGCGCGCGATACCGCGCGCAAGTAGTCTCGCGGCCTGCACTTCATGCCCATTTACCGGGAGATCCCAATGGCCTTCATCGCCGACGCGCTCGCACGCGTCAAACCCTCCGCCACCATCGCCGTGACCAATAAGGCGCGGGAACTCAAGGCTGCCGGCCGCGACGTGATCGGCCTCGGCGCCGGAGAGCCCGACTTCGACACGCCGGACAACATCAAGGCGGCCGCGATCAAGGCGATCGAGGAAGGCAAGACCAAATATACCGCCGTCGACGGCATTCCCGAGCTGAAGGCGGCCATCGTCGAGAAGTTCAAGCGCGAGAACGGCCTGACCTACGAGACAAGCCAGATCACCGTCGGCACCGGCGGCAAGCAGGTGCTCTACAACGCGCTGATCGCGACGATCAATCCGGGCGACGAGGTGATCATCCCCACGCCCTATTGGGTCAGCTATCCGGACATGGTGCTGCTCGCCGGCGGCGAGCCGGTGATCGTGGAGGCGGACAAGAAGACCTTCAAGATCACGCCCGAGGCGCTGGAAGCCGCGATCACGCCCAAGACCAAGTGGGTCATCTTCAACTCGCCGTCGAACCCCTCGGGCGCGGGCTACACCCGCGAGGACCTGAAGGCGATCACCGACGTGCTGATGCGTCATCCGCATGTGTGGGTGATGACCGACGACATGTACGAGCATCTCGTCTACGACGATTTCGAGTTCACCACGCCCGCGCAGGTCGAGCCGGGTCTCTACGACCGCACGCTGACGGTGAACGGCGTGTCCAAGGCCTATGCCATGACCGGCTGGCGCATCGGCTATGCCGGTGGTCCGGCGGAACTGATCAAGGCAATGGCCAAGATCCAGTCGCAGTCGACCTCCAACCCCTGCTCCATCGCGCAGTGGGCGGCCGTCGAGGCGCTGTCGGGTCCGCAGGACTTCATCCCGGCGAACAACGAGGTCTTCAAGGGCCGGCGCGACCTCGTCGTGTCGATGCTCAACCAGGCGAAGGGCATCGACTGCCCGGTGCCGGAAGGCGCCTTCTACGTCTTCCCGTCCTGCGCCGGCACGATCGGCAAGACCGCGCCGTCGGGCAAGGTGATCGAGACCGACGAGGACTTCGTCACCGAGCTGCTGGAAACCGAAGGCGTCGCCGTGGTGCATGGGTCTGCCTTTGGCCTTGGCCCCAACTTCCGCATTTCCTACGCGACCTCCACGGAAGCGCTGGAACAGGCCTGCGAGCGCATCCAGCGCTTCTGCGCGAACCTGAAGTAAGCCGCGCGCGGAGCCTCGCTCCGCGATCGCGCTCGAAAAACGCGAAAGCCGGCGGGGCGACCCGCCGGCTTTTTGCGTTTCGGCCCGGCTCTCGCGCGCCCGCCCGTGCTGCGCTGCGGCAACGGATTTCCTTGCGTCCGGTCCGGTTTCGGCGCGACGATACCGGACCGCCGGATGTCGGCGGGCTTTACTCGTCACCTGCAGTTGGCAGGTGGTTGCGCCGGCGCGCGGCCCGACCCGGTCATCGCCGTGCCCCGGTCCTGGGCTCGTCTGCCGGATCGGTCGCCTCTCGCGGCCCCTGCCGGTACCGCAACATGGCCGGGAGAGGGAGTGGTCCCATGAACGGCAACAGGGTAACGGCCGGCGGCGCCCGGCCACGATGCATCGCAATTCTCGGTCCTTCGGGCAGCGGCAAGACCACGCTGCTGGAGGCCCTTCTCGCCCGCTCCGGCGCGATTTCCCGCCAGGGTGGCGTCTCGGCCGGCAACAGTGTCGGCGACGGTGCGCCGGAAGCGCGCGCCCATGCCATGAGTGTCGAGGTCAATGCGGCCGAGACCGCCTTCATGGACGATCCCTTCACCTTCCTCGACTGTCCCGGAGCCGTCGATTTTCTCGGCGAAACGGCCGGCGTGCTGGCCGGCGTCGATCTCGCCGTCGTCGTCGTCGAGGCGGACGAGAAGAAGGTGCCCGCCCTGCAGCTCATCCTGAAGCAGCTGGAGGAGCGCGGCATTCCCCGGCTTGTCTTCGTCAACAAGATCGACCGCACCGCAAGCCGGATCCGCGAGGTTCTGGCGATGCTGCAGCCGGCCTCTGCCGTGCCGCTGCTGTTGCGCCAGGTGCCGATCTGGAAGGACGGGATTGCCACCGGCTACATCGATCTGGCGCTGGAGCGGGCCCATGTCTACCGCGAGCACGCGCCGAGCGAGATCATCGACATTCCCGACGAGGCGATGGCGCGCGAGGTCGAGGCGCGGTTTTCCATGCTGGAAACGCTGGCCGATCACGACGACGCGCTGATGGAGGCGCTTCTGGAGGATCTGGCGCCGGACCCCGAGCGGATCTTCACCGATCTCGCACGCGAGACCCGTGAGGGGCTGATCTGTCCGGTGTTCTTTGGTTCCGCCGAACATGGAAACGGCATCGGCCGGTTGTTCAAGGCGCTGCGGCACGAGACGCCGGGGGTGGAGGAGACCCTTGCGCGGCTCGGGCTTGAGGACGGGGCGGCGGAGACCGTGGTGCAGGTGCTCAAGACCCTGCACACGCCCCATGCCGGCAAGTTGTCGCTGGTCCGCGTGCTCAGCGGCCGTGTCGCCGATGCCGACACGCTGACGCGCAGCGACGGCAGCGTCGCCAGGGTGTCCGGCCTTTTCCGGCTGATGGGACAGCAGGCGACAAAGCGCGAGGCCGCCGGTCCCGGCGATACGGTGGGGCTCGGCAAGCTGGAGGCGGTCGCGACCGGCGAGACGCTGGGCGACGCGCCGGTCGATGCGGCCCTGCTGCCGGCGATTGAGGCACCGCCGGTGCTGGGCCTCGCCGTCTCCCCGGCCGAGCGCCGCGACGAGGTGAAGCTCAACGCCGCCCTTGCAAAGCTTGCCGAGGAGGATCCCTCGCTCAGCGTGGTCCACGCGCCCGGGACCGGCGAAACGCTGCTTCAGGGGCAGGGGGAAATGCACTTGCGCGTTGCGGTCGAACGGCTTGCCGGCAAATACGGTCTTGCGGTCGAGACGGCGCCGCCCGGAGTGCCCTACCGCGAGACGATCCGCGGCTCGGCCTCGGTGCGCGCGCGCCACAAGAAGCAGTCCGGCGGGCACGGGCAGTTCGGCGACGTGGCGCTCGATATCCATCCGCTGCAACGCGGCGAGGGCTTCAGTTTCACAGACACGATCACCGGCGGCGTCATTCCCAAGCAGTATATTCCGGCGGTGCGCGCCGGGGTGGAGGAGGCGATCCGCCACGGGGCGCTGGGCTTTCCGGTGGTGGATCTCGGCGTCACCCTGACCGACGGGTCGTTCCACAGCGTCGATTCCTCCGACCAGGCGTTTCGCATGGCCGCGATCCAGGCGATGCGCGAGGGCCTGCCCAAGTGCAGGCCGGTGCTGCTCGAACCTGTCGACCTGGTGACGATCCGCTGTCCGAGCGAGGCGACGCCCAGGATCAACGGCATCGTCTCCGCCCGGCGCGGCCAGTTGCTCGGCTTCGATGCCCGTCCGGGCTGGCCCGGCTGGGACGAGGTGCGCGCGATGATGCCCACGGCCGAAACCGCCGACCTCATCGTCGAGCTGCGCTCGGCGACGCAAGGGGTTGCGAGCTTTACCCGCAGTTTCGACCATCTGGCGGAGCTGAACGGCAAGGCCGCCGACGAGGTCTGCGCCCGTCGCGCCGCAAAGGCTGCGTGACTGGAAACCGGAGGCCGCGCGCCTACCTTCTCCTTCGGGGCACGGCTCGACAGGAGGAGTTTCATGCGGTTTCCGGTTTCAGCTTTTGTTCTTGCAGGCGTCGTCGCGCTGGCGAGCCTGCCGCAGGCGCTCGCGCAACAGGTGCACGAGGCGGCCTCCGCCCGGTTCACCGTGACGAAAATGGTCGACGATCTCGACTACCCTTGGGGTTTCGACTTTCTGCCCGACGGTTCGCTGCTGGTGAACGAGGTCGACGGGCGGATGGTCTGGATCTCCGCCGGCTTCGACCGGCGCATCGAGGTCGCCGGCGTGCCAGAGGTGCGCGCCTCGGGGCAGGGCGGGCTGCTCGATGTGGTTGTCGCCCCTGATTTCGCAGAGACCGGCGACATCTTCCTGACCTATTCCGAGCCGGGGTCGGGCGGCGCCGGCACGACGGCGGCGCGTGCGCGGCTTGTGCGCGAGGGCGATGCCGTGCGTCTCGCCGATGTCACGGTGATCGCGCGCATGGAGAAGAAGACGCGCGGCGGCCGGCACTTCGGCTCGCGTGTCGTTCCCGCGCCCGACGGCACGGTGTTTGTGACCACCGGAGACCGGGGCGAGGCGGAGCGCGCGCAGGATCCCTTCGATCACGCAGGTGCGGTGCTGCGCGTGACGCGCAACGGCGGCATTCCGGCGGACAACCCTTTCGCCGACGGTGCGAAGGCGCTTCCCGAGATGTGGTCCACCGGCCATCGCAACATCCAGGGCGCGGCCATCGAGCCCGATACGGGGCTGCTGTGGACCGTGGAACACGGCGCGCGCGGCGGCGACGAGATCAATCGTCCCGAAGCCGGCAAGAACCACGGCTGGCCGACGATCTCCTATGGCCGGCATTATTCGGGCGCGAAGATCGGCGTCGGCACGTCGGCCGAGGGCTTCGAGCAGCCGGTGCATTATTGGGATCCCTCGATCGCACCCTCGGGCATGGCGTTTTATTCCGGCGATGCGGTCCCCGCGTGGACGGGCGATCTCTTCGTCGGTGCCCTGAAGGACCAGCTGATCGCCCGGCTTGAGGTCGAGGGCGGCAAGGTGACCGGCGAGGAACGGCTGCTCGTCGGCGACTATGGCCGCATTCGCACGCTGCGAAACGGCCCTGACGGAACGCTCTGGTTTTCCACCGACGAGGCCGACGGCGCGCTCTACCGGATCTCCGCCGCGCCGTGACCGGGCGTTTCATCACCTGCCGCTCACCGGCGATCAAGCGGGCTTGATTTGTCCGCGAGCCGGGACAGGTATATGCGACAGGGCAAGAGCGTCAGCACCTTGAAAGGACAGGCAGCCATGCCGATCATCCGAAAACGCGCCTGGGATCTTCCCGAATCCTCGGTCACCCCGGAGCATGTGTTCCTCAACCGCCGCCAGATCCTGGCCGGTCTCGGGTTCGCCGCCGCCAGCGGCGTTGCCGGCGGGTCGCTGTTCTCGCGCTCCGCCCTTGCCGCCGAGGATCCGAGCGCCGCGCTCTATCCGGTGGCGCGCAATGACGCCTACCAGGTTGAGCGGGCGATCACGCCGGAGAAGATCTCGTCCACCTACAACAACTTCTATGAATTCGGATCGCACAAGCAGATCGCAAGTGCCGCCCAGGCGCTGAAGATCCGGCCCTGGGAAGTGAAGATCGACGGGCTTTGCGACAATCCGCAAACGATCGGCATCGACGATCTCCTGTCCAAGGTGCAGCTGGAGGAGCGGGTCTACCGTCACCGCTGCGTCGAGGCCTGGGCGATGACCGTGCCCTGGTCGGGCTTTCCGCTTGCCGACCTCGTCAAGCTCGCCGGCCCGCAGGCGGACGCGAAATACCTGCGCATGGAGACCTTCTTCGATCCGGAGGTGGCCAGCGGCCAGCGCGCCTCCTGGAACCCCTGGCCCTATGTCGAGGGGCTCACCATCGAGGAAGCCACCAACGAACTCGCCTTCATGGCGACGGGGATCTACGGCAAGCCGCTCGCCAAGCAGTTCGGTGCACCGCTCCGCCTCGCCGTGCCGTGGAAATACGGCTTCAAGTCGATCAAGTCGATCGTGCGCTTCACCTTCACCGCCGAGCGCCCCGTGAGCTTCTGGGAGAAGATCCAGGCGGCGGAATACGGCTTCTGGGCGAATGTGAACCCGGAGGTACCGCATCCGCGCTGGAGCCAGGCGACGGAACGCCTGCTCGCCACCGACGAGCGGGTCCCCACCCGTCTCTTCAACGGCTACGGCGAACAGGTCGCCCACCTCTACAAGGACCTGGAGGGCGAAGCGCTCTTCATGTAACGGGGCGTTTGCGCGGTTATACATCTGGAAAGGCCCGGGCCGGAACACGGTCGCGGGCCTTTTTCATATGCGGCTTAGGGTATCTCGAGGGGACTGCGCTGCAGGCAAAAAAAAATGCCGGGTCCGAAGACCCGGCAGTTATTTGATTTTGCCACTATCGTGGCGCAATCACCTTCCAGAGGGGAACAGCTGGTCGCATCACACGTCGCTGGGAGGAGGTAGCGACGAAGCAGACCAACAGCCTGTTGCTTATATGCAGTGCACAACGTGCTTATTCAAGAAGCAGTGTTGCATTGCTGATATGCATTTTGCGCGTATCTGGTTGGCAGCCTTGCGGCCATGTTTTGCGCGGGCGAACCAGACGTCTGAATTTTCAGCGAAATGCCCGAATTTTTATCAAGTATCTTGCGATGAAATCTTCCGCTGCGGAATGCGGTCGCGCGGGCAGGCACAGCCGCTGCCCGGCATCGCCGCCGGCGATGCGGCGATGCAGCGAAACCCGGTCGTTGCGCAGCGTTGGTGCTCAGAACGTCCAGCGTTCGGCCTTGGCGAGCAGGAAGTCGCGGAAGGCGGTGATGCGGGCCGTGTTCTTCAGTTCGGACGGATAGACGAAATAGGTGTCGAAGCTCGGCACGTCCGCTTCGGGCAAAAGCTGCACCAGGCCCGAGCCTTCCTCGTTGATGTAGTCCGGCAGGATGGCGATGCCGATGCCGCGCTCCACCGCCCGCCTGATGGCGACGACGTTGTTTATGCGCAGCACGCAGCGCCGCTGCTGGCCCGCCGGCAGACCGGCCGTTTCCAGCCAGTTCATGTCGCGCAGATAGGGCGGGGCGTGCTCGCCGAAGGTGATGATCCGGTGGCCGTCGAGTTCGTCTATGGATTTGGGCGAGCCGAAGCGCTGGATGTAGGAGGGCGCCGCGAACATGTGGAAATGCACCGTGAACAGCTTGCGCTGGATCAGGTCCGGCTGGGTCGGCTGGCGCAGGCGGATGGCGACGTCGGCCTCGCGCATGCCGAGATCGAGCTCGTCGTCGTCGAAAATCAGCCGGAGTTCCATCTCCGGATAGAGATCGATGAACTCGTTCAGCCG
Source organism: Paracoccaceae bacterium (assembly GCA_002709505.1). Taxonomy (GTDB): domain Bacteria; phylum Pseudomonadota; class Alphaproteobacteria; order Rhizobiales; family Stappiaceae; genus Stappia. The sequence goes on along the minus strand of PARB01000011.1, from coordinate 8,822 downwards.
CTGGGTCAGCCAGGTCGAGCCGAGGCCGACCGTGGTGGTGATCCTGAGCACGCCGCTCGGCTTCTCGCGGCTGTCGGTGAGGCGCGACTGCGCCGCCTCCAGTTTCATGAAGACTTCGCGCGCGGTGCGATAGAGCACCTCGCCCTGTTCGGTCAGCAGCAGCCCGCGGGCGTGCCGGTGGAACAGCGGAACCTTGAGGTCATGTTCCAGCGCGCTGACCTGACGGCTGACGGCCGACTGGCTCATGTTGAGCGTCTCGCCCGCGTGGGTGAAACTCCCGGCCTGTGCCGCAGCATGGAAGATACGGAGTTTGTCCCAGTCCAACGGCACAGCGACAGCCTTTTTCTCAATGATTTACTTGTACGAACGCGAAGTCTATTCGGCTGCTTCGGCGTCTGCAACGTCGAGCCCGGCGAGGTAGCGTTCCGCTTCCAGCGCTGCCATGCAACCCATTCCCGCGGCGGTCACCGCCTGGCGGTAGATCTCGTCGGTGACGTCGCCGGCGGCGAAGACGCCCGGGATCGAGGTTTGCGTGCTGTCCGGCGCGGTCCAGATATAGCCCGACGGCTTCATCTGGATCTGGTCCTTGAAGAGCTCGACCGCCGGCGCGTGGCCGATGGCGACAAAGAAGCCGTCGGCGGCGATCTCGCTTGTCTCTCCCGTCTTCACGTTTTTGATCCGCGCGCCGGTGACCGCCTTCGGCGTGCCGCCGCCAAGCACCTCTTCCACAACGCTGTCCCAGATCACCTCGATCTTGTCGTTCTTCTCGAGCCGGTCCTGCAGGATGCGTTCGGCGCGGAATTCGTCGCGCCGGTGCACGACCGTGACCTTGGAGGCGAGGTTGGCGAGATACAGCGCCTCTTCCACGGCGGTGTTGCCGCCGCCGACCACGATCACCTCCTTGCCCCGGTAGAAAAAGCCGTCGCAGGTGGCGCAGGCCGAGACGCCGGCACCCATGAAGGCTTCCTCGGACGGGATGCCCAGCCACTTCGCCTGGGCGCCGGTGGCGATCACCAGCGCATCGGTGGTGTAGACCGTGCCGCTGTCGCCGGTCAGGCGCACGGGGCGTGCGGAGAGGTCGGCCTCGAGGATCGTGTCGTAGATGATCTGCGTGCCGACGTTTTCCGCCTGCTTGCGCATCTCCTCCATCAGCCAGGGGCCCTGGATCGGATCGGCGAAGCCCGGGTAGTTTTCCACCTCGGTGGTGATCGTCAGCTGGCCGCCCGGCTGGATGCCGGTGACGAGCGCCGGTTCCAGCATGGCGCGCGCGGCATAGACGGCGGCCGTGTATCCGGCCGGGCCCGATCCGACGATCAGGAGCTTGTGATGCTGTTCGGTCATGGTCGCACTCTCCTTCACAAGGCGGAGTTCAAGGTGGTTGGGCCTGGCTGGCCGGGCTGCCCGTTACATCCGGCCCTGTTACCGGGTGCCGGCGCGATGCGCCGCAAAGCGCCATCTGATCGCCTGGGCGATCCGCGGGGTTGAATCGATTGGCTCGTAGGTAGTCGTTTTCAACGGCCCAGGGAAGGGGTGGACGGCACCAATGCGCGTCAATGCCTCCAGAAACGCGTTGAATTTTCTGTGTCCGCCGGAGGGGTGGAACACATGGATGGGCCGGCCGGTCGCCAGCGCCTCGCCGATCATGTTGGCGGAATCGGCGGTGGCGACGATGGCATCGGCATTGGCCAGATATTGAAGCAGCGGGTTTTCGCCCGTGCCGTCCCACACCAGGTGGTCGGTCGACCCAGCGTAAGGGGCGAGGGCTGCAAGCAGCGCTTCCGGCGTGCGCCGCGACGGCGTGATCATCAAATGCGCGCCGGCGCCGGCGCCGGCGATGCGCGCCAGCCCCTCGGCGAAACGGGCGACGTCGAGGTCGAGGAAGCGGTGGGTTCGGCTGTCGCCGCCGACAAGCACGGCGACGCGCGGATGCTCAAGGGCGGCGATCTCGGGCAGCGGATCGGCGCGCGCGGCCGCAATGCGCTCCTGGGTGAAGCGATGCGGGCCGCTTGCCGTCACCAGCACGTTGTCGCCGCGCAACTTGTCGTGTTCGGCGACCCAGATCAGGTCGGCTGCCCGGGTGCCGATGCGCGGGTCCTTCAAAAACACGGTGAAGGTGCGGCCGCCGCTGTCGCGCTTGATCCGCGCCAGATATGCGACCGCCCGGCGGCCGGAGGCAATCGCGATGTCGGGGAAGGGCGGCGCGATGGTGGAGCCGGGCTTTTCGGGCGCGTCGCGCGGGTCGATGCCGCCCCAGGGCATCAGCCAGCTCCAGGGGGCGCGCGGGGCGACGCGGCGGATCTCGAACGGCCTGCCCAACGCATCGGCCACACCGATGCATTGGGTTTCGTCGCCGGCCTTGCCGTCGCTGACGATCCAGATGCTCGCGTCGTCCACAGCCGTTTCGCTTTCGTGATATTTCTTGTTCATGCCGCTCGTTGTTACACTATTGCAGACTTACGCAAAAAATCATAAGCCGCTAAGAAAGAAGACGGGGTTCGCGCGCTCCCCCGGCGCGGATCCTGAAAGCCGCTGCGTGATGCATGCGCCGGGCTTGATGCGCGCTCGGCGCGCCGCCCGTCTGTGCCAGTGATTTGCGAAGGAGACCAGTGTGAAAATCCGCCTCGATGCGATTGATTGGCACATTTTGAATGAGCTGCAGGCCGATGGACGCATCACCAATGTGGAGCTTGCGCGCCGCGTCGGAATTTCCGCGCCGCCCTGCCTTCGCCGGGTGCGGGCGCTGGAGGAGGCCGGTCTCATTCGCGGCTACCGCACGCTGCTCGACGAAAAGCAGCTCGGCTACGAGGTCACCGCCTTCGCCATGGTCGGCCTGCACAGCCAGACCGAGGCCGATCTCATCGCCTTTGAAAACACGGTGAACGGCTGGCCGGAAGTGCGCGAGTGCTACATGCTGTCGGGCGAGGTCGACTTCCTGCTGAAATGCGTGGTGCCGGACCTGCAAAGCTTCCAGAACTTCATCATCCGCGACCTCACCGCCGCCCCCAACGTCGACAGCGTCCGCACGGCGCTCACCATTCGCCAGACGAAGAACGATCCGGTGGTGCCGATGAAGGAACTGGGGTGAGGGGGGCTGGCCTGCCTTCCTTCACCTCTTGCGTGACAGTAACTTGTCCAAGGGCCTATGCTATTCTGTCTCTGGTTTTCTCGCTTCCTGCTTCAATAGCCACTTAACAATTTCCTCTCTAACTGTTCCGTCTTCAATATTATTGTATACTCTTAGGTCTTCGCACAATTCATAAATGATCTTTGACCGCGGCATGCCGCGATCACTCCAAATTTTCATCTGAAGATGAACTTTCGACAGTAAACTGTTGTAGGCATCGAGCGCGGTTGCGGCTGACCGATAGCCCTCATTTCGCACACTACGTTGCCGGGCCAGGTCAAAGTCGATCTGGTGGCGTTGATGAGGAGCAGTATCAACAATGCAGTCCTGTAAATCTTGAAGCTTAAGATACGGTTCTGTGAGGGAAGGATCAGTCTGAGATACTCGTGCCGTTATTTCAGAGCATTCCGAACAAATAGAATTGGATTGAGTCCTGGCGATCCAGTACTCGTTTTTAAAGTTAGGGAACAAAATTTTTCGTATCTTAATCTTCTCGAAATCCTCCTCGTCGATATATTCTATTTTTTCACGTATTCCACCTGTCCATGCACCATTCTTGCTCTTTCGGATAATTTCTTTCTTGGAGCGCTCGCAAATCGGAGTGTTCCAGTTGGATGGCGTCCTCTGCCAACGCTTCTCAGAGACCCGGTCAATGTATTTCTCAAATTCAATTTCGGTGGGGCGGTCTGAATGCTTTGATGATGCCCTTCTCGGCAGTTGCGCAGAATCTCGACTAGTGGAGCGTGCAATGAACTCCGACCTAAAGTTATATAACAATCGGTACCGCTCGCTTTCTTTTGCGTCTCGCCGGAAAGTATCAAGTAGCACATTGCTGGGCCGCATTTCGCCGCAAATAAGAGTATTGGGCGCTTGGCCGCCCCGCTCTCTAAATATGTGCCCTTTGTCCATTTCGCCAAGCAAGCGATCAACGAGATTTACGCGTACTTCAAAACTTTCCCGAGCGCTTTTCCAAACCTCGAAAGCCCTATCGTAATCGACGTCATGATCATTTTGTGCATTGACCCGAATAAATTGTCCAATTTCATTAAAAGTAAATGAGAATCGTCTGTCGATTAAACTATGAAATTCTCGTTTCACCTTTCCGTCAGCTGAGTTGCATTCAGAGCAAATCAAAGTTTTATTAAATCGGATTGCAAGGCCTTGGATCAATTCGATGAGTTCGCTAAAACCGGGAACGGCGGACTCCCGCCAATTTGCCCCGAGAAGCGTCTGAATGCGCGGCCAAACAAAATCTGCCATATGGTCGTGATGGAGTTCCAACTTTGCAAGAAGAATGTTCCTTTTTGACAATCTGAAAATCTCAGATTTAGAACGCCGACAACCGGGGCATGACCACACTCTTGACGCAAGCGCCCAGTTTTCGTTGAGGTCTAGACCACTTGCACGATGTTGAGCGATTGCTGCCTTGGTTTCATGACTCCATCGCCCATCCCTGTCAGCGAAATACACTTCCATCTGCTCATCTGATAATTTCAAGGGGCGCGGAATTGTCAGGTAGGTGGTCCACAAGGTCGCAGTTGGATCGAATTCACGATCCTGAAAAAAATCGTCAAAATCATCGACGAGATCGACCATAGCTTTTCCCTTTCATTGTGAAGGCAATTCAACGTCGCATATTCTCTATTTGTTCGCAATTCGTTCTGCTGTTCTGTGACCTCGCGCTGGTTTGGAGTTCTCATAACGGAATTGGGCTAGGAGGGCTGCGGAGGGGGGCGGGCGTTTCCGAAAGAGAACGTCTTGGACATGCTGTCACCGTGAGCCGGCAGTCTGTCAGGGACAGTCGGTCGCGGATCAGTCGGTTTCTCTGTGCGAAGGGATATGCCCGTTTCGGCACTGTGTGCGAATGGAGCGGCAGGGGCTGACCTTGCGGGTTGCCGGACGCAGCCGGGCGGTGATCGCAGAGGGAGGCGCCGAGCGTGGTTTGGACCCTTTTGCCGAGCGTCTCGCAAAGGCGTCTGGAAAACTTCCCTGTCGCGGTTATGCCCGTTTTCGACCGGCGGATCGGGCGGTCCGCAAGGGTGGCCCGGGACGGCGGCCGGATAACCTGGCGAAGCCGGGTATCCTCGACTTTGTGGGGGCGTCGCGGCCGAACCGGTTTCACAGTTATGCCCGATGCGCCTTTATCCCCACCTGTGGGGACAAGTCTCGCCGCGACGGTTACGACAGGTGCCTTCCGCTTCGCATGCTCCGACCGGCCCCACGATCAATATCGTCAACTCGGCTCGCAAATTTCGCAAAATCCCGCGCAGAATTAAGCGATATTGCACGCGCCGCGATAAACCGCGCGCAAGTGGCTGCCCCACAACGCAAAACGCCGCCAGGAGGGGATCCGGGCGGCGTTTCGGTCTGTGTCTTGTCAGCGCCGTTCAGGCGCGGGGCTGGCGTCAGCCGTAGGTGACGTTGATGATCTCATAGGCGTGCGCGCCGCCGGGGGCGGTGACCTCGACGGTGTCGCCGATGGCCTTGCCGATGAGCGCGCGGGCGATCGGCGACGAGATCGAGATGCGGCCGAGCTTCACGTCGGCCTCGACGTCGCCGACGATCATGTATTTCTTCTCTTCCTCGGTGTCCTCGTCGACGAGGGTCACCGTGGCGCCGAACTTCACGGTGTCACCCGACAGCTTGCTCACGTCGATGATCTCGGCGCGGCCGAGCTTGTCCTCGAGCTCGCTGATGCGGCCCTCGTTCAGGCTCTGCTGCTCCTTGGCGGCGTGGTACTCCGCGTTTTCCGACAGGTCGCCGTGGGCGCGGGCCTCCGAGATCGCCTGAATGATGCGCGGACGCTCTTCGGACGTGCGCTGCTTCAGTTCTTTCTCCAGCATGGCGTAGCCGGCGCCGGTCATCGGAACTTTTTCCATAGGTCTCCGACCCTTCCACTGCGCGCGCCCGATTCCGGGCGCGCGATAAAAAATCCACCGCCCGACCGGGTTTCCGGTCGGGACGCTCTGAACTCAGGTCTGTGCGAAATAGGCCTGCAAGGGGAACACTTCAAGATGGCCTGAAGCGTATGCCTCGATCCCTTTCGCAGCCGCAACGGCTCCCGCCAAGGTCGTATAATAGGGGACCTTGTGCAAGAGCGCGGCGCGGCGCATCGACCGGCTGTCGGAGAGGGCCTGCGCCCCTTCGGTCGTGTTAAAGACCAGCTGGACCTCTCCATTCTTGATAGCATCGACGATGTGCGGTCGCCCTTCAAGCACCTTGTTCACCTTGGCACATGAAATCCCCCGCTCCTCCAGGAAGGCCTGGGTTCCGTGGGTGGCGATGATCTTGAAACCGAGCCGCGCGAGCCGCTCGATCGGGTCGAGCGCGCGCTCCTTGTCGGCGTCGCGCACCGAGACGAAGACCGTTCCGCTGGTCGGCACGCGGGTGCCGGAGCCGAGCTGCGACTTGGCGAAGGCGACCTCGAAGGAGCTGCTCAGGCCCATGACCTCGCCGGTGGAGCGCATTTCCGGTCCGAGCACCGTGTCGACACCCTGGAAGCGGGCGAAGGGGAACACCGCCTCCTTGACCGCGACATGCTTGAGCGGCGGCAGGGAGAGCCCGAAATCGGCGAGCTTCTCGCCGGCCATGACGCGGGCGGCGATCTTGGCGATCGGCTGGCCGATGGTCTTGGCGACGAAGGGCACCGTGCGCGAGGCGCGCGGGTTGACCTCGAGCACGAAGATGTCGCCGTTGCGGATCGCGAACTGCACGTTCATCAGGCCGCCGACGGCAAGGCCCTTGGCCAGCGCCTTGGCCTGACGCGTCAGCTCCTCGATGGTGTCCGCCGACAGCGAATGCGGCGGCAGCGAGCAGGCGCTGTCGCCGGAGTGGATGCCGGCTTCCTCGATGTGCTCCATGATGCCGCAGACGAAGACGTCGGTGCCGTCGCAGATCGCGTCGACATCGACCTCGATGGCGCCGTCGAGATAGCGGTCGAACAGCAGCGGGTTCTTGCCGAGCACCGTGTTGATCTGGCCGGTCTTGTCGTTCGGATATTTGGCGCGCACGTCGCCCGGCACCAGCTCCGGCAGCGTGCCGAGCAGATAGGCGTTGAGCGCCTCCTCGTCGCGGATGATCTGCATCGCGCGTCCGCCCAGCACATAGGAGGGGCGCACCACGAGCGGCAGGCCGAGGTCGGCGACGATCAGCCGGCTCTGCTCGACCGAATAGGCGATGCCGTTCTGCGGCTGCTTGAGGCCGAGCTTGTGCAGGAGCTTCTGGAAGCGGTCGCGGTCCTCGGCCAGGTCGATCATGTCGGGCGAGGTGCCCAGGATCGGCACGTCGGCATCCATCAGCGCCTGGGCGAGCTTCAGCGGCGTCTGGCCGCCGAACTGCACGATCACGCCGTGGAGCGTGCCCTTGCGCTTCTCGACGTTGATGATCTCCAGAACGTCTTCAGCGGTGAGCGGCTCGAAATAGAGCCGGTCGGAGGTGTCGTAGTCGGTCGACACGGTCTCCGGGTTGCAGTTGACCATGATGGTCTCGAAGCCTGCGTCCTGCAGCGCGAAGGCGGCGTGACAGCAGCAATAGTCGAACTCGATGCCCTGGCCGATACGGTTGGGGCCGCCACCCAGGATCACGACTTTTTTGCGGTCGCTCGGGTCGGCCTCGTCGGCCAGCTTGCCGGCGAAGGGCGGCTCGTAGGTGGAGTACATATAAGCGGTCGGCGAGGCGAATTCCGCCGCGCAGGTGTCGATGCGCTTGTAGACCGGATGCACGTCGAGGCGCGCGCGCTGGCTCTGCACGTCGCTTTCCTCAAGGCCGGCAAGGGAGGCAAGCCGCGCGTCGGAAAAGCCCATCGACTTCAGCTTGCGCAGGCCTTCGGCGTGATCCGGCAGCCCGTGGGCGCGGATCTTCTCCTCCATCTCGACGATCCCCTGGAGCTGGCGCAGGAACCACGGGTCGATGTGGCAGGAGCGGTAGATCTGGTCGAGGTCCATGCCGAGCCGCACGGCCTGGGCCACCTTGAGCAGGCGGTCCGGGGTCGGCGAGGCAAGGGCCGCGCGGATGGCGTTCTTGTCGTCGTTCTGGCCAAGGCCGGGGATCTCGACCTCGTTGAGGCCGTCGAGGCCGGTTTCCAGGCCGCGCAGGGCCTTCTGCAGGCTTTCCGCGAAGGTCCGGCCGATGGCCATGACCTCGCCGACGGACTTCATCGCGGTGGTCAGGATCGGCTCGGCGCCGGGGAACTTCTCGAAGGCGAAGCGCGGGATCTTGGTCACGACATAGTCGATCGACGGCTCGAAGGAGGCCGGGGTCGCGCCGCCGGTGATGTCGTTTTCCAGCTCGTCCAGAGTGTAGCCGACCGCAAGCTTGGCCGCGATCTTGGCGATCGGGAAGCCGGTCGCCTTGGAGGCAAGCGCGGAGGAGCGCGACACGCGCGGGTTCATTTCAATAACGATCAGCCGGCCGTTCTCGGGATTGACGGCGAACTGCACGTTCGAGCCGCCGGTCTCCACGCCGATCTCGCGCAGCACCGCCAGCGAGGCGTCGCGCATGATCTGGTATTCCTTGTCGGTCAGCGTCAGCGCCGGGGCGACGGTGATCGAATCGCCGGTATGAACGCCCATCGGGTCGATGTTCTCGATGGAGCAGATGATGATGCAATTGTCCGCCTTGTCGCGGACGACCTCCATCTCGTACTCCTTCCAGCCGATCACCGATTCCTCGACCAGAACCTCGGTCGTCGGCGAGGCGT